>JAHYJH010000068.1 GCA_019429185.1 Vicingaceae bacterium
AATTCTAAAACTTAAACCCTTATTTTATTGGGATATTTAAGATTAATAGGATTAAATCAGTTTTTTAAAGGTCTTTTTTGACTGAATTTAACATTTTTTTAACTTATGACCTGCAACTTGGGTTAAAACTATACACCAACACGCCACAGCCTTCTTGTTTGTCCTGAAACCCAACATTTATATAATGAATTCCTGTTTTTGTGCAGTTGTATTCTAGCACAGTATAGTGTTTTTTAGTGCCCGGATTGTAACTCGACATTATTTTTCCTCGATCGCCATAAAGTTCAAAAATCATACGACCAGGAAAATCTTTTGCATCCTCAATAATAAAACGATACTTCATATCTTTATTTAAGATAACAGTATAAGTAACATTCTCCGGGTCTTTTTTTGCTTTTACTTCCTTGAGTTTTATCTTAAAATCTTTCACATAGATAAAAGATTCTAACTTTTCACTTGCTGCTATTAACAATTGGTCGTTGCATTGTGCTTTTGTTGTCATTGAAAATAAACTTATAAGCGTAAAAAAAGCTAATTTTTTAAACATCATTAAATAATTTTAGAACGTATTTCTTTTATTTTTTCAGTTATTTGAGTAAGAAGTTCTTCACTCATCTTTACTTCACTTGTACTGTTATCTTCAATAACTAACATTCCATCAACTTCTTTGGATGTAGGTTCGCCATAAACAGTAATAATTTGAACTCCATCATATAATTTTTTTAATTTACCAATTTGCTTACCTAATGTTTCCATTTCGGGGTCAGATTTATATACATTAAGCATTAATAATAAATTATCTATCGACATTTTTTGTTCTCCAACACGCTCAACTAATTCAGGATTTGCTTTTTGTTCCGCAATTTGTGTTGCAATATACAAGCCTTCAATAAAAGTCCCGGTAACAATTAAAACACTAGCTTTAGTTCTGTTTTGCTCTCGTAAAAACGCATCCATTTTAGAAAAACTTTGTGTGGTGATGTTTATTAATGAATCAATGTTTTTATTTGAATTTGCTAACCGTTTTAGTGTTTGAAAATCAAAAAACTGCTCTACTTTTAAATCTCTTGCTAATGTTCTAACTGCCGAAATATAATCAACCGAAATCATTGTTTTTTCATAGATGTTTAAATAGCCCAATTCGGCTCCATAAATTCCTAAATTAATGGCTTTTTGATGTGCGGTTGTGTATTTATCAAGGTTATCGGTTTTGTTTAATAAACTTTGATTAAAATCGGCACCCGTTGATTGAATTAAACTGGTCATTTCTATCGGAGAAGGAATAGAATGTATCATTTCATTGATTATTTCTTCCGAAATAGTTACCTGATTTTGAACAGAATCTGCAAAAGCAAAATCGTTTAAAAGATCTTCTTCTTGAGATGTTGATTCGTTACCTCCACAAGCAAAAAGCAATGAGAGCGGCAAAATGTAGATGAGATTTTTCATAATGATTATATTTTGTTTTAAAAAAGTTTATGTTTATACTAAAAAGTTATTCATTTTTTGATTTAAAAAGGGGTATTTTTATGTTAAATATTTTTGTTAAAATATTGAAATATAGAAAAATAAATAATAATAGTGTGTATATCCAAATTGTTATTAAGTTAAATGAAAAAGTTGAAACTAGGTTTCCAAAAAAATATTTTTTTGGGGCATAAAAATGTGTGATAACACTCAGTAATGCTTTTTCGGGGTAGTTGTAAACAGGGTCTATTTTTTGTTTTAGTTCATAATTTTCGGTTACTAATATCTTCTTTTTCAGTAAGGAATTGGTAAGAATTTCATTAAGATTTTCATTAAAAAAAGCATCTTTTATTTTTTTTATTTGTGTTGATGCACTTTCTTCAGATTTTGCCAAGAGTTGTTCTTTTTTCATCACAATACCTAAATAAGTAATGCTATAAAAAGACGATAATTCTGCCAAATAGTTGTATAGTTCGTTTACAACACTGGTATTAAAATGAGCAACATCGAGTTTTTCGGGTGAAGGATATTTTACTGAAGGGTTTAAGGAATTTTCTTTTAAAATTTCATTTTTTATAATCTGTAAATTAATCATTGCTTGCCCTGTTTTTAGCCCTGAAGTTGAAGCCAAAACACCTTTGCTTTCGTTGAGTAATTCTTTTAATTTTGGAATGTAATACGATTGTTTATAGTTGCATAAACTTTCTTTTCGTTCGGTATCATAAAATAATTTTCCATATTCATTATTGGTGTATGCGTTTACAACTAACCCTTCGTAACCCCAACGTGCAGGCATAAAATTGGCAACAAAAGGCACATCGTTTTCAATTCCTCCACCAATTAAATGGTTTAATTTTTCGTAGCTAAACATGGCTCCTCCTAAAATAAGTTGCGGAATTATTAATAGCGGAATTATTATATAAATCGTTACGGCAGAGTTGAATGAAGATGAAATTACCAATCCCAAAATGTTTGCTAAACAAGAAATAGAAAATAGCATTATCCAAAAACTTAGGTTTAAACCATAAATTTCTAATACAAAATTTCCAATAAGTACAAAGCTAAGTGTTTGTATGGCAGATAAAATAAACAACAATCCTGCTTTAGACAGTAAATAAGACAAACGACTTAATTTTAAAAATTCTTCTCTTTTTAAAATCATTCTGTCTTTAAAAATTTCTTCAGCACTCACTGTAAGCCCTATAAACATAGCCACAACCACACTCATAAAAATATAAGCCGCTATGTTTTCGTTTTCTCTAAATAAGTAAGTGCCTGTTTTGGGGTTGGTAATATAACGAATTACAAAAGAGAGAAAGAAAGCCAACACAGGAGCTTCTAATAAATTTATAAAAAGATATTGTTTGTTTGCCAGTTTTGAAAGAAAATCTCTTTTAAAAAAGATAGCAAATTGTTGTAATTTATTTCTTAACCTAAGTGAGCTTGGTGGCGGTGTAGAAACAGTTTCAATGCTTAAATTTGGGCTATTTTCTTTATAGAGTGCATTCCATCTTTCGGGTTTTATTTTTCGGGTTTCGGCATAATTTCCATACTCATCAACTTCTTTTGCCTCAATTACTTTAAACATTGTTTCTGGATTAACCGTACCACAAAAAGTACACTCACCTGCTTCGCTGTTTATTTGGGCATCAATTTTTTTAAAGTAAGAAACGGCTTCCACTGGATTGCCATAAAAAACTTGGTAACCACCTGTATCTAACAATATTATCTTGTCAAACATTTTATAAATATCTGATGAAGGCTGATGAATTACCACAAAAATAAGTTTGCCTTTAAAGGAAAGTTCACGCAATAAATCCAACACATTTTCGGAGTCTTTTGATGATAACCCTGATGTTGGTTCATCTAAAAACAAAATGGAAGGTTCTCTAATTAACTCCAAACCAATATTTAATCGCTTTCGTTGCCCACCACTAATGGTTTTATTCATCACATTGCCTACTTTTAGGTCTTTTATGTGTGCCAAGCCTAAGTTGTCAAGTGTTTTTAATACAAGGTGTTCTAATGCTTTTTCGGAAAGGTTTTTAAAACAAATTTTTGCATTAAAATAAAGGTTATTGTAAACGGTAAGTTCTTCAAAAAGTAAATCATCTTGCGGCACAAAACCAATAACGCCATCTAATGCTTTTGGGTTTTGATGTAAATTGTTGTTGTTTATAATCACTTCGCCTTCTGATGGCGTTTCTATGCCACTTAACACATTAAGCAAGGTTGTTTTTCCTGCTCCACTCGATCCCATTAAACCAATTAAATTTCCTTCACGCTCGGCAACATTTATGTTTCGGAGTCCTATTGCACCGTTAGGAAATTTATAGGTAATGTTTTTGGCTTCAAACGAAATGGAAGTGCCACTTGCTCGTTCCACAAAACGACTAATTATTTCGCTGTAATAAAGTGGTCTTCCAACAGGTAAACGCAGTACACTTCCGCTAGCTAAAAGATAAATTCCTTTTTGCGGCAAGGTGTTTCCATTCAAATGCACCTGAATGTTTCCGATATAACGAATAAAATATAGGTTTACGCTTTCTATTTTAAGGATAAACACAGCTCCAACCAAATTATCGAATGTAATGATGTGTTTTGAGGCTGTTTTTTCTTCTTCCGATTTGTTGATTAGTGCAAGAATGTTATCTGTATCGGAAAGGTAACACGTATCGGAAATTACAAAGTTTTCGATGGCTTTGTATTCGGTAGTATCAATTTTAAAAACTTTTGATGCGGTATCAATAATTTCGAGTTGTTCTTTTGTAAAGGTATTGTCGGATTTTATAAGTTCAAACAACCGAACAAGTACAATTATTTTTTGGTGTTGGGTTAGTGATTTTCCAATTTTTTTGCAAATTCCTAAAATACGCACCGAATCGGTTACCGATGTTCTTTTCTCTTCGGCATCATCGCCTTTTCTTTTGTTTTCGTTATAGTATTCTTCAAATAAAAGAAAATATTCATCTACTTTTTCTTCGCTAAGTTGATGCTTTAGAAAAGAGCGAACAAAATTAACCTTAACATTATTGGTCTCTTCATCTTGTTTTGCAATGATTGCAAACAAACGCATTAAGGCTATTAGTATTTCTTCACTCATAATTTACCTTTGTTGCTTTTATCGGGTTATAATGCGTTCAACAATAATATTTCCCATCATTTCTTTATAATCTTGAATAGCTTCTAACATATCTTCATCATCACTATAACAAACCCATTCTATTTTATGATTGGCAATTTTTTTAAGTCGTTTCATCACTTCTAAAAAAATTTTTGATGATGCAGTATTAAAATAATCTAAAAAAATAGAAAAAACGGCTTTTTCTTTAGGTGCTTGGCTATAAACTTCCAACCAATCTAACACAGGTTTATAAAACTCAGTAGCATTTTCGGGTACAGAAATGCCTGAAATTTTCATTACAGTGTTTTCATAGTCTAAGCAAACTAAAGGAGTTTGTTCAGTTTGTTTTAAATGTATTTTTGATGGTTTTTTGCTCATAATTTTAGTTTATTAGATTAAAGGTTTAAAAGGTAAAAGGCAGTAGTTTATCCGTTTTCAATAGACATCTTTCCTAAATCTATTATGATTAATTTCAACGTATTATGTTTTTTTATTCAACCCTTTCAGGGTTGCTTTATAGTATTTCTTTGCTGTAGATTATTCATATTAAAGCCCTTCGGGCTTCGTTTAACAAATAATTATGACTAATGCCTTACTACTAATGCCTTACTACTAATACGATTTAATTTCAAAAGGAATATCGACAATATCTTTGTATTCTTCGCCCGCCTCTTCCATATCTTCATCATCTTCTCTAAAATACCATTCAACGGCAATACAACTGTGTTCTTCATGAATTTCTTCTAACTTCATTAAAATATCTAAAATTAATTTTGAAGATGCGGTATTAAAATAATCCATTTTAAAAACAAATTTTGAAGGATTACTTGGCTCTAAACCAAAGCTTTCTAACCAATCTAAAATGGGATTATAAAAAGTGGTAACATCTTCGGGAAGTGATTTTCCAGAAAATTCAAAAACATTGTTTTGCGTGTCTAAAATTACTTTAGGTGTTTCGTCTGTTGCTGCTATATTTATTAATTCCATGTGTTTATTTATTTTTCTCGGTTAATACTAGATTTTTGTACAAAAAAGGAGGTTTTATCATTTATTTTTTCAAAATGAAACTCAATTTTATTGCCTGTTTTTTTAACAATATCAATAAAGCCTAATCCTGCTCCTGCTTTTTCGGATAAACGACTTTCTTTAATCATGCGTTTGTATTCTTCTTTAATTTCATCAGGATTGAGTGCATTAAATTTATTAAGCATAGCGGTTATTATTTCAATTTTATCGTTTGCAATCACATTTCCGGTTGTTACGGTATAATCACTTTCATTGTGGCTTACAATAAAAATTCCTCTTCCCGGAATGATAGGTTCACCCGTTTTTTCTGAATCGGCATGTTTAGAAACATTTTGCAAGCACTCCACCATTACGTGATACACTCTTTTTTGCGTTACCGATGAGTCGGCTTCTGCTTCTAAATTTTGCTCGGTCATTGATGAAAATGCCTTGGTAATGGATTGGTTAATTTCTCCTTCATATACCAATATAATGTTTTGACTTCTTATGGTTTGGTGGAATTTACACACAAAATCCATGTAATTTGATCCAATGTTTACCGTTGTTTTTTCCATATTTATTTAGTTTATCAGTTTTTAGTTTATCAGTTCACAGTCTTCAAATTATCCATTATCCATTATCCATTAAAATTTAACTCCTATCAAAAGCACATCATCAATTTGTTTTACATCGCCCATCCATTCGTGGTATGATTTTTCAAAATAGGTTTTTATTTCAGTTGTTTTTTTATTGTTATGCGTTAAAATTCCTTCTCTAATTCGTTTTGGACCGTATTTCAATTTTTCTGGACCGCCAAATTGGTCAGGCAATCCATCTGAAAAGAAATAAATGGCATCGTTTTCAACTATGTTTATAGTATGATTTGTAAACCCTTTTCTGCCTGTATATTGACTTCCTCCAATAGGAAAACGATCGCCTTTAAACTCGCTTAACTCGTTGTTGCGAACTAAATAAAGCGGACGATGTGCTCCTGCATATTGCACTTGTTTTGTTTTTAAGTTAATGCTGCATAATGCCACATCCATTCCATCGGCAGTTTTAACCCCATCTCCTTCATCTTGTTTTAATGTTTTAACTACTCCAGCGTGTAATTTATCTAGCACTTCGGCAGGTGTTAATGTTTCCGTTCCGTTTAAAATATCATTGAGCAGCAAATGCCCTATTAACGACATCATTGCTCCGGGAACTCCATGTCCGGTGCAATCAACAGCTGCATAATAAACGGTATCTCCTTTTTTGAAATAATAAGGGAAATCACCACTTACCACATCTTTAGGTTTATAAAGCATAAAGGTATTTTTTATGTCTTTTTGAATTTCTTTAACGCTCGGAATGATTGCATTTTGAATGCGTTTTGCGTAGTTAATGCTATCGGTAATTTTTTTATTGGTTTCTTCTAAAATTACTTCTTGTTTTTTACGGTTTGTAATATCGTGCGAAACAACTAAAATAGTATCTAACTTTCCGTTTTCATCAACTTCAGGAATAGCATTAACTGCCATAATTTTTAGTTCTTCGTTGGTTGGAAACTCCATTTCCATTTCCACTAATTTTTTGTCTTTTTCAACTTGTGCAATAATGTTTGTCCAAGCCGATTTTATTTCATCATCAAAATTAATTTCTTGAAATGATTTACCTATTACCTTAGTTTTATTAAATTGTGTATATTTTTCTAACACAGGATTTGCATATTGAAAAACGCCTTTTAAATCGAAACGGATAATAATATCGCCCGAATTTTCCGATAAGGCTTGCATTTTTCCTCGCATAACTTGTTCTCGTTCCGCTTTTCTTCGTTCGGTTATATCGGTTGAATTAAAAATAATACCATTAATTGCAGGGTCGTTTAAGAAATTTCTACCTGTGGTTTCCATCCAAACTTTGGTATTGTCTTTTTTGTTGTGTTGCAGTTGAATGGTTTTGGTTTCCGTTGGATTTTTTATCAGAAAATCAAATAAGTCATTAAAAGTAGGCTCTAATTTTTTTCCGATAAGATCTTCGGGTTCGTAGCCTAAAATTCGTTTAATTGAAGGACTTTCGTATTTTGTGATGCCATTTTCATCGTAAATAGTAATTATTTCTGAAGCGTTTTCTAACAGTGTATATTGCCTTTTTTGTGCATTATTTACTTCTGCAATTTGATATTCTAATTGGGTGTTTGTACGTTCAATTTCTTCTTGTTTAATTTGCATTTCAACGGCATTCTGCTCCAATTTTGCTTGTTGCTCTTTTAATTCGGCAGTCATTTCTTGCGATTCTTTCAGTAAATTGGCTGTTTGTTCGTTTACTTTAAGGTTATAAATGCTTCGGGCAACAATTTCGGCAAGTTCTTCAACCAATTTTATTTGTAATTCAGAAAAAGGCTCAAAAGCGGCTAATTCAATAACGCCTTGGAGTTTTTCTTCGGTAACTAAAGGCACAATTAAAATGGCACTGGGTTTTTTATCGTTAATTAACCCCGAAGTAATGGTTAAATGATTGTCGGGAATTTCGGTGCGATGTATGGTTTTTTGCTCAATAGCCGATTCACCAATCAACCCATTTCCAAGCAAATAAGTTGCCGTAGTGTGTTTTTTTCTGCCGTAAGCATAACTTGCGGTAAGGTTAAGTTCGTTTTCTTTTGTGAGCATAAAAAATCCGCCTTGAACTACATCTAAATAGGTAATTAGTTTTTCTAACACATTATAGGAAGTAACTTCCAATGTATTATTCTCACGCAGTACAGTTGTAACTTTATCTCTACCAAGTGCTAACCAATTTTCGGCAATATCTTTTTCTTTGTTTTTTTGGAGGTTTAATCCCATTTTAATTAGGGCTTTACCTAAAACATCGTTTCTGTCAATATTTTCGAGTTTTGCATTATAATCACCTTTGCCAATTTTTTTAGCGTAGTTGGCTAAGTTTTTAAATACTTCGGTTTGCTTGGCTATGTTTTCTCTAAGTCTATCGGCTTGTTGATTTACTTTAATAATGGTTAAAATAATAAAAATAAAAATAACGATGGAGAAAAAAATGCTGCTTAATATTCCTTTAAATGCTTCTTCTAAAAACGAATCAAAAACCTGATCGACTTGCACGATGGCAACCAATTGACTATTGTTATTATAAATTGGCTCGAAGGCAGATAACCAAACGCCATTTTCGGTTTCGTAGGGATGAATTAATCCTCCAATTGCAAAATTATCGAGCAATTCTTGGGGTACTTTTAGGTACTCGTGCCGATAAAATGTTCCATCGGAAGAAACGCCAAAAACAAATTTAGTTTCACCATTGTTTTTGATGTAATCTCTGTCCAATATCATGGTGTAGATGGTGGTTTCTAGTTTGTTTTTTTCTTTAATATCAGCTAAGATAGTATGCACTTTATAATAAGATGAATCTTGTGTATTATTGGTAATATCATCTTTTTTTAAGTAGGTTTTTTCTAATTTTTCGTGGGCATCACCATCTATTTGCATTGCAGCTGAGCGTGCAATTGCTCGGAGTTCATTAAGCACCGTTGTTTCGGCTCGTTCAACTTCTGTGGTATAAGAATAATAAAGAAAAAAACCATCAAGCACAGCAAATGCCGACAATATAATGATAATTATTGTCCACCTCATTTTATTTGCTGTTGGTTTCTTTTTATTCATTGTATGATGTTGTATTTTTTAATGTTTTTATAAGCACAGGTGTTATTTCCTCCAAAAATTTTGTGGCTATGGTTGTGTAATGTTCAAAAGCTGCAATTTCTATTATTCCAACTACTTTTTCATTATCAACTAAAGGGAATAGTAAGGCATTATTTGGATTTGATTTTCCAAGTCCACTAATGATTGAAATGTAGCCTTCGGGTATTTTTGTTAAGTGCATTTGGGTTTTCGATTTCACAACCTGTCCTAACAATCCTTCTGTTTTTTTTAATGTTTTATCTTCTTCGTTATCAAAAACATGAGCATAAGTTCCGACTGCGGTTATATGTTGGTTTACGTTGTATAATATACCTATATCCGAATGGGTTAGTTCTACTATTTTGCTGATAATATAATCTTCCTTTGTTTTTAGTTCACTTGGTGTTATGGTTGGAATATAGGTTTCAAATTGTTGCTTTCTTTTGGCTATTTCTTCCTCAAGGTTAGTGGTTTCTGTTTCTTCAATTCGTTCTTCCTCTTCTTCGCTATTTTCAACATTATTATTAAGGGTTAAATTTTCATTTTGTTTTTTTTCTAACGAAAGTTGGTAATAAAGAATTAAAATTATTCCAATAAAACTTGCACAACTTGCGCTAAAATAAATTAGCGTATTTTCTGCTGAAGTAAAAGCAAAATAGCCAAAAGCAAATGCTGCGGCAAAAAGGAGATACGTTAATATGGTTAAGGTTCGTTTCAAGAGTTTATTTTTTTATAGTTACACACCCCTGCCCCCTCTCAAGAGGGGAATCCAACGCTCAAAGCCTATAATTATTAGCCTGTATGTTAAACTTTTTAGCATGGTTCTTTTCAAGATGTTAGTTTCTTTAAATAATCAATAATTTGGTCGGTTGTAAATTCGTAATCTATGGTTGTTATTGCTTTTGCGGCTTTAGGCATGGTATCAACTTTGCAATCTTCGGGGGTTTGAATAACAGCAGTTCCGCCATGTTCTTTCAAAAATTTCAGCCCTTTTGCTCCATCTCTGTTTGCTCCAGAAAGAATTATCCCCACACAATTGGAACGATAAGCCCCAGCTGCGGTTTGAAAAGTTAAATCAATAGATGGGCGAGAAAAATTAACCATTTCTTCGGTTGATAATCCTATGGTTTGTGTGTATTCAACTAACATGTGATAATTTGCTGGAGCTAAATAAACAACGCCCGCTTTTATTTTTTCTTTGTCGTAAGGCTCCACAACAGGTAAGTTCGATTTTAGCTGCAATGCTTCAACGAATCCTTCTCTTATATGTTTTAATCTGTGTAGGCACATAATTATGGGTATGTTAAAATTTTTTGGTAATTCTTTCAATATATTTGCAACAACCGTAAAACTTCCTGCCGAACCACCTATTATTATTACTTTAATGTTTTTGGTCATTTATTACTTATCATTAATTCACCATTTTTTAGTATCTGGTTTTCTGTATTCAACATATCAAATTTTCACATCATTATATTAATGCTTGGTATATTTTTTCTCTATCATTTATGAGTTTAAATTTATTGCTAATAGAACTCCAAATCATGGATTCTTTTGAGCCTATCACAAAATAAGCGTGTCGGTTTAAACTTTCATGAAATAGCTTGAATACATCGTCTTGCAACACTTTGTCGAAGTAAATCAATACGTTTCTACACATAATAAGATCGAATTTGCAGAAAACTTCTTTATTGGCAAGGTTATGAATTTTAAAAGTTACATTATTTAGTAAGTTTTTATCCATAAAAGCAAATCCATCTTTTTCGATATAGTAATTTTTTAAAGTAGCAACACCTTCAAAACGTGAATAGTTAGCTTCATTTAATTCCATATTTCGGATAGGATATTTACCTTCTTTGGCTGTTTCAATTACGTTTGAATTTATGTCGGTTGCCCAAATTTTAACATTTCCGTTAAACCCTGCTTCTTTGAGTAAAATTGCCATAGAATAAATTTCTTCACCCGAAGAACAGCCTGCATGCCAAATTCTAATTGTAGTTTTGTTTTTTAATTCGGGTAGAATATTTTCTCGCAAGGCTCGCCACAAGCTTGGATCACGAAACATTTCGGTAGTGTTAACAGTTATTTCCTTCAGGAAATCATCATAAAAAGTAACACTTGCAGCAAGTTTTTTTATTAAATCATCAATGGTGTTTAATTTGTGTATTTCCATCACACGCATAATTCTTCGCTGAAAGGAAGCAACAGCATAGTGCGAAAAATCGAAATTATATTTATAACGTATAAAATCGGATAATTTTCGCAACTCTGTAAGTCCAACTACTATTTGAGGTTCAATGTTCAATGTTTAAGGTTTAAGGTTTAAGGTTTAAAGTTTATCAGTTCACAGTCTTCAGTTCACAACCTCCATCTTCCAACTCCCCACTTCCAACTCCCCACTATTTATTTAATTTCTTTTTTAGATCCGCAATAATTACATCTTTTTCTTGTGTTATTTTTTCCATTTCTTCTTGTGTTGCTTGCATTTCTTCCATGTTTTGACGCATTTCTTCTTCTTGAGCTCTTAATTCTTCGGTCATTTCTTTCGATTCTTCTAGTAAATAGGCGGTTTGTAGGTTTACTTTAGTGTTATAAATGGTTGAAGCAATGCTTTCGGCAAGTTTTTCGATAAAATCTATTTGGTAACTTTCAAATTGATTAAAAGAGGCTATTTCAATTACACCAAACACTTTTTCATCCATTTTCATAGGTACAATTAATATGCTTGTTGGATTTGCTTTTCCTAAGCCTGATGTTATTTCAACATAATCGTTAGGCACATCGGTTAGGTAAACTCTTTCGGCTTCTTGCCAACATCTACCTGCTAATCCTTCGCCTAATAAAATGCGTTTTTCTTTGAATTTTTTTCTATCCCAAGCATAACTGGCGGTGAGTTCTAAAAATTTTTCGCTACCTTCTTCATTAATTACAAAAATGTTTCCTTGGTTGGCGTTGAGGTATTTAACTAAATTGGCAATAATTTTATCTGAAAGCATTTCTAAACTTTCATCTCTTGAGCGTAAAATATCGGCAAATTTTGCTAATCCAACAGTTGCCCAATTTCGTTTTTCGTCTTCCTTAGCAACTTGTTGTAAGTTATCGCTCATGGTGGTGAGTGAAGCTCCTAGTTCACCTTTTGAGGCATCAATGTTTGAAGCTATATCAAATTTTCCATCGCCAATGTTGGTTGCAAAAGCAATGATGTTACTTTGAAATTCGGCAAGATTGTTTGTGGCATCTATCATTTCACCAATTTCATCATTTCCTTTTTTTGCTAGTTTTTCTTTTACCACATTACCTTGTCCTAAAACTAAAATGGCTTCTTTAAGCATTTTTATAGGTTTAATAATATAACGAGCAAAAGAAAGTGCTAACAGAAATGAAACAATTATCATAACAACAGAAATACTCAACACACTTTTTTTAATGGTTTCTACTGATTGAAATGCTTCTTTTGTATCTATTTTTGCAACCAACCCCCATTTAAAAGAAGGCACAAAACGCGAAACGGCTATCACTTCTTCTCCTCTGTAATCGTTATAAATGCCTAGCGATGAGTTTCCATTTACTGCCTGAAGCACTGGCACTGCATTTACATCACCATCTTTTGCTTCTCTAATTAATGCTGCCGATTTATCGTGCCGAAGCGGATTTAAAAACAACGCTCCTTTACTGGTTTTTTTACCCAACAAGGTTTCTCCTGTTTCGCCTAAGCCAGTGGTGTTTTGCACAAAAGAATAAATGTCTTCCATGTTTAATTCCATCGCTACCAAACCAACAAATTCATTATCGCTATAAATTGGAGCAGAAACAACCATTTTATAAATTTTATCAAATAAAAATATATCAGAAAAATAAATATCTCTTCTACCTTCTAAAAACGCATGGTCGCCAGGGTCTCCAATTTTTGTGCCTAGCAAACGATCAGCACCAGTTGCATAAACTACATAACCATCGGTGTTTACTAATTTCACACAATGGTATTTGTAGGTTTCTACAAAATCGTGCATCGGTTTCATTAACATTGCTTGTGCATTTAACGATTCACCACTATCATTTTTAATGGTTAAATCACCGGTATATTGCTGAATAAAAATATCTTTTTGCAATGCAGTAATATTTTCATGCACTCTTTTATGAAAATCTTCTAATTTAGATACTTTTAAATCGGCAGTGTTTTGAAGATTGCCTTGTATGGTTTCGGTTAATGCTTTTTTAGCAATGTTTTGAGAAATATAACCCAATGTAAAAACCAATAGCACAACTAAGGGTAATACAAACAATAATAGCTTAACAAAAATGGAAAAATCGCGATAGTATTTTATTTTCATAACCGTGTGTTTTTAATGTTCAAAGTAATAGAATTGTAAATGTTCAATTTGTCATATAGAAGATAATTCATTATATTAATAAAATTTTTTAAAATTGAAGCGTGAAAAATATAATAGTTAGAGATAATACAAGGAATGTATAATTTTTATAATACAAAAATTACATAATAAAATATCTACCTGATAGTAAGAGAGAAGAATTAAAAAAGAAGAAAAGTTATGGTTTTGAAAAATACTTAAAAGGAAATCTGAAAATACGAATAGATTTTATATTTTTACGAAAAATATTTACGTATTTTGTAACATTAAATTCGCAAAATTTTAATGTTAATACATTTGTTTATGAGATACTTATATTACATCTTTAAAAATCATATATGTATCTAAATTCGTTTGCACTCCAAGTGCTTGGGGTAAGATGTGATTATCGTAAAACAGTTGTAGATTTTAGACATTATTTAAAATAATCTTTCATTCTATCAAAAAAACCTTTGTCTTTACTTGTTGGTTTTGGAACAAAATTTTCAGATTTTTTTAATTTTTCTATTGCTGATTTTTCTTCTTTTGAGAGCTGTTGAGGTGTCCAAACATTTATATAAATAAGGAAATCACCTCTTCCATAACCTTGAATTTGAGGTAGCCCTTTTCCTTTTAATCTAAGTACTTTTCCACTTTGAGTACCAGGTTCAATTTTTATTTTCACTTTTCCATCTATGGTAGGAATTTCTAAAGAAGCTCCTAAGGCAGCATCGCAAAAATTGAGGTATAAATCGTATAACAAATTAACACCATCTCGTTTGATTGTTTCATGAGGAATTTCTTCAATTAGTACAATTAAATCACCAGCAATTCCATCTTTTGGACCAGCATTTCCTTTGCCAGAAACAGAAAGTTGCATGCCATCTTCAACACCAGCAGGGATATCTATCGTTATTAGTTCTTCTTTTCTTACTAGTCCTTCATGATTTGCATCGGCAGGTTTTTTATCAATAATTTTTCCATCTCCACCACAAGAAGGACAAGGTGCAGATGTTTGCATTTGACCTAAAATGGTATTTGCAATTCGGGTAACTTGCCCAGAACCTTGACATTGAGAACAGGTTTTGAATGTAACACCTTCGGCATTTACAAGTTTATTGACCTTAATTTTCTTCTCTACACCATTGGCAATTTCTTTTAAGGTCATTTTTACTCTAACCCTTAAATTACTCCCTCTATGAACACGTTGTCGTCTGCTTTGACCTCCGCCAAAGCCACCAAAACCACCTCCTCCTCCAAAAATATCTCCAAATTGAGAAAATATGTCATCCATATTCATTCCTCCACCACTAAATCCACCTCCAGCAGCTCCTCCAACTCCTTGATGCCCAAAACGGTCGTAACGCTGTTTTTTTTCTGCATTACTCAATACTTCATAGGCTTCAGCAGCTTCTTTAAATTTTTCTTCAGCACTTTTGTCATCCGGGTTTTTGTCGGGATGATACTTGATTGCCATTTGGCGGTAAGCTTTTTTTATTTCTGCTTCTGAGGCATTCTTTGAAACACCTAATACTTCATAATAATCTCTCTTGCTCATTTTTAATTCGTTACCCGTTATTTGCTATTTGCTATTTGTTATTTGTTATTTGTTATTTGTTATTTGTTATTTGTTATTTGTTATTTGTTATTTGTTATTTGTTATTTGTTATTTGTTATTTGTTATTTGTTATTTGTTATTTGTTATTGGGGGTTAAATTCAAATATAAAATATTGAATTTCAAATATTTTACTGTCCAACCACCACTTTGGTGTATCTAATTACCTTACCGTTAAGTGAGTATCCTTTTTCAACTTCGTCAATTACTTTTCCAATTTGCTTTTTTGATGGAGCTGGTACTTGTGTTATGGCTTCATGAAACTCAACATTAAAAGGTTCTCCAACTGCTGATTTTGCAGCTTCTAATCCTTTTTGTTTTAGTACGTTGAGTAATTTTTCGTGTACTAATTTAATTCCTTCTTTAACAGATTTAATATCTTTTGCATCTTCTATTGCTTTGTTCGCTCTTTCAAAATCATCTAAAATAGGAAGTAACGCAGTTATTATTTCTTCTCCAGCGGTTTTGTACAAATCTAGTTTTTCTTTTTGAGTTCTTTTTCTAAAGTTTTCAAAATCAGAATATAAACGCAAGAACTTGTCATTAGCTTCTTTCAATTTTATTTCTAATTCTTCTTCAACAGATAGGTTCTCTTTTTCATTATCAGCTATTTCTGCTTCGAGCTGTTGTTGGTTTTCATTTACAACAATCTTTTCTTCTTTTTCTTCTTCTTTAGTTGACATAGTTTTTAAGTTTAATTTTTTTTAAGCGTTTTCAAAAATACTACCATTTATATATTAATAGTCATATTGTCATATTTTTTTATAAAATGTGATTTTTATTACGAAAAAAAGGCAGAAGATAGCTTCTGCCTTTTCACACAACTTTTAGTATGTGATTTTCTATTTTAAATATTTTTTTAAAGCAGCTTCTAAAGTTTCTCCTCTAAGATTTTTTGCTATAATAATACCATCACCATTGATTAAGTAGTTCATTGGAATACTTCTAACGCCATAAGATTGAGCACCTTCAGCACTCCATCCTTTTAGGTCACTTGTATGGAATTCCCACTCCAATTTATCTTTTTCTATGGCTGTTTTCCATGCTTCAATATTTTTGTCTAAAGAATAACTATAAACGGTAAAACCTTTTCCATTTTTAAATTTTTCATCTTTAAATTTTTTGTATGCTTTTACTACTTCAGGATTTTCTCTTCTGCATGGACCACACCACGAAGCCCAAAAATCAATTAATACTACTTTTCCTTTTAAAGAAGAAAGTTTTATCTCTTTGCCATCAGGATTATTAAAAACCAAATCAGGTGCTTTTTGTCCTATGTTTAAACCCGTTTCTTGTTTAAGCATAAAACCTGCTGTGATTATTATGATTAACCCCAATGTAATTGATGCTTTAAATTTTTTGAATGTTTTCATAATTTAAAATAAATTTTGGCTAAGTTACGGAATTAGATTAATATTGAAATGTAAAGCAAAAGACATACCGTTTTTTGTATTAGAAGTAATAGCCTAATATTATATTAATCCAATCGCTCAATCTGAGCTCCCAATGCATTTAAACGGGTGTCAATGTATTGATAACCCCTGTCAATTTGTTCTATATTGTTGATAGTGCTTGTTCCATCTGCTGTTAGTGCTGCAATAAGTAAAGCAACACCTGCTCTAATATCGGGCGATGACATGGTTGTAGCTCTTAAATTATAGTCTCTATTTATTCCAATTACTGTTGCTCTGTGTGGATCGCAAAGAATTATTTGAGCTCCCATGTCTTTTAGCCTATCAATAAAAAACAATCGGCTATCAAACATTTTTTGATGAATTAGCACTGTTCCTTTTGCTTGAATGGCAGTTACTAAAATTATACTCAATAAATCAGGTGTAAATCCAGGCCAAGGGGCATCGTAGATAGTAGGTATTGATCCATCTATCATTTTTTGTATCTCATAATTTTTTTGATGCGGAATAAAAATATCATCTCCTTTAATTTCAAGTTGTATTCCTAATCGTTGAAAAGTTTCAGGAATTCGTCCTAACATATCTACTCTGCAATTTTTTATTGTAATTTCAGATTGTGTTGCTGCCGCTAATCCAATGAAAGAGCCTACTTCAATAAAATCTGGCAATAAAGTGTGTGTGCATCCATGTAATTCATCAACACCTTCAATGTATAATAGGTTAGAACCAACACCTGTGATTTTTGCACCCATGCTATTAAGCATGCTGCAAAGTTGTTGCAAGTAGGGTTCGCATGCAGCATTATAAATGGTAGTTTTTCCTTTCGCCATTATAGCGGTCATCAAAATATTAGCTGTTCCTGTTACGGAAGGTTCATCTAAAAGAATGTATCTTCCAGCTAATTTATCTGCTTTTAACGTATAAAATCCTTTATCTGCATCATAACTGAATGTTGCTCCTAATTTCGAAAAACCTAAAAAATGCGTATCCAATGGCCTTGCTCCAATTTTATCACCACCAGGTTTGGGCATATAAGCAATTTTAAATCGAGTTAATAAGGGTCCCATTATCATTATTGAACCCCTGAGTGATGCAGCTCTTTTTTTAAATTGTTCTGTCTGTAGGTAATTGATGTTGATGTTGTTGGCTTCAAAATGAACTGTTCCGTTTCCAACTCGCTCTATTTTTACTCCTAATTCTTCGAGTAAATCAATTAAAAAATTAACATCTCTGATGTCGGGCAAATTGTGTAAAGTAACTTTTTCAGATGTCATTAAAACTGCACAAACAACCTGAAGTGCTTCGTTTTTTGCTCCTTGAGGAATGATTTCGCCTTTTAGCTTGTTTCCTCCTTTTATTTGAAAAGATCCCATTAATATTTTCTTTTTTTGAAATTATTTTGCTTTGGACGTGGGTTATTATTGTTTGTTTTCTTGTTTTTAGCGTTTGTAGTTTGTCTTTTGGTTTTATCTAACGCCAAAATGTTTTCTGTAGAAATAAATTGAAAATCATTTTCTAAAACCAATTTATTTTTAGAAAGTAGTTTTAAATCTGATAGTATAAGCTCATCGTTTACAGAATCTCTATTAAAAGTAAGGTATGTTTTTTTCATTAAGTTGGCAATGATTTTAATAAGAGCTATTTTTTCTTCACCTTCTTCAAATAGTATGGCTTGTTCAATTAAGTTTTCTATAGTTTTTCCATAATGTTTAAAATGAATGTCATTTTGAGGATAAGAAAGTCTTTCGGGTTTTTTATTAATAGATTCTTTATCAGGTGTAGGATAAGGAGAATCAACATCTAATTTAAAATCAGAGATAATGAATAGATGATCCCACAATTTGTGTTTAAAATCAACAATGTCTCTAAGGTGTGGGTTGAGTTGTCCCATAACACTAATTATTGCATTTGCCATTTTATTACGTTCTTCCTTGTCTTCAAGGGAAACAGCATGAGCAATCATTTTTTGAATGTTTCGTCCGTATTCAGGAATGACCATTTGAGGTCTTCTTGTGTTGTAATCTTTTTCTATGTTTTGCATTGATGTTGTTCGTTATATTTTTTGATTTTTATCTTGTTTAATGATTAAAGAATGAGGATAAGATTCCCAAAATTAAGAAATTTTTATGAGTGGGGTAATTATTAATTAAATCTTCATATAAAAAAAGAACCGTAACAACTAGTTGTTACGGTTCTTAATTTCAAAATAACCAATCAAATTTACTCCACCACCAACTTGCCGCTTTCTAACACATTTCCATTTTGAGAAACTGTGAAGAAATACAAGCCTGATGATAATGGATTGATATCTATGTTATTATTCGTATTGTTAATGGTTTTGTTAAGCAACACTCTGCCCATAATATCCATAATTTCTAAAGAAACTGTTCCATTTTTGGCTTCCAACTGATGAGTAACAGTAATTTGACTATTAGCTGGGTTAGGATAAAGGGTTATTCCATTTTCTTTCGTATTCGTTGCGTTTGTTTCATTGTTTGATGAACCTAAGCGCAAATTATTACCAGGT
>JAHYJH010000207.1 GCA_019429185.1 Vicingaceae bacterium
ACCACCCTAAAAATAAAAAAACAACCTTTTACAAAAAAATCCGTAGTACACAAACTGGAAATTAAAAATTACCAATATGCTTTAAATAAAGGAAGTTCGGGTTAATTAGCTGCAACTTGGGTTAATAGTTATTAGTGGTATTCTTTTAGTTGCGATTTATAGTAGCTGTAATAGTAAACAAAAAGAAATCAACAAAAATGAACTTTATTTAAGTATTCAGAATAATGAAATAGATAAATTAAAAGGAACCTTTCAAACCATAGAAAATAAATCCTCTTTTTTAAATCAACAAGATAGTTTGGGAAACACGTGGTTGCACTATGCTGTAACACTAAATAATAAAGATGTGGCAGCATTTTTTTTAATAAATGGAGCTAATCCTAACCTAATGAACAAAGAAGAATTAACACCTCTGGATGCTGCTCGAAAAAACAATTATGATGAAACAGTTTTAAAAATATATGAATTTCAATTGCAAGATTGGAAACTAAAAGAGAATAAATACAGCGAAGAAAATTTAGAAGATGCAATTATAAACGATAACACATTAATAATTCAAGAATTTATTTCAAACAACATCATCTTAGATTCAATGGAACTCAATAATGATTTTACCCCATTAATAACAGCATTGTTTGCTAACAGCGAAAAGTCAGCATTACTTTTAATAGAAAATGGAGCGAACCCAAACGATCAATTTGATACCCGTTCAGTTTTAACAATGGCAGTAATGTTTAATCAACCTAAAATAGTTAAAGCTTTATTAGAAAAAGGAGCAGATGTAAATGCAGATGATGGAACGCTTACAACTCCTATTATGTTTGCAGCTCAAGAAGGTCTATCTGAAATTGTTGATATTTTATTACAACATAAAGCTGATTTTCATAGAAAAGATCGTGCAGGCGAAACAGCCTTTGATAAAGCCTCTAAAAACAATTATACTGAAATTGCAAAAAAATTAATTTAGAATAAAAAATATCCGTTAAATTAAATAACTAATAAAAAAAAAGTATTTTTGAACCCTAATTGTGGAATGATTTGGCTGCTTGCAACCACATGAAAAAATGCTAAAACGTGTACTTTTCACATTGCTATCAGTCTGCGTTTCTTTTTTATTAACTTATAAAATAAATTAAATGTCGTATTTATTTACATCTGAATCTGTATCTGAAGGTCATCCAGACAAAGTTGCTGACCAAGTTTCTGACGCATTAGTTGATCATTTTTTAGCCTTTGATGCCGCATCAAAAGTTGCTTGTGAAACTTTAGTAACCACAGGGCAAGTAGTGTTAGCTGGAGAAGTAAAATCAACCACCTACCTTGACGTTCAAAAAATTGCTCGTGATACCATTAATAAAATTGGTTATACCAAAAGTGAATATATGTTTGATGGAAATTCTTGTGGCGTGTTTTCATCTATCCACGAACAATCACCAGACATTAACCAAGGGGTTGAACGTAAGAAAAAAGAAGACCAAGGAGCAGGAGATCAAGGAATGATGTTCGGCTATGCAACAAAAGAAACGGATAACTATATGCCGTTGGCGTTAGAAATTTCTCATTTGTTGTTGAAAGAATTAGCTGCCATCAGAAGAGAAGGTAAAAAAATGAAATACCTTCGTCCCGATTCAAAATCGCAAGTAACCATTGAGTATGATGATAACAATAAACCCATTAGAATTGATGCAATAGTTGTTTCTACGCAACATGATGATTTTGACACGGAAGCTAAAATGCTTAAACAAATTAAAGATGATGTAATTAACATTTTAATCCCTAGAGTAAAAAAAATACTTCCAAAGCACATACAAGCTTTGTTTAATGATAAAATTATTTACCATGTAAACCCAACAGGTATTTTTGTAATTGGAGGTCCACACGGAGATACTGGTTTAACAGGAAGAAAAATTATTGTTGATACGTATGGAGGAAAAGGAGCTCACGGTGGTGGTGCTTTTTCAGGAAAAGACCCAAGTAAAGTTGACCGCTCTGCAGCTTATGCAACTCGGCACATTGCAAAAAACATGGTTGCAGCAGGTTTGTGCGATGAAGCATTAGTGCAAGTTGCTTACGCTATTGGTGTTGCTAAACCTGTAGGTGTTTTTGTAAATACTTATAGAACTGCAAATGTGAAATTGAATGATGGTGAAATAGCTAAGAAAATAGAAAAACTATTTGATCTTCGCCCCTATGCTATTGAAACAAGATTTAGTTTACGAACACCAATTTATTCCGAAACAGCAGCTTATGGACACATGGGAAGAAAAACAGAAACCATAACTAAAGAGTTTACCAATGGTTCAGGTGAAAAGAGAAAAATCAAGGTAAAGCTTTTTCCATGGGAAGAACTAGATTTTGTAGAAAAAATAAAAAAGGAATTTAAACTATAAATTCATTAGGGTCTGTAATGAAATAAAGTGTACAGAATAGGCAAAGTTATTTTGTTTGCTAATAAGACGAAAAACACAGACATAGCAACGCTATGGCGAGTATTTTCAACGCAATTAGCGAGCAAAAGAGCAAG
>JAHYJH010000002.1 GCA_019429185.1 Vicingaceae bacterium
GCTTCGGTTTTTACCGAAGCTTCACAAGATAAACATCCATCGAAGAATCGAAGTGTGCTTTCTTTCGTCTGAAACAAAATTATAAAAAAAATATGACTTTTATTTGTTTTTTATGACAGTACCTACGGACAGAGGGGGAAGAACCGAGCGAAGTGAGCTCATGAAAACCTTTAAAAACAATAGATACTTTGAATAAATCGGACATTATGGACAAACTCTATTTAAAGTGAAGGCATAAGTGGGGTAGAATCAAAATTCTTCCCTTGCCACAAATTTCTTTCTGCCATTCGTTTTTCAATTTTGGCAACGATTTCGAAGTTTTTCAAGCCATTCCATTTTGGGGCAATAAGTAAATGTGGTGGCGATTCGCTGATAAACCGTTCAATAATAATATCAGGACGAAGTAAGGCAACAAATTCGCAGATAAATTCAATATAATCATCCAACTCAAAAAGATTAAATAAACTGGGTTCTGATTTGAGTTGCTGAGCCATCATGGTATGTTTTACCACTTGCAATTGATGTATTTTAAGGGTGTTGATGGGCAATTTGGAGAGTTTAACAGCATGGTTGAGCATTTCTTCTCTACTTTCGCCTGGCAATCCAATAATTAAATGAGCTCCCAAATGCAGCCCTTTGTTTTTGGCTAATTCGTAAGCTGCAATGGTTTCTTCAAAAGTGTGGCAACGGTTAATAAAATCGAGTGTTCGGTTGATGGTGCTTTCCACACCAAACTCCAATGCAATGTAATGTTTGGTCGCCAAATCGGATAAAAAAGCTATCAATTCGGCATTGATGCAATCGGGACGAGTGCCAATAACCAAACCAATAATTTTTGGATGGTTGATGGCTTCTAAATACAATTCTTTTACCAATTCAATATCAGCATAGGTATTGGTATATGCCTGAAAATAAGCTAAATATTGATTAGTTTGATATTTCTTAGAAAAGAAACCAATGCCCTCATCCAATTGTTGGGTTATGCTTTTGCTCGGCTTGCAATAATAAGGATTAAACGTGTTGTTGTTGCAATAGGTACAACCGCCAACTCCTTTTGTTCCATCTCGGTTTGGACAAGTAAAACCAGTATCTAACGAAATTTTTTGTACTCGTTCGCCAAATTTATTTTTAATAAACGTAGAATAATCGTTATAAGGTTTGGAAGATAGGATAGCTTTCACGGTTGTAAAATAATCTAAACTTTTTTTACAAATTCAGATTTTAGAGCCATAGCACCAAAGCCGTCAACTTTGCAATCGATGTTGTGGTCGCCCTCAACCAATCTAATGTTTCTAACTTTTGTCCCAACTTTTATTGATTTTGGAAAGCCTTTAACTGGTAAATCTTTAATTATAGATACATCATCACCGTCTTTTAAAATGTTGCCGTTAGCATCTTTTACTACCAATGCGTCTTCAGCAGCTAATTCTTCTGGATTCCATTCAAAACCACATTCTGGGCATGCATATAAACTATTGCCAGTTGGATATCCATAAGGCGATTTACATTGCGGACAAGGTGTACTTTCTTCTTGCATTTTTATAAATTTAAAAACGCAAAGCTACAAAAAACATTGACTTATTTCAATCACTATCTAATAATCGTTATTGACCTTGGAGTTTTTGTGTTTTTGGGAAAATCTTGTGGCATTTTTATACCTACAATGTAGTTATCATTTGCTCGTATTCTTTTTTTCTACTTTCGCCCAATTCCATATCAACATCCATAAATTTAAAATAGATGGTTTCTAATTGTTGTTCGTCCATAAGACTTTCGGCAAGCACAAACAATTCGTCATTTTCGGCTGCAATGTGGTCGAGCAAATCGCCAATATATTGTTTTAAAACTTTATACGAACGAGCATAATCACATTCTTCAACTGATTCTACGATTTCTGCGGCATATTCTCTAAAATCTTCGTGATGCGTTTCAAATTCCTCAATAATTTCTTGCAAAACAAAATCAGGATGGTCTTTTATTGCTGGGAATAAAACATCTTCTTCTTTTCGGTGATGATAGCCATCAGCATACTCACGAAAAAATTCCACTAATTTTTTTACTTTCTCGGCATATTGTTCGGGATTCTGTTCCCAAGTATTTTCCAATTTTTCAATTATTTTTTCTGCTTTTACAATAACATCGTGTTCATTGTACATTACTTTTAGAGGGTTGTGTTCCATTTTTAGCGATTTTTAATTCTCCACAAATTTAGGAATATAAATAATAAAAGACAAAAAAGTCCACTATTAATTTATTGAATTAATAGTTTAAAACTTCTATCCAAATAAACAGCTATCATTTCTCGTCTGTATTTGCGTGAATACATGTCGTTATCCACAGCACGAGAGCCTTTGATTGCTTTTTTAATTAATGCTGCTTTATCATCATTTACATTTCCTTCAATTACCACAGGTTTTGGGTCAACGCCCGAAAGTGCAATTTTTAATTTTCCGTTTTTGTCGATAGCAATTGCAGAAGTTAATGAGGTAAATTCTAAACTTTCTCGTTCTCTGAGTTTAAAAAAGGCTGTTTTAAAACCTCGGTTTAAAGGAAGAAATAATGAAGTAACCATAGCATTTTCAGGAATATTTCTTGGCTTTACACCATCTCCAGTATAGATACTTTCCAATTTTTGACGATGTGTTCCTTTTTCGTCAACGTATTCAATTTCAGTATCCATGGCAATTAAAGCTGGAGCAGTATCAGAAACCAATTCCGAAAAACAAGCATTTTTTCCACCTGTTGCAATACAAATATCGCCATCGCATTTTAAACAATATCCTATAGATTCTCTCCACCATTCGCTTTGGTTGTAGTACAAACAACGGTTTTCGCACAATACATTTCCACCGATGGTTGCAGTTTTTCTGATTAAAGGCGAACCTACCGAAAGTGCAGCTTCAATCAACATCGGAAATTCTTGTTTGATGATTGCATTAAATTTCAGCTCTTCCAAAATTTCTAATGCTCCAATTCGTAAAAAATCGCCTTGTTTGGCTATACCTTTCAGTTCGGTTATTTTGGTGATGTCGATTAAACAACCGGATGTTTCATTTCCTTGAAATCGGTTGACCATTACATCGGTTCCTCCAGCCAAATATTTAAAGTTTCCTTTGTTGGCAACGGCTTGTTCAATGGCTTCTTGAACGGTTGTTGCGAGGATGTATTTTTTTTCTACTATCATAATAAATTTAAGGTTTGAGGTTTCATTTTTATTCCTCTTATAATTCACCCCTCCAACTCCCCTCAAGGGGAGAGTGTCCTCCGTTGTGGTTTCCTCCCTTGAGGGAGGGTAGGGTGGGTGATTTATTGTATTCATTTTTGTTTTTTTCTGTGAACTTGGTGTCTCTGTGGTTTTTAAATTTTTTCTACTACTTTACTTTTTTTCATCTCCTTCAACACTACTTCCGAAGTAATTGGTAACGAAGTAACTCGAACTCCAACAGCATCATAAATAGCATTTGCTATAGCTGGAATTACTGGGTGTATTGCTCCTTCGCCACATTCTTTTGCTCCAAAAGGGCCTTCTGGGTCGATGGTTTCAATAATGTTGGTGTGGATGGGAGGTGTGTCTTTACTGGTTGGGATTTTGTAATCCACCAAGTTGCTGTTGACCAACAACCCATTGTGGTATTTCATTTGTTCACTCAATGCTTGTCCCATTCCCATGTGCCAGGAACCTTCTAATTGCCCTTCAACTGCCAATGGATTAATTGCTTTTCCAGCATCGTGAGCACCCCAAATGTCAATTACTTTTACATGACCCGTTTGCATATCTACTTTTACTTCGGTAATAACAGCTCCAAAACTATACGAAGGACTTAATCCTGCCCCAGCTCCTTTAAAATCGCCACCTAATTTTGGTGAGTTGTAAGCTCCTGTGCTGTTTAATGCACCCACTTTTCTAGTTGCATTTTCAATGGCTTCCACCCAAGTTAAGTCTATTTTTCTATCGTTGGTAAATATGCGCTCGTTTTGGAAATTTAGTTCCGATTTTTCAACTTGATGAAGTTTAGCAACGGCTTCCAAAATCTGTTTTTTTAGGTTCTCGGCAGCCATTTTTGCAGCATTTCCAGCCATAAAAGTTACCCGACTTGAATAACTTCCTAAATCAATTGGAGTTAATGTGGTATCTGCCGCAACTATAAAAATATTGTCTAAACTTAAACCTAACACTTCTGCCACAATAATGGCTAGCATGGTATCGCTGCCTTGCCCAATATCGCTGGCTCCGGAGGTTACCAAAACCCGTCCATCTAAATCTACTTTTAAATGAACTACCGATTGCGGATATTCGTTCCAATGAATAGGCAATGCACTTCCGCTGATAAAAAATCCGCAGGCAACACCAATTCCATGTCCTTTAGGAAGTTTTTTATATTTGTTCTTCCAATCGGAAAGCTCCATCACTTTTTTGAGTGATTCTACACTTCCGTTAGAAGTAACTCGATACTGACCAACAGTTATTGTATTTTCATCCAAGAAATTTTTAAAACGAAGCTCGCATGGATCCATGTTTAATTTTTCGGCAAAACGGTCAATCATGGTTTCCACTGCATAACGTGAATTTACTGCTCCATGCCCACGCATAGCACCACATTGAGGTTTGTTGGTGTAAACTCTTCTGGTTCTAAAACCAAAATTATCTAACTTGTAGGGAGCTTGTAAAAGCACACCGTTGTAATAGGTGGTAACCACTCCAAAACTTCCATAAGCACCGCCATCAATAATTACATCGGCATCTAAAGCTTTAATAATTCCATCGTTATTTACCCCCATATCAATGGTTAATTTTGTAGGATGTCGGCCATGATTGGATAAAAAGACTTCCTCACGGGTAAAACGAACTTTTACGGGTTGCCCCAACATTCGTGATAAATGTGAAATAATCATTTCATGAGGAAAAGGATCAGATTTACCACCAAAACCTCCACCCACATAAGGTTTAATTACCCGAACACGATTCATGGGTACTTCCATAACTTTAGCCAAAAAACGATGCAAATAATGAGGAACTTGAGTTGCAGTAATAATGGTTAAACCGTTTTCGTCCCAATAAGCAGTTGCAGCATGAGGCTCGGTAAAACCATGATTAATTCCTTGAAAATCAAAGTCAACTTTAAGCCTGTTGTCAGCTGCTGCTAAGCCTTCTTGTTGGTCGCCAAAACGTAATTCGGCTTTTTTATGAATGTTGTTGTTAAATTTACCGTATTCGTGAATTTTTTCATCTGTTCCTATGTCTTCGCAACATTCTTGCATATCAAAAAATGGACGAATTGGAGTATAATCTACTTTAATTAATGAACAAGCATATTGAGCAATTTCTTCGGTATCGGCAGCAACGGCAGCAACTATTTCGCCAATGTAACGTGTTTTTTCAATCGCTATTGCCGTTTCATCCTGCGAAATGGGCAAAACGCCAAAAGTTATCGGCAATTCTTTTCCTGTAATTATGGCTCTCACTCCAGGAACAGCTTGTGCTTTAGAAACATCAATGTTGTTGATTTTTGCATGAGCGTGAGTACTTCTGAGGAACTTACAGAAAAGAGCATTTTTAATTTTAATATCATCAGCATAATCGGCAGTTCCTTGCACTTTTTTAGTAGCTTCAATGTAAGGACGAGGTTGTCCGACCATTTTGAATTTAGAAACCTCCAAGGTTTTGGAAACCTTGGAGGTTTGTTTAGATTCGGAAACATAAGCTTCAACCGCCTCAATAATTTTTACATAACCCGTACAACGACATAAATTACCAGATAAAGCTTCTTTTATTTCATCCGTACTTGGATTAGGATTTTCTTCTAAAAAATCTAACGAAGTCATAATCATACCTGGCGTACAATATCCGCATTGAATTGCCCCTTTTTCTACAAATTTTTCTTGTAGTTTGTGGAGTTTGTTTTGGTCTGCAACACCCTCGATGGTAGTAATTACACTTCCATTAACACGCAATGCTGGTGTAATACAGCTTTGAACCACTTTTCCATCAACAAAAACAGTACACGCACCACAACTGGCTTGTTCGCAACCTAATTTTGTGCCTGTTAAATTTATTTTTTCTCGTAAAACGTGTGCTAAAGTTTCATGTGGTTCAACAATTACGTTATGTTCTTTTCCGTTTACGATTAACTTTATGATTTGCATAGTAATGAATTTTAACCCTCCAATAGTTGAAAATGTCGAAGACTCGTAAAATTCAATAAATAGAACTTAAATTAAAATGATATTCATCACGTTTTAAGGAAAAAGAGGAACTAATTCCCTAATTCCAATTGGTTTTTAACCAAATTGAAATAGTAATTTTTATTGGTTACTAGTTGGTGGTGATTACCATTTTCCACTATTTTACCATCTTTTAAAACTCTAATTAGAGTCTGTCTGTAAAGTCCGATTTATTCAACATTTTTATTGTTTTATAAAGGTTTTCATGAGTTCGCTTCGCTTAGTTCTTCGTTATTCTTGTTTTAAAAACCAGTCATTTACAAAAGTAAACTCCTGATTTTAAAAACTGCGAAAGCCTCGAATTTGAACTTTACAGTTCAGCCTCTTGACTAAATGGACAAACTCTAATTGGATTTAGAAATATTAATGTAAGATTGAATTGCATCTACATATTTTTCAAAAGCTTCCATTCCTTTAGTTGTTATTTTACAAGTTGTTAAAGGATAATTATTTTTAAATGATTTGTTGATTTCGATGTAACCAGCTTTGTTTAACTTTTGCAATTGCACACTTAAATTGCCTGACGAAGCACGAGTTTTTTCCTTTAAAAATTTAAAATCAGCTTTTTCTAAACTTACAAGTAAACTTATAACAGCTAACCGAATTTCTGAATTGAGTAGCGAATCTAACGATTTAAACATCTGCGTTGGTTTTCGATTTTTTCCATAATAACAATCCAGGAATAACATAACCAATAAATATTGCTCCAGCATAAATGAGTAACTGCTCTGGAACAGCAACAAAAACACAAAGAATTCCCGTTATCCAAAATACGATAGAGCCAATTAACAATGGTGTGAATTTGTAAATCGCAGCTGATACAAATGTGGTTAAGCCAACCAATACTAATATAAATGCAATCGGATTAATATGATGTGCTAGGGAAATAAAAATTGTAATGACTAGCGTAATTCCAAAACCCGACCATAAAAAACCATAAACTTTGTCAAATTTTGTAGTTGTTTGATATTTTTTCCCCCGCTTGTACTCGTAAATAAATGCAATGGGTACACCAATAACAGGCATAATCAACCAAACTAAATTTGAATCATTCCCAAATCCATTTCCAATTAGGTAATATTGGGTAAGGCTTGCTACTACTATCAAAAAGCCCCACAACATAAAATGAAACCCTGTTTCTGTAACCTTGTTTTTAGCTATACCCATCATTTCTTGAATGAGTTGTAAGCTTTCTGTGTGTGATAATTTTTTTTTCGTTCATCGTTTTTAAATTAAATAAATATATTGCAAATATAAAGTAGTTTATAATATAAACCAAATAAATTTAAAAAAAGTTTGTTTTTAAGCTTAAATTAAATACTATATTCTTCATCTCTTAGGGTCTGTAATCATTCTTTTTACAGTACTCTCGCTGCAATCATATTTTACTGCAATTTGAATTAAAGATACGCATTACCCTTTTTCAATCATTTCAAGCAAATAATCTAATCTTTCTTTTCGTTCTCTGAAATTCATTTGTCATTATTAAAAACCTTTCTTCTGCATTGTATGCCGCAAAATACAGGGCTGTTTAATCTGTTTAATTCGTTCTGTTTAATTCTTCACTGTTTTTATTTTCACGTTGTTCGTTGTTTTTGGGTGTTCCACCAAAATTGTAAGAAATACTTATCCTAAAAAAACGATTATCATCGTATCGTTTAAAGGTGTTTTTTATTCTGTTGGTAACGGAAATGTATTCAGGTCTGTTACTACTCAATAAGTCGTTTCCATAAAGAGTTAGTTTTATTTTTTCTTTCAAAAGCATTAGTTTTAAGGAGATATTCAATTGGTCGTAATCATTGTTTCTGTCTAAATTATATACCCCTTTACTGATGTACGAATATGAGATATTAAGAAAAGCCGTCTTTTTTTTATTTAATTTAAAATCATTTGAGATGCCAATCATACCATTCCAACCGCTTAATAAGTTTAAGGCAAACTCTTTTGATGAGGTGGTGTGGCTATAGTTTACATCAACAAACAAATTTGTTTTTAAGGCTTTGAAAGGGGTTAGTGTAATGTTTTCTGTTAACCCAATCGTTTGGTTTTCAATAAAATTTAATGGTGTACTACGATTAATTATGCTTGAGCTATCTACTAGAGATACTTGCTCAAATTCATTCTCAAGTTTAGAAAAATAAAGGGTAGTTACCCAAAAATCTTTGTATATGTATTCCAGTTCCAAATTATGCGAAAAAGAGGGCAATAAAAAGGGATTTCCTTCATAAAAAGAGTATGGATTATTTATATAGCGAAAAGGATTTAATAAAAAGAATGATGGTCGGTTGATTCTTCTGCCATAATTTAATGACAAACTGTTGCTGTCGTTAGGAACATAAGAAAGATAAGCCGTTGGAAAAAGCTGAAAGTACTGTATGGTATTAGTTTGATTTATGGTAATGGATTTTCCTTTAGTGTTGGTATTTTCTGCTCTTAATCCTGCTTTTGCTTCCCATTTTTTTGAGAGTTCTTTTTGCACTGAAAAATATGCCGCCTGAGTATTTTCCGTAAAAACAAACGTGTTACTTTGTGCATCATCTAAAATAGGTGTACCTGTTTCTAAATCAAAAAATTGTAGTTCATTATTCGTTTTAGTGGTAGTCAGTCGTCCTCCATAATTAAAGGTAGCCCATTTAAAAGGGTGTTCCATATCTAAATTAACCGAATAATTTTCTATTTGTTGGTTTCCTGTGTTATTAGCAGAAGCAAAAGAACCGTTTGAAATTTCTCCATTATTTAAAATAGTAGTAGATTCAAAAAAACTATTTTGAGTATCTGTAAACTTAAAATAATCCATATCTAATGATAATTTTCTGCCAATTGTATCGATGTTGTAAATAACATGATAATTAAGGATGGTGTTTGTTTTTTTTTGTTCATCTGTTGCTTTTGTTTTAATAATAGAATCAATTTGTTGCGTTATATTATTTATTAAAGTGTTATTTGTTGTTGATGGTTTGCTTTTTAATGTTGTTTTAGTGTTATTAAAAGAAAAACCCATAGAGGACTTATTAAAAAGTTGATAATCTATTCCTATTTTTAAATTTATTGGTTGACGATAGTTTTTACCTTCTGAATTTTCAGTTTGCAAAAGGCTTGGATAGTATGTTTTTTTTGTAATATCAAAAGCACTTGAACCGTTTGAACCATTAAATCCAGTATAAAACGAAAGTTTATCTTTTCTGTAATTAAAATTTCCTCCAACAGAACTTCTTGCATAAGTTGCTTGTTGGTAAGAGCTTCTAATATCGGCACTCCAACTGTTGTTTATCGACTTTTTGAGTTTAATGTTAATTAATCCGCTATTACCTTCAGCACTGTATTTTGCAGGTGGGTTGGTAATTACTTCTATGCTTTTAATGTTGTCGGAAGGTATGTTTTTTAAATAATTTACCAATTCTTCGCCCGAGAGTTGAACTATTCTATCGTCAATCATTACTGACATACCACTTTTACCAATCATGGCAATTTTATCGTTTTCTACCTTTACCCGAGGTGTAATTTTAAGTAAATCCAACGCATCACCACCACTTGCTGCCACTGTATTTTCTACATTAAACACGAGCCTATCTACTTTGCGTTCAATCAGGTTTTTGGTATCTTCCAACACAAACTCGCCTAAAGTAACGCTGCCAATAGTAGCTTGTAAGTTTCCTAAGTTTACCGATTGAGTAACGGCAACTTCTCGTGTTAAAATTATTTTACCGAAATAAATAATATTAAACGAATAAGTTCCCGCAGGAAGTGATACAGCAAATTCGCCTTGTTCTTTTACTACCTCTTCTTTTACGGTGCTGTCGTTTTGCATTACGGTTAGCACCACAAATTCCAACGGTTGGTTGTTTTCGTCTATCACTTTACCGGTAATGGTGTGTTGGGCAGAAAGTTTTAAACCGATAAAACAAGTGGCGAATACGATAAAAAGTAATTTGTTCAATGTTTTTATAATTTTTAAAGTGGCGAAAGTAGAAAAAAAATACCCTTCCCCATACATGACTTTTATCATGTGAAATTATGATGTTGCTCATAATTTATAAATAGCAACACACTATAAATCAATTATTTATAATTTTTATACCTAAAAATACGTAGTGTAAATTAAGTATTTTTACATAGGGTTAATTTTCTTGAAAAAAGTATCTTTTTAGAAGAACAACCACCGATATTGATGGAATTTTTAGATTCAATACGTCAACTCCAACTACTCCACTAAAATTAAGTTGTACCGCTTTCTTGCCGACACTAAATAGGGTTTGCCTTTTTGCAATTTATTCTGTAGCTTCGCTATGGTGTGGTGCAGCACGTGTACAAGGCACACACATTGTATAAGCGTAAATGTGAGCTGAACGGCTAAAATTGAGCATTTTTTCTCCTAATAAACTTTGTGGTGAGCGGACAATGAATCGCTCCGAAATCCCGCACTACGTTTATACATGACCGTCAACTTTCCTCTCCTCCACAATAAACACCCTATTCAAACTTTCTATTTTATGAATAGTAACCTTATAACCTGTTTTAAAAATGGTTGAGAATAGTTGCTCTATGTTTTTAATCTGTTGTTTCGTCTCAAAATTAAAACTTACAAAATTAAAAACAACAACACCATTGGGGTTGAGTCGTTTTTTAATGTTATCGAAAAACACAGGAGAAATAAATTGCTCAGGAACAACAATGTCTTTAAAAATATCTATAGCAATTAAATCGTAGGTTTCGGCAGTGTTAGCAGCAAAAACAAAAGCATCCTCATTCACAATCTTAAGATTAGGATAATCTCCTAGCTTAAAATACTTTTTACCAAGCCGTATCACTTCCTTGTCAATTTCTATTACGGTGGTAGATAAGTTTAAACCCAATTCATTGTATAAAATAGAAGGAACGCTACCAGCACCACCACCTAAAAGTAGGCAAGAAGAAAAATTTCTTTCTTTTAGTTGAATAATTTTAAACGCTTTTTGAAAAACTCGGTGCAGACTGCCAAAAGAATAGTTGGCATGTTGCGTGTTGAGTACATATTTTCCCTCCTGAATGGCAACAATCAGTTTATCGTTGTGTTGGGAAGAACTTTCTTCAACAACAAAGCGAACAAGATAGCTTAAATATTTGTGTAGGGGTTTCAAATTAATGGGATAATAAGTGGCTATTCATAGAGCTGGGAGACTGAACTATAATGTTCGAGTTCCGAAATACATTTTTATTCCAAAAATATGTCTTTTAATTAATATTTCGAGAATAACGAATAAATCGGACATTATAGACAGGCTCTAATTAATCATGCTCATTTTCAGTACATTTATTTTTTAAAAATTCATAATAATCAAATTGTGCTCTAATCCTTTTTTTTGCATTGGATTTTTTATATGGATTGCTTTGTGTCTTATTTAAAACTCTTGCCTTGATAGTATCTTTCAATTGAAAATAAAGTAGCTTTTTTATTTCTGCAGCCAACTTAGTATCAACTATGGGAAATCCGACCTCTACTCTATAACTTAAATTTCTTTTCATCCAATCTGCCGAAGCTAAAAATAATTTTTCATTACCATTGTTATGAAATAAATAAATTCGTCCGTGTTCCAAATATCTATCAATGATACTAATCACTTTTATATTTTCACTCATTCCTTCAACGCCAGGTATTAAACAACATATTCCTCTTACAATTATATGTATTTTCACACCTGCATTACTTGCATCATACAGCTTATCTATCATTTGTTTGTCTTCCAAACTATTCATTTTTAATATCATCTTAGCCTTCTTCCCTTGTTTGGCTAAAGAAATTTCGTTATCTATTAACTTTTCAAATTCCGACCGCATATTAAAAGGAGCTACTAAAAGCGTATTAAATATGGTCTTTTCTTGAGTTCTTGTTTTTAAAAACTGAAAAATATGTGCTAGTTCGTTGGTAAGTAACTCATTTTTGGTTAACAATGCGTGATCGCAGTATATTTTAGATGTGTCTTCATTGAAATTACCTGTTCCAAAATAGGCATACTTAGTAATCTTATTTTCTTCTTCTCGTGTAATCATAAAAATTTTTGAATGTACTTTTAAGTCCTCAAAACTATAAAAAACATCAACGCCTGCTTGCTTCATAATCTCAGCCCAATATAAATTAAGTTCTTCATCAAAACGAGCTTTCACTTCGCTAAAAACCATTACTTTTTTACCTTGTTGAGCTGCTTTTATTAATGCTTTGCAAATTTTAGAATCTTTGGCAACACGATAAAGTGTTATATTTATTTCTTTCACATAAGGATCTATTGCCGCTTCCTCTAAAAATTGAATTACATAATCATACTTTTGATATGGGAAATGCAAAATAAAATCGTTGAAAGATAATGCATGAAAATAAGAATCGATTTTTTCTAATTCTGGATGAGTTAAAACATCAAATTCTGGATAAAATAAATCAGGGTTATCAGGCATTGGGAAGCCAAAAAAATCATTGAAATTATGATATCTGCCCCCTGGAATAAACTCTCCCTTTTTTATTCCAATTTTCTTACGCAGCATTTTCAACATTTCTTTCGGCATCCGGTTGTCATATAAAAATCGAGAAGGATCTCCCACTTTTCTTTTATAAAGACTTGCAGAAATTTTTTCTTGTACTGTTTCTGCTATTTCCTCTTCTAAATACAGTTCAGCATCTCTGGTTACATTGGCTTCATAACATTTTACCCAATGGTGTTCGGGAAACATGGGAGGCAAAAACAAACGCATTACATCCGAAAGTTGGATGATAATTTTCTTGTTTTCTGTATTGGGTAATTTAATAAATCGTTTGGTTTTTTTTATAGGGACATTCACTAAAAAATATTCTTTTTCTCCATCTGCTTTCCTTTCCACATCAATTACTAGGTACAATCCTTTGTTTTTAAAAAAAATCTCATTTTCATCAGATAGTTTTGTTATTTCTAACAAATGCTCAATTTCTTTTTTAAAAAATTGATTTAGAAATTCGCATTGTTTTTCATCTATTTGTTTTTGATGAACCAAATAAATATTTTCTTCTTGAAGCTGAGGAATTATTCGTTGATTAAATATTTTTTGAAATTCAACTTGCTGAAAATTAACTATTTCTTTGATTTTTTTCAATAATTTTTTAATCGAAATATCTTGCTCTATCCCTTGTTCTTTCTGTATTTTTAAAATGTGTTTTAAAGAAGCTACCCTTACTCGGTAAAATTCATCGAGATTAGAAGAATAAATGGCTAAAAATTTCAATCGCTCCATTAATGGTTCATGTTCATTAATGGCTTCTTGCAGCACCCTATAATTGAATGACAGCCAACTTAACTCTCTGTCAAAATATTTTTTCATTTCGTTGAGCAAAAAAGTATTTAAGATATAAAGGTAAGGTTATTAAGTTTTATCTGTAATGGTTTCCAAATAATGTTGTTCAACATTATACGCCTGCTTTAAATTATCAATAGTTAATTGAGTAGTGCCGACATCGGTATTTTTATCTGATTTTATGCCTACAAGCATCACATTTTTTCGAGTATGTTCGTTTGAAATAAATTCAAAAATTTTAGTTTGATAATTATGTTTCTCCATGATTAACGCTCGAATGGTATCAGTAATCATTTCATATTGTCTTTCTTTAAAAATACCATGTTTAAATAATGGATTTTCAATCGGCTTCCCTTTGGAATCTTGCCGTAATTGTTTGTGGCAACAAGGAGCACAAATAATTAATGTTGCATTTGTCGAAAATCCTTTAAAAATAGCATCGTCTGTTGCTGTATCACAAGCATGAAGTGCAATTAATATATCTATTTTTGAATCGCCAAATTTTTGTATGGTATTTTGTTCAAACACTAAATTATTAAACCCACAAGATGTTGCTGTTTTGTTGCAAAAATCGACCAATTCTTTGCGTTGTTCTATTCCTTTAATCCGAACATCCATCTTTTTTTGATTTACCAAAAAATCATACAACGCAAAAGTTAAATACCCTTTTCCTGAACCCATATCCACAATATGAATAGGAGAAGAAAGTGTTGTGTTTTTTAGTAAGTTTTCAATAATTTCAAGGTATTTGTTTATTTGTTTGAATTTGTCCGCCATTTTAGGGATAACCGTTCCCTTTTCGTCAGTAACACCTAAAAGAGATAAATATTTACCTAACTCAGCTCTCTTTTTCTTTGGAATATCATGCGATTCAGGTGGTTTTTTGTCAAAACTTGGAGGAAAATTAATTGCTGTTGCTTTTCCTTTTTTTGAGAATTGAATGGCATAATCATATTCCAACGTAAAAAGCCTAGCAGTTTTAAATTTTTTATTAATTAATTCCAAAAGTTCATTCCGAACCTCATCAAATGTATAGTTTTTAACCTGATCATTGGTTTGATAATGATAAGTAAACGAAAAAACAGGTTGATTTTTAATGGTAATCAATCGGATATAAACATTCATCAGTCCATCACTTTTAGAAGTGGGCTTGCTTAAGGTTATTTTAACAAAAGTTTCATTGGCAAAGCTTTCATTTAATTTTTCAATAAAAAGTTTTAATTCATTCATTCCGCTAAATTATAACTATTGTATGTGAATTTTATCTAAATCGAAAAAGAATTGTTACTACTCAGTTATTCTTTATGCCACTGATTACACAAATTTTCGCAGATTACATACACAGATTTCGTTTTTTTATTTAAAAATCTGCGAAAAATCCCGATAACTATTGGGAGTGTGAATTTACGTAATCAGTGGCAAATAAAAAAATAGGTTCTGATTAACAAGGATTTAAACACATGGTTTCTGTCTAATTTATAAAATCAAAAAAAGTTAACTAATTTTGTTGCTATGAAAAAGCGTTACTATATATTATTTTTCATTACCTTTTTAAGCTTCTGCAACACTGTTTTTTCACAATGTGCAATGTGTAAGGCTGTGGTGGAGTCTGATATGGAATCGGGTGGTAAAACTGCTCTTGGAATTAATAATGGCATCTTGTACTTAATGCTTATTCCTTATCTTTTAATTGCCTTAGTAGGATTTTTCATCTATAAAAATTACAAAAAAAACAGTTCCTCGATTGAAAATCATGAGCAGTAAATCATTTACTACTTTCTTTATTTTTTTTGCACTTTGTCTATTCAGTAAAGGACAACCCCATGTTTTTGAAAATGAGTTTAAAACAAGCTTTAACTCCAAACCAAAGTTTGAATTTAAGTTTGATTCGAGGTTTTCATTTCTTCGAAACACCAATGTAAAAACAACAGGCATAAAAATAGGACTTAGCTTTAATAAAAAATTTAATGTTGGTTTAGGGTTCAATCGACTGTTTGTAAATGCAAAATCTGAAATTATTAATCAGGCAGATACCATTCCTGTCAATTTAAATTACTATTATTTTTCTCCTTATTTTGAATATGTTTACTTCACATCCAAAAAATGGGAATTTAATCTCTCCACACAAATCGGTTTAGGTTCTGCAAAATATAATTTCACCAATTTTGAAGGAAAGAAAGACTCGAAAAATAGAACTACAATTCTATCTTATGAACCTGCTATGCTTATTGATTATAAAATAATTAAATGGGTTGGATTGGGTTTAGGTGTTGGATATCGGTTGGTTTTTTATAAAAATGGAGAGGTAAAAGAACATTTTTCATCTCCGATATACGTAATTAAACTTAAAGTTTATTTGGGCTCAATTGTTCAATCCATATCAGGAAAACAAATTCCTGCCGAATAATTTTAATCTCAATCTGAACAACTAATTTAAGTTATTATTACCTTTGACATTATGAATACCAATTTGGATGCAAATAAAGAAAATCTAACTCCCACAGAAAAGGAGATAGAAAAAGTATTGCGTCCCTTATCTTTCAATGATTTCACTGGTCAAGAAAACGTAGTAGAAAATCTTAAAATTTTTGTAAAAGCTGCTGCACAGCGAGGAGAATCCCTTGATCATGTTTTACTTCATGGTCCTCCAGGATTAGGAAAAACCACTTTAGCCAATATTATTGCCAATGAGCTTGGAGTAGGTTTTAAAGTAACATCTGGACCTGTGTTAGAAAAACCAGGAGATTTAGCAGGTCTTTTAACTAATTTAGAAGAAGGAGATGTATTATTTATTGATGAAATTCATCGCTTATCTTCGGTAGTTGAAGAATACCTATATTCTGCAATGGAAGATTACAAAATAGACATCATGATAGATTCTGGACCAAATGCCAGAAGCGTTCAAATTGAACTCAATCCCTTTACACTTATTGGGGCAACCACCCGAACTGGATTGTTAACTGCTCCACTTCGAGCTCGTTTTGGTATTACCTCTCGTTTAGAATATTATGATGCTTCAGTTCTTGTAAAAATAATTAAACGATCGTCCAATATCATTCATGTAGGTATAGATGATGATGCCGCTCATGAAATTTCGCGAAGAAGCCGAGGGACTCCACGTATTACAAATGCTCTTTTAAGAAGAGTTAGAGATTTTGCTCAAGTAAAAGGAAATGGACGCATCGACAAAGAAATAGCTCTTTATGGTTTAGACGCACTAAATGTGGATAAAAACGGATTAGACGAAATGGATAATCGAATTTTATTGGCAATAATAGATAAATTTAAAGGTGGCCCTGTTGGTTTAACCACAATTGCTACTGCGGTTGGCGAAGAAGCTGGCACCATAGAAGAAGTATATGAACCTTTTTTAATCAAAGAAGGCTTTTTGATGCGAACCCCAAGAGGACGAGAAGCTACTGAAAGAGCCTTTCATCATTTAGGGAGAGTGAAGTTACCCAACGATCAAGGTAAATTGTTTTAGATTCCTCAGCCTTTCTAAGGCAACCATAAATTGTTATTCAACGTCATGATGTGAAATTAACAATTAAAGTTATCTAAATTTCATCTATAAATTTATGAAAAAAATTAATCTACTACTATCGTTTGTAATCGTATTTACATCTTTAGCCCTATCACAAAGCAATGTTTTAGTTATTGATTACAACAATAATTTCAGTAGTGACCAAAGTAATAATGCAAGTAATATTTACAACCGGTTATTAGCTACTCAAACAAGTGTTCTTAGAGTAAATACCATCCCCGCAACTATAAACCCTGCTACTTACGACCAAGTTTGGATATTTGGAAATATGGGAACTCCCACTCCAGCACTACTTAATCCTATCATTACTTATATGAACAACGGTGGAGCCGTATATATTCAATCTGAAGTAAGTTGTTGCAACAATCCTGCAGCATTTGCCGATCAACTTATTGATGCAACTACTACTGCAGGTGGTTCTATAAGTCATAATATGACGAAAACTGGAAATTTTCAATATAACTCTTATTCAAACCTACTTTGTTCACCAACTATAAGCCACGGAGCTGCAGTTCGCCCATTTGTAGGTACTCCGCAAAGAAACATATTGTACGAAGCAACAAATGTATGTGGAGGGACTATTACAACGGGTGATGTTGTTGGTGTTCGGTTTTGTGCAGGTGATATGATCTCTGGTCAAGGTGCGTTAATTGTAAATGGTGATTTTAATATTTTTCCATTAAGTGGCACATGTGGTTCTGTCGGAATCTTAGGAACACCTAACAACAATGCTGTTATTGATTTAATTTCAGATTTATTACCCGCCCTTGCTTGTAATGGTTCTGGAACACCTAGCACATTAACATTAACCGCAAATCCTGTTAATTTTTGTGGATCGACTCAATTAGGCTGGTTTTTTACTCCAGGAACTGGTGGTTGTGGCATCATAGGTTGCAACACAGATACTACTTTTAAATGGACATCAATAGCTGGTGATCCAATAATTATAGGTGGTAATTTTAGTTGTGATACTTGTGCTTATCCAACTGCTTGGCCAACTGTGCCAACAACTTATTCACTAACTATGACTATTGGAGACTCAAATGCTTGTAATGGTTCATACAACACCTTAATCCCTATCACTGTTTTTCCTATGATGCCTCCTCTTGCTGATGCAGGAACAGATGATACACTTTGTTTTGGACAGTCGATGACTATTGGTGGCAACCCAACTGGTGCTGGTGGATCTGGTGGCCCTTACACGTATAGCTGGACACCCACAACAGGTCTTTCTAATCCTACAATTGCAAACCCAGTAGTAACACCAACAGTATTAGGAACAGTAACATACACAGTGCAGGTCTCCGAATCTGGTGGCTGCCCTCCAGGCTTTAGTTCAGTTAATATTACAGCTATCTCTTGTTGTGTAGTATCAATAACAAACACATCAACTACTTCCACAAGTTGCAATAGTCAATGTGATGGTTCTGTAACAATAACAGCTAATGGGGGTGCTACTCAATATAGTGTAGATGGAATAAATTGGACAGCAAGTAATACTATTAACGGATTATGTGCAGGAAATTATTCAGTTTATGCTACTGGTGGAACTTGTATTGATTCTACAACAATCACTATTAATGAACCAACCGCCATTACCATTCCAAGCACAATCACAGATGTTACTTGTAACGGAGGTTCTGATGGTCAAATAGTTGTTGCTCCTCAAGGTGGAGCTGGTGGATATAATTATAGCTGGTCTGTTTCTGGTATTGGTAACAGCCCGAATGCAACTAACCTTTCTGCAGGACAAGTTACAGTTACAGTTACTGACGCTAATGGATGTTCTAATGCTGTAACTCTTACTGTTGGAGAACCAGCTCCTCAAAATTTTATTACATTTGAAGCTAGTAAATTAAGTGGTTGTTCTCCTTTGGATGTTGAGTTTTACAATACTACAGACACAAATTTAACGACAAGTATTTTATGGAATATTGGCAATGGTTCTGCTTTAACTGTTGATACCGTTTCTAATACTTACACAACCCCTGGAACTTATGATGTTACCTTATCCATAATAGACACCACAGGCTGCGAAAGTTCACTTAAAAAAACTGCTTATATTACTGTTTTTGAAGACCCTATTGCAAACTTTTCTTCTTCACCAAATAAAGTAACTTTGTTTGATCCTATCATGTATTTCAATGATTTATCTCAAGCAAACATTATTTCTTGGGATTGGAATTTTGATGGGTTAGGAACTAGTAATGTTCAACATCCTAATTTTACTTTTCCAGGTGATGATACAGCAAGCTATTTAATTGTATTAATTGTTGAGAATAACGATGGTTGTAAAGATACCACACGTAAATATGTTAAAATTGAAGGTGAATATGGAATATTTGTTCCAACTGCTTTTACTCCTGATGATGATAATTTAAACGAAACATTTGCACCAAAAGGTTTTGGTATTAATAAAGATGCATATTCTTTCATGATTTTTAATAGATGGGGAGAACTAATTTTTAAATCGCATGATTTAGATAAAGGTTGGAACGGAACTTATAAAGGAAAACTTGTTGAAACTGGAAGTTATGCTTGGCGTCTAGAATTTAAAGATGTTAGCGGAAAAGAACAACAATATACTGGCAAAGTTTCTATTATCAAATAAACCTACAAAGTCTATTATCTTTCTGAAAAGTTGGATAAGTCATTTGAGTTTTTTCTAATAAACAATATTTCATAATAAAGGGGCGTTATATTTTCAACAAGTATAACTAAACTCCTTTATTATGAACTCATTGAAAAAACTGTGCTTTATAAGCACCCTACTAATCGTATGCCTAATTTCAACTTCTTTTAATAATACAACAGGCATTGTAATGTCTATTGAAACAGCACTAAAACACCAACTTATTTCCTATAAATCTATTAACAAAGGTAGCCACAGCGGAAACTGTATGGATATGGAAATTACCAACATTAGCAAAAATAAATTAGTGCTAAAATTAGAATCTGGAAGAAATTTAACTTCTCTTGATACTAATAAACAAGACATTTTGGTTGTTAAAGAAGTTCTGTTTGTGTTAAATCCAGCAGAAACGATAAAAAAAGAAGTATTTGGATTTTGCTCACAAGCACATAAATCTGCTCCGAAATTAGGAGAGACGTATGCCGTTGGAGAACTAAAAAATGATACTATTATTCAACTTACAACATTTTTGTCGAAAAATAACTATCCTTTAAGTGCGATGCAAAATGCCATTTGGTCATTAACAGACAATAGACCTGTTGCATCAATTTTTCATAAAAACAGAGATTCTATAGAAAGTTTGCAAGCATTTGTTGCTCAGTTTTATGAAAAAGTAACTCCTTGGTATTCTATACAATATTCAGATGCTGACAGCGGAATGGTTTCTAACAAAGCAACGACTATTTATGGCGAATTTGATGGTCGTTTAGATAAAAATACAATAGTTAAAATTGTGATTTACGACAAATATCAAATTTCTCAAGTTAGAAAAGAAATTGTTACTGCTCAAAAAGGAAACAAACATGCATTTAGCATAGCTGTTCATGATTTACCTTCAGGCAGGTATGAAATTCTATTTTCAACCTTTGGGGGCAGAGTGGATAGAAAATCATTTAGAATATGATAAAAAAAATGCTGATTTATTTCTGAATCAGCATTTTAATTAAACTAAAAAATTTTAAATATCAATTTTTGCATACTTAGCATTTGTTTCAATAAATTCTCTTCGTGGTGGAACATCATCGCCCATTAACATTGAGAATGTATGATCTGCAGAGGCAGCATTATCAATAGTAATTTGTCGTAAGGTTCTAAATTCAGGATTCATAGTGGTTGACCACAATTGCTCTGCGTTCATCTCTCCCAAACCTTTGTATCGTTGAATATGAACACTTCCTTCTTTTCCTGCTCCTTTAAATTCCTGAATAGTTTCATCTCGCTCTTCATCTGTCCAACAATATTTTTGGTCTTTTCCTTTTTTCAAAAGATAAAGTGGGGGAGTTGCAATATAAACGTGTCCTTTTTCTACTAATTCAAACATATAACGGAAAAAGAAAGTTAAAATCAATGTTTCAATATGAGAACCATCCACATCGGCATCACACATAATAATAATTTTGTGGTAACGCAGTTTTTCAATGTTTAATGCTCTTGCATCTTCTTCTGTTCCTATTCTTACACCAAGAGCCGTATAAATATTTTTTATTTCTTCATTATCTAAAATTTTGTGTTGCATGGCTTTTTCCACATTCAAAATCTTACCTCTCAAAGGCATAATGGCTTGAAAATGTCTATCTCTACCTTGTTTTGCTGTTCCGCCCGCAGAATCTCCCTCTACCAAATATATTTCACATTCTACTGGGTCTTTTGATGCACAATCAGAAAGTTTTCCTGGTAATCCAGAGCCTGTCATAACATTTTTACGTTGCACCATTTCACGAGCTTTTGTGGCTGCATGACGTGCTGTTGCTGCTAAAATCACTTTTTGGACAATGATTTTTGCATCGGCAGGATGTTCTTCTAAATAATTAGTAAGCATTTCAGAAACTGCCTGACTAACAGGAGCTGTAACTTCTCGGTTGCCTAATTTTGTTTTTGTTTGCCCTTCAAATTGAGGTTCTTGAACTTTAACTGAAATAATAGCTGTTAATCCTTCTCTAAAATCATCACCCGAAATCTCAAATTTCAGCTTTTCTAACATCCCTGATGTTTCAGCATATTTTTTTAATGTTGCTGTTAAACCTCTTCTGAATCCTGAAAGATGTGTTCCTCCTTCGTGGGTATTAATGTTATTTACATACGCATGAATGTTTTCGGAGTAAGAAGTATTATAAATCATAGCTACTTCAACAGGAATACCATTTCTTTCCCCTTCCATGTGGATGATTTCAGCAATAAGAGGCTCTCTGGTTTCATCAATATACCTAACAAATTCTTTTAATCCCTCGGTAGAATAAAATTCTTTTGAAATACTATTGCCCTCCTCATCTTTTTCTCGGTGATCTGTTATTGTTATTCGAACTTGTTTGTTTAAGAAAGAGAGTTCTCTCATTCTATCTGTCAATGTTTCATAACTGAATACAGTATCCTCAAATATAGTTGGGTCTGGTTTAAAGGTTACTTCTGTACCTCTCAAATCAGAAGTTCCTGTTTCTTTTACGGGATAAAGGGCTTTCCCTTTTTTATATTCTTGTTCATATACTTTCCCATCACGATAAACAGTTGCTTTTAAATCGTCAGAAAGTGCATTTACCACAGAAACACCAACCCCATGCAAACCTCCAGAAACTTTATAAGAGTCTTTATCGAATTTTCCTCCTGCACCAATTTTGGTCATTACTACTTCCAATGCAGAAACACCTTCTTTTTTGTGTATATCCACAGGAATTCCCCTACCATTATCTCTAACTCCAACGGAGTTATCTTCGTTAATCCACACCTGAATTTCATTACAATGACCTCCCATGGCTTCATCTATGGAATTATCTACAACCTCATAAACCAAGTGGTGTAAGCCTCTAACTCCAACATCTCCAATATACATAGATGGACGCATTCTTACATGCTCCATTCCTTCTAGTGCCTGAATGCTATCGGCTGAATAATTTTGTTTTTTTTCTTCGCTCATAATATTATTAATGTTTTTTAGCTTTCTTTAGCGAAAACAAATATACCTATTATGTCATTGGATTTGCTTATAAAAAATAAGCTAAATCATATTTTTTATTAACAATTCGATTAACATTTTTAAGCAGCACAAGGAATTCTTAAATCAATAAAGCTAAGTTGCCATGAACCATTTATTTGAGAGAAATAAAAAGTGTAATTATGGGTATTTACAACGGTAATTTTTATGGTTTCGCTAATAAATTGAATTGCCTGAATTTCTTTCTCATTCAAATTGGCATAATTCCAAATTTCACTGTCATTTAAGGGGTTTATATTTTCCTGAAAACAACCTTGTTTGTCGTAGCTATTTTTTTCACAAACTATTTTTGGCAACTTTTCCTCAACAGGCATTAAACTTAATGAATCAAACAAAAGACTAAAAAACCCTTGCTTTGTTGTTGACGATTTATAATTTTCAATTTCATAAATCTTGCTTACTTCTGGCATAGCTCCCGAATTTTCTATAATGTACAAACCATAATCTTTATAAAAAAGTTGGTTGAACGCTGCTGCATTTTTAGTTTCTATTGCAGTTACCAATTGCTGATAAAATTGCAAAAAGGAATTAGTATTAGGCATTAATTTAGCGTTTTCTACTGTTATCAAGCCTGTTTTTACTGTAAGTGAATCTAATTGTTGTTGCTGAGTAGATTCGTTGGTTTGGTTGTCTGTACAAGCAATAAGAAAAAACAGAAATATAAAAATATAAGGCTTCATTTTATGATATTAATATGTTTTAGCTACAATCAAATTATGAAGATACAAACGTGCTTTTTTTCTTAATGTTTTCATTTGTCTATTTGATTTACCTAATTCAATATTGAAATTATCAAAGGTTTGAATTTTACCATTTAAAATAAATCTAAAAATACTATGTGAGTAGTTGCAAACAACAGGATCGTGCAGTAACTGTATTTCTAATTGATTGCTTTTATCTTGTGATTCAATAAAGTAAGGAAATAATTCTTCTTTAACTAAATTAAAAAAAACAACTTCTTTACCTTCGTATTTCTCAAAGTTTTCTATTTCTGATATACTAAATAAAACATCTTCTTTTTGAGAATATTTATTATTTAAACCTGACCGATTAACAGAAATATCAGATAGTGTTTTTACTAAAAATTTATAGGGTATTTGAACAACTTCGTCAGGATTTACTCTATAATATAACTTTTCCCCTATTTCAAATTTATCAATAACTGGCTTGTTATTCCAATGAAGACGTAAAGGAATATAGTCTAGATTACATTCATTATTAGTTGTTTGCAACTTCAAAACCACTCATCAAAAATTCAAGAACTAACTTTCTAATGTCTAAATCATCATAATCATAAAATTCCGAAAAACTATCTTGTAGCTTATATCCCGAAAAGCTAGAAAAAGAATCTCCAAACTCATCTATAGATAAAAGATGAACTCCTTTGATTGATGAAAAAGTCATTAACACTTCATTTTCTCCTCCATACATCATTTTGATTTTTGGGAAAAGAGTAGCAGAAGTATCTTGACATTTAGTTTGTCTGTGTAATTCTAAAATCACCTTAATTAAAACCTCATTTTGAGGGGGTGTAAAGTTATATTTTTGAGAAAGTTTATTATAACTTTGATCCAAACTATTTGTATCAATGTTTGTTATTGATCTAGAAAAATACTGTGGTTCATTTTCACCTTTATATAAAGCTGAAGATGTGTCACTCTTCTCTATTAATAAATTATCAAATTCATTCATATTTTGAAGTTAATTTATATGTTGTTGAACCAAAAAAGATTTTATTTTTAAATTCTCTCAATTCATCGAATATGTCCCAAATATTATCAATATTCAAACTTAAATTACTTTGCATAAAAACATCAATATCTAATACCATGAAGTTTTTATTGTCCTCTTTTTTAATATATTCTCTAATTAATCCTTTTATGTTTTTATTTTTGTTTGGCAAAAGTATTTCTAAATTAAACCCCTCCATTTCTTCATTTAATCCCTTTGGCAATATTGGTAATAAATAGAAATCATCCCTTAAGTCAGTTTTATGTTGGAGTTCAAATTTATTAATGTATCTAATTCCTATTCTTGTTATTTTTAAAAAATTAAACTCATTAATAAAATCTTCCCATATTTGTTTTGGTTCTGATATAAAATTTTGCCAATCAGTATATCCTTTTATTTTGTTAAATGCTACTCCATTAATCCTTAATTGACAAACCCTTCCTTCATCTTCTTTAGTTAAATTAACTCCAGCAATTAATTTATTTTGATTTATAGTTGAGTCAAGATTAATTCCAATATTATATTCTAGTATGTCACCCATTTTAGGGTAGTTAGCTACTTTTTCAGTTGAAAATTCTTTTAATTTATCAACAGTTAATTTATCATCTAAATCGAATTTAAAATCTATTAATGCTTCCTGAATAGGTGCGTTCTTTAAATTTCTAACCTTATTTTCCATTTCAAATATTGACTTTCACAATAGTAATAAAAAAACACTATCTAAGACTAGATTTAACAATTTTTGTGATGTAAAGCTATAAATAATTTATAAATCTCAAATCGGTTTAATAATAATTTTTGAACTACAGATTGTTAATCTAATATCCTCTATTATTTATAACTCATCCCTTATTTTATTCCAAAAGCTCCTCAATCACGTTTCCATCGCAAGAGGAAGGCATGGCAACTCCCAAAATTACGGAAAGCGTTGCTGCAATATCTGCAATAGCTACTTGTTCTGTTCTTACTCCTTGTTTTATATTGGTTCCGTACCACAACAATGGCACATGCGTATCATAATTATAAGGCGAACCATGTGTGGTTCCTTTTTTGGTCCATTTGTTTATCCAACCCGAAGCTAATACAAACATCACATCTCCCGAACGCACCTGATGAAATCCTCTTTGAACATTCCCCATGATTTTATCGGTAAACTCAGCTGCTTTTAAGTTGGTTGCCGAAACTGCTTTTACAATACCTTGTTGTGTCAACATAAAGTTTACCGAAACATTTTCTATTTCAATTAAATTTAATTGATGTTCCTTAATTAAATCGTGATTAAAAAACAGTTGGTAATTCGATAAGTTTGCTACTAAATTTGCTACCTTAAATTTTTCAAAAAGAGCAGCATTTATGCTAGTTAAAGTAGCTTTTTCTTCAAAATACCCACTAGGAATTTTATTGTCAATGGTATGTTGAGGAATATCTGCCACACCATGGTCGGCAGTTAAAAAAACTAAAAACTCTCCCTTACCTACTTGAGTTTCTAAAAAAGTTAACAATTCAGCCATTTCTCTGTCCAAACGCAAATACGTATCTTGAATTTCTACCGAATAAGGTCCAAATTGATGTCCGATATAATCTGTAGAAGAAAAACTTATGGTAAGCAAATCGGTAATCTTATCACTACCTAATTGCTCATTTTTAATCACTTCAAAAGCCAATTCTTTTAAAATGGTGTTTCCAAAAGGAGTTGTTTTTATTAGGTCATAATTTTTATTGGCTTTTCTCAACTTTGGTAAATCATGAGGAAAAACAGGGGCTTTTTCGCCCTCAAAAACTTCCTCATAAGGATTGTTGTCGGCAATACTTTCGGTATAATCATGTATAGGTAAAAGTGTTTCCCAAGGTTTTTGTAAATAGGTATTAGCGGTATTTTTTTGATTCAATTCGTTTAACCATTTAGGTAGTTCTTGCATATAATACGTACTAGAAATCCATTTTCCTTCATCTTCTCCAGCAAACCAATAAGCAGCATCAGCCTGATGTCCGGCAGGTAAAATAGCTCCTCTGTCTTTAATAGAAATTCCTATTACTTTAGCTTGTTTATTAGCCGACTTCAACTCATCGGCAATGGTAGTAACCAATAGTTTATTTGGCGACATTTTTCCCATAATGGTTGTTGTGCCAACTGATTCATAATTATCATCGGAAGTACAATAGGTTTTTGTTTTATTGGTTTTGTCGTACCAAGTATTAGCAATGATGCCATGGTTGGCAGGAGTTGTTCCTGTATAAATTGAAGCATGACCAGGAGCGGTATAGGTAGGCATATAGTTAAAATGCGTTTGTTCACAGTTGAAACCATTATTTACCAACTTTTTAAAACCATCATCACCAAATTTATCCCAAAAACGAATTAAATAATCGTAACGCATTTGATCTACTACAATACCCACTACCAATTTAGGTTGTTTTTGCTGTGCTTGTGCAAAAAATATGCTTGTAACTAAGGAAATAACTAATAATAGATGCTTCATGGTTCAAAAATTTAAACCACAAATTTACATTTTAAAAACTATACTTATTGGGAAAAGATGTTATGATAATGTTAGCTGTTTTCCCACGAATTCACGAATTTCTCGATTGAAAAAAATAAAATGAACACAAAAAACCCTCCCGATGATAAGTCAAAATCACCGAGAGGGTTAAAAGAAGGTTTTTTTTAAGGTTTAATTATTTTTTAAAAACAGCTGTTTTCGCTATTAAATCATGAATAGCTTGTCTTTTATCTCCAAGAACAAAGAAACAACCTATAAAAATTATTAATCCAGCTATAGAACCAATAGTTCCTAAAATAGCAACACCAGTAACACCAGCTAATAAAGCCAATATTGTTCCTGAATATTTTAATAATGCTCTTGTCCATAATGCACCAGCAGCAGCAGCAGTACCATCTTGATTGGCATTTTTAATTTTCAATAACATTTTACCAGGTGTTTGACCTGTTATTCCTTCCATCACAAATAGCACTAAGGACATTAAATAAATGCCTGCTAATGTTCCTATCATTCCTCCAAGCATTGCTCCAAAACCTCCCATTAAAGCATCGCCTTCAGCACTTCCTGTGGCGGCTTGTGATCCAAAAAATATTCCTATTAAGGTTGCTCCTAAAGCCATACCTAAAATACTTCCAACAATTGCATTAAATACAAAGTCTATTAAATATGCTCCTAAACGTGGTCCAAATCCTATTCTGTTAGAATTGTTATCAGAAGCAACTTCTTGATTTACTTCTGTAGTTGTAGTTTCTTCACTCATAATTTTTAGTTTTAGTTAATATTAATTTGTTTTGTTTTAGGCAACTAAAATAGAACATTTAGTAAAAATTACAACTTTTATCTAAAAAATGTTATTAACAATCTATGAAAAATGGTAGTTAGTCTAAGAGCTTATTTTTTGCTCCACTCCTTAAAATTAGGGTCTTTCTCGTTTTGTTTAAGCAGTTCATAATTGTTGAAATAAATCTTCTTTTCTAGTTTCAAATCAATGTTTTCTATCTTTCCCAACGCTCTTTTTAGGGTAATAATTTGTTCTTTTTCACCAAAATAGTTACTCCATTGTTCAAAATCATTGTTAATCTTACACTTATTTATTGCAATAATTTCATCATTGACTGAAACGCCACTTTTTTCAGCAATTGAATTGGGATAGAGCGAATCAACAACACATAAATTATTTTCATAGCGTACTTTAAAGCCGAATTTTGCTTCATTATAATTGCTTGATGGCGAAATCTTCAGCTCACATCCAATATAAGTTAAGGCTTCCTCTAAAAAAGGGGTAAAATCTGCTGTACCATGAATAAGTTGATCATAAATTTCATTAAAAGAAGCTCCAGCTATTTTTTCTACTGATTTTTTATAATCTAAATCGCTTACTCCCTTACCTTTTTTAGCAAAATCGGTATAAAGGAGTTTCATCACATCTTTTAATACTTTTTTGTTACTGGTATTTTTCATGATAAAAATATCGGTAATAAAAGCAATTAACGCTCCTTCGGTATAAATAGAACCTTTTCTGTTGGGAATTCCTTTTACATAACCATCTAACCAAGTATCAAAGGAAGAAGCTGCTACAGACATATTTTCTACACCAAAATTAGTGTAGTGTCTTTCTAGTAATTTATCAAACGTACTTTTGTATTGAGTCCAATCAAACACACCAGAACTCAGCAGATATTTGTCTCCAAAATAAGTGGTAACGCCTTCATCCAAATAGCCTAAAACGGTGTAGTTTTCTTTGGTATAATCGTAAGGGTACATTTCAATAGGTCGAATTTGTTTTACATTCCAAGTGTGATATAATTCGTGGGAACTAACTCCCAAAAGTTCATTATACCAACCTTTTTCATTCATAATGTCATACGATGGTCCCAAAGAAATTACCGTAGAATTACTATGTTCTACACCATGATACGTTCTAAAAGGGAGGATTTGAAATAAAAAATGGTATTCTTTTGTGGGAAATTCTCCATAATCATTTATTTGGTTGGCAATAAACTTTTTAAAGTCATTTTCTAATTTGTTAAAGTCGGGCTTACATTCGCCTTGAAACCACAAATGAAAAAGCACCTTACTTTCTTGAAAAGAATGGTGTTTTAAAGAGTTACTGGCAATAAACGGACAATCTACCAATTCATGAAAATCTTTTGCCTCAAATTGATGTGTTTTTGTTTGTCTTAACCCAGTAGCTAATTTGTAAGTTTTAGGCAGTTTAAGTTCTAAATAACATTTTTCGTTGATTCTTTTTGAATCATACAAGAAGCAATTTACACCATTAACATACAACTGATTGTCATCTAAATAAGATGAACCAGCATTAATTTCAGCAGCGTAATAATTATACTTGATATGAAGTTGTGCTGTTTTTTCTGTATTTATTTCCCACAAGTCTTTTTTTAATTTTTTAAAAGAAAGCGGTTTCCCTTTTTCATCATAGGGTTGGAATTTTTGAATGTTTTTAGCAAAATTTCCCAATTCATACCTTCCTGGACGCCATGCTGGCAATTGAACCAGTTGTGTTGATTGTGAGTTGGTGTCTATAATAAATTCAATGTCAATAAAATGTGAATTTGGCTGTTGGTAAGAAATAATATACTGCATAATTAATTGATTTTTTATAGCAGCAAAGGTAATGTTCAAGTAAAGAAATTTTGAATTTTGAATGATTAATTATGAATTAATTTTCTTTTATAAATATCTTTCAAGACTTTACTAATTTTACGCCATGAATAAAGACGAACATTTAATTTTTGGAATACACCCTATTTTGGAAGCTATCAACTCAGGCAAGGAGATAGACAAACTTTATATCCAACAAGATATTAAAGGACCAGGTTTAACCGAATTAAGAAATGCCATTAAAAAGCATAAAATTCCTTTTTCGCATGTTCCTGTTTTTAAGTTAAATAAACATATTTCTGGAAATCATCAAGGAGTTATTGGTTTTATTTCTCCCATTTCGTTGCATGATATTGAGCAAGTTATACCTACTTTGTTTGAACAAGGAAAAGTTCCCTTTGTTTTAATTTTAGATAAGGTTACGGATGTACGTAATTTTGGAGCAATAAGTCGTTCTGCTGCTTGTGCTGGAGTGGACGCTATTGTAATTCCAAGCAGAGAATCGGCTCAAATTAATGCTGATGCCATAAAAACATCTGCTGGAGCATTGAATCATATTCCTGTTTGCAAAGTTCAAAATTTAACCGACACTGTGTTATTTCTAAAAGCAAGTGGTTTGAAAATTGTTTCTTGCACCGAAAAAAGTGCTGACACTATTTATAATGTTGATTATACCTCTCCAACAGCAATTATTATGGGTGGGGAAGAAAAAGGTATTTCAAATCAATTACTAAAAAACAGCGATGCACGAGTTAAAATTCCAATTGTGGGAGAGATTTCTTCTCTGAATGTGTCTGTTGCTGCCGGAATAGTGCTTTTTGAAGCAGCCAAACAACGATTGGTTTAATACACTCAACACACATAGGTTTTCGGTTTTTTCACTCTTTCTTTTTCTCTTTCTCTGCGTTAAAATTTTAAACCGTAACTAATGCTATGCTTACAACTTACACACAAGCTCGCTCATTCAGCCACTGGCTGAATGCCGTACCTTGATAAAGAAAAAAATAAATTCGTCAAAATTCCCAAAAACCTATGTGTGTTGAGTATAATTTCCTTTATCCCCCATTTTTTGCTTTTAACAACATCAATTTAACGAAGGATTGATTGTTTATTTTACTATCTAACCAAATTAAAAAATCAAAATAATCGAGTGCAATTTTCTCATAAGGATCTTGTAAAACGGTTAACAAACTCTTTTTAAATTCAATAAATTGTTCTTTGAGTTTTTCATCTGTTTTGCATTTAGTTAGCTTTCGCATTTCTTGAATGAAAATAGTCTCAAATTTATAATCTCTTTTATTAATAGTTAAAAATCGTTTTGTTGACTTAATATTATATTCTAACAAATCAAGATTATTTAGCTCATAATGAATAATTAAATTAACTAAACGGGCAAACGTATAAACATCATCTCTCAAGCCAGGTTTATTTTCATTCAGCACTAAATTAATGTAACGTAATGCTCCTTTTAAATCTTCAGTAAAAAAATAAGCCCGAGAAATATTATAATAAAATAGCATTTCTTCTTCTTTGTTAACTTTTCCATTAAATCGTTTTAACCGCTCTAAAATTTCAGGAACAACTTGTTTAATAGCTTTTGCGTATTCTCCTTTTGAAATGAATATATTTAATTCAGCATTAAAAGGCAATGTAAATAATTTCAATTGAATATCTATGCTTTCAAAGCCTGATTTCGTTTCTAAGGCTTTCATTTTTTCAATAATAGAAAGGGTTTTATCCCAGTTTTTCTCTGCCAAATAAGTATATAACACATTGTTTAATGCCCGAATGTATCTTTTAGGAAGCTCCTTCATGATAGCTGGATTTGCCTCCATTATTTTAATTACTTTATTGAAATTTTCAGAAGCAGTTTCGTGGTCATGATTAGTAACAGCACAAAGTCCTTTAATTGAATAGCATGCAGTTGTTGCTTTTATAGAATAGGCAGTATTTTTACCAACAATTAAAGGGTGATTTGCAATTTTTTTAATTTCATTCTGTCCCTCTTTATTTCGAGTATAACCTCCTTTGCGTATCACATAATTTACCCTCGAATATAATTTTTGATATTCGGCAATGTTTCTTAATTTTTCTATACAATCTGACTCTTCCTCAATTAGATTGTCCATGTTCACTTTGAACTTATTATCCAAAAAAGCTTCTTCTACTAATTTTTTTTCCCAATCAATTAAATCAAGTAAAAAATAATATTTTTCGAAAACATAAGCCGTTTCTTTTGTTCTTAAAATATTTTTATAACATTCCGTATAAAGGGCTTTGTTAAATAGAAGTTCAATATTTCGCAGGTTTTCCTGAATAATTGAGGCCGCAGAATTATCAGAATGAAAACCTCTTAAACTTTTTAAAATAAGCTTATATAAATGATTTTTTTCCGAAGGCAAATGTTTAATAAAATTTTCGTCTTTAAATTGGTGTTTTAAATCTTCTTCATCATATACCTCTTGCTCTTCCACGTATTCAAAAAGCTTTATGTAGTTCTTTTCTCCGGTTTGTAATGAAGACATTAACTTAAAATATCTTTTCTCTGATTTAGTCAGCGATTTTATCAGGTGAAATAATTCTTTTGAAGGCTTCATTTTTTTTTCTATATTTAGTTGCCAAAATTAAAAAAACTTGTTTTATAGCATTACAATATTAGTGTAAAAAAATGAAACGATAAAATTTAAAATTAAATAATATCGAAGTGTCATTTTTTGAACATAATCAAATTTCTTTTCCACAAAATACATTGAACTGAAATTTTTGAATGATAAATCTATACTTAATCCTTTTTAAAAAATAGATTTCTGTAAATTTGATTTTTACATTAACCATATCCCTATGAAAAAAATTCTCTTTTTTGGTGTTATTTCTCTTGTTGGAATTGCAATTTCATTTGCTCAAACACATGAAAACAAACCCATTGACCCCAATCAAAAAGCCTTGAACAGTAGAAGTGATACCATAAATATTCTTCATTATCAAATTAATTTAGAAATTTTAGATTTTACCAATAAAATTATTAATGGAAATTGTGTTGTTACCTTCACTCCTAAAATTAATAATGTTGGTGTAATTGATTTAGATTTGCTGGAATTAAATGTTGATTCTGTTGTTCTGTATTCTAATTCATTAGCTTTTACTCATAATGATACCTTACTAAAAATCACTTTACCTGCGGCACTCAATATTGGTGATACGGCTTCTGTTACCGTTTATTACAATGGCAGCCCTCAAACCGACAATAGCGGTTGGGGAGGATTTTATTTCGATAATACGTATGCGTATAACTTAGGCGTTGGTTTCGATGCAAATCCGCATAATTATGGCAGAGTTTGGTTTCCTTGTTTCGATAATTTTGTAGAACGATCTACTTTTGAATTTAATATTATTACCTCAGCAGGAAAAAAAGCACATTGCAATGGATTACTTGTTAATGATTCTATTATTGCAGGAGACACTATTGTAAGAACTTGGCAAATGAATGAACCCATTCCAACTTATTTGGCTTGTGTTGCAGTATCGGATTACGCTACAGTGCATCAAAATTTTAATGGTTCTAATGGAAATATCCCTGCGGAACTTGTAGGTAGAGCTCCTGATACTACTAATCTCAAAAATTCTTTTGTAAATTTAAATAATGCCCTCAATATTTATGAAAACAACTATGGCCCTTATTTATGGAATAAAATAGGCTTTGTACTTGTCCCTTTTAATAGCGGGGCGATGGAACATGCTACCTGCATTGCCTACCCAAGAACTGCCGCTAATGGAACGCTTAATTTCGAAACATTAATGGCTCACGAATTTGCTCATCATTGGTGGGGCGATTTGGTTACTTGTGAAACCGCAGGAGATATGTGGATAAACGAAGGAATGGCAACTTATTCAGAGCATTTGTTCACAGAAAATATGTATGGTAGAACTGCTTATATGAATGACGTGAAAAACAATCATAAAGAAGTACTGCAATTTGTTCATATTGAAGACAATGGTTTTAGAGCCTTATCAAACATGGATCATGCTTACACTTATGGAAGACACACCTACCTAAAAGGAGCGTCTGTAGCTCATAATATGCGTGCATACATGGGCGATTCGTTGTTTTTTGTTGGATTGAAAGCCATTCAAGATAGTTTTCAATTTAAAAACATCAATGCTTTTGAATTTAGAGATAAATTGTTCGCATCAACCAATGTAGATATGACTAATTTTTTCAACGACTGGATAGTATCTCCAGGATTTTCTCATTTCTCTATTGATTCTTCTTCTATCCTCATTAACGGAAGTAATTATGATGTTACGCTCTTTATTCAGCAAAAACTGAGAGCTACAACTAATTTTCATACCAATGTTCCGTTAGAAATTACGTTTTATGATGCCAATTGGAATAAATTTATCACAGAAATAGTTGCTTCAGGACAAAATTCCACTGCTACGGTAACTGTTCCTTTTTCCCCAGTTCTATCCATTCTTAATGAAGCAAACACACTCAATCAAGCAAGAACAGACAATCAGTTAATAATAAAAACACCCTCATCGAATCAACTACAAAATTTAGCAATGCTTCGATTAACTGTAAGTGCTATTACCGATTCTGCCTTGCTTCAACTCGAACACCATTGGGTAGCTCCAGATGCGATTAAGAATAATGTAAATAATTACCGAATTTCTTCAAACCGATATTGGAGTTTCAATGGAATCTTACCTCCAAACTTTAAAGCCAGTGCTCGTTTAGATTTTGACAATCGTTCTACAACAGGTTTTTTAGATGATGATTTATTGACTGTAAATACCGATAGTATTATTTTGTTATATAGAGAAAATGCGGCATCAGACTGGACTGAATATCCTTATTATACAAAAACAACAATAGGAAGCCTTCTTTTTGGGTTTATGACTATTGATAGCTTACTTTTAGGTGAATATGCTTTTGCAAATAGCCCTAATGCAGTTTCTATAAATGAACAAAATGAGTTAATTCACCATAACTTTAAACTTTTTCCAAATCCAACTGAAAATCATATTTTTATAGAAGAAATCACATCCTCAACCAATAATTATGCTTTGGACGTTTATGATTTATCTGGACGAATTATTCATCAAGAAAATTTTGTTGGAAAAACAAAAATAAACACACAAACATGGCATAAAGGAAACTACATTGTTACTGTCATTGAAAATTCAAAAATGGTGTTTTCAGGAAAAGTGATTGTTCACTAACTAAACTTTCAGAGATGTGTTTAAAGTCAGTAAAATAGATATAATAAACTTAATTTTATTCATCATTTTATTCATCAATAAATTGAAGAAATTGAAACAGCAAGGCTTTTAACTTTTTTTTGATTTATACCGCAACCAACTACCACGCTAAAGGCAAGGTGGTATTGGTTAGTTGGAGTATCTTAATGAGGGTTGGTTTTAGGGCAACGATGCTGTTTTTATAAAAAAAAGTAGTTGTTCAATAATGTTTCATGCTCATACCTCCCTGCTCCTCTTTTTATCAATGATTGTGTTCACTATGTTCATGGTTTTCTTCAACTTGTTCTAAATCCATATTGCACTTAGGACATTGCCCAGGTTCTTCATAGGTTTTTTCGCCTTCACACTTCATGGGACACTGAAAATGTGTGTGTTCTGCATGCTCATCCGTCATTTCCACATTTTCATCATGATTCATGTCTTCGTGATGTTTCGTCTTAGAGTTTCCACAGGCTGAAAATAGGGTACTTCCTGCAATAAACAACATTGTTGTTCCGATAATTAAAATTGTTTTTTTCATGATTTTTTGGTTTTATAATCTTTAAAATTAATTATTATTTTGTTTTAGTAACGATATTTTAAAAACTTTACTTAACATTCTTTTTATACCTTTTTGTTATTCAAATACATCTCACACAATACAGCACACTCATCCAACACTTTCTGTAATCGGGGTTGTTTCACTCCAATGCTTTCTAATAAAGAATAATTATGGTGTAAGTTTTTACACAGCACAATTTTTTTATCCAACAATTGTTGTTTCTCTCGTTTTGTAATCGTAGTTAAACATGTTACAGGATGTAAGCCTGAACTATCAATCCAGTCTTTCAGTCCATTATTTTTCGGGTAGTCCCATCCCACTAAATTCATGTTCATACATTTCCCGTATTGAGCAGCGTCTTCCGAAAAACGAGTATTAGTTATTACCCAGCCTTGGTGAAATTTTTCGGCATGACCATCCATTTGTTTCCATGATGTTTCTACATCCAAAAATCTAGATTGAATATAAAGTGGGATTTTTACATCGCACACATAGTTCTGCCTGTTATGAAATTTACATTCAATCATAAAATGGTGTTCTTTTTTCTCAGCAATTACGTCTATTTCATGATTTACACAATGTCCCTTTACAATTTCTCCAACACGTGTTTTATACCCTTTAAAATTTAAAAGTTCGGCTATAAATTGCTCAAAAGGAAAACCGGAGGGTCCTAATTCTAGTATTGCTTGTTTTAACTTATACCTTGCAGCCACTGGGCGAGAAACATTTCTTAATAAACGAAATGCTGTTTTGTAAATTTTACGAGTGGACATGCCATCTACTAACATTTCAATTACTTCATTGGTAATCCCAATCGCTTGCTCATTAGTTGCACCAGAACGCAACAGTGATTGTTTTAGCTTCTCTTTGTCAAAAGGAACTTTGAGTCCTGACACTTTAGTTATGTTAACCACTTTACTCATTTCATTTTAACTTTTAAAAGTTGAGCATTAATAGCCACAACAATGGTACTTAAACTCATTAATACCGCCCCCACAGCTGGACTAAGCATAATGTTCCATTGATATAAAACACCAGCTGCCAAAGGAATGGCAAGAATGTTATATCCTGCTGCCCACCATAAGTTTTGTATCATTTTATTATAGGTGGCTTTACCAAATAAAATCAGGTTGGCAATATCTTTTGGGTCGGAGTTTACTAGTATTATATCCGCTGTTTCTGCTGCTACATCTGTTCCTGAACCTACGGCAATACCTACATCTGCTTGAGCCAATGCAGGAGCATCATTTACTCCATCGCCTGTCATTGCTACAAATTCACTTTTTTCTTGCAGTTCTTTCACTTTTTCTAATTTTTCATGTGGCAAAACATTGGCTAAAAAGCCGTCCATTTTTAATTCATCGCTTACTTTTTGAGCTATTTTTTCGTTGTCGCCCGTAAGTAGTAAATTTTTTATTCCCGCTTCTTTAAGTATTTGAATAGCTTCAAAAGAACTCTCTCTTATTTGGTCGGAAAAAGTAAAATATCCTACTATTTCTTTTTCTATCAACATATAAACTACCGTTCCTGTAAATTTATCTTCATTATCAGTAACACTAATATTCTGTTCTTTCAGATAATTAGGACCTACTACTTTAATGTTTTTACTTTCTACAATTCCTTCTAACCCTTTACCAGGAAGGTACTTAAATTTATCTGATGTCGGAATTTCGATGTTTAGTTCTTTCACTTTTCGCATCAACCCAGCTGCAATATAATGTTCGGAATGTTGTTCGATACCAGCTGCCAAGCGTAATAATTCATTTTCATCAAAATTTGAATTCAATACTTTTACTTCTTGCAATTCATGTGAACCTTTTGTAAGTGTTCCTGTTTTATCAAAAATAATAGTTGTAATTAATCGTGCATTTTCAAAAGCTGTTCGGTTGCGAATAAGTAACCCTTTTTGAGCAGAAATAGAAGTAGAAATAGCCACCACCAAAGGCACAGCCAAACCCAAGGCATGTGGACAGGAAATAACCATTACCGTAACCATTCTTTCTAATGCAAATACAAAGGGGAAACCCAATAATAACCAAACTACAAGCGTAATTATACCGCCACCCAACGCAACAAATGTCAATACCTTTGCTGCACGGTCAGCAAAATTTTGTGTTTTAGATTTCACTTTTTGAGCATCTTCTACCAATTTAATTACTTTATTGAGGTAATTATCCTTTCCAGTACTTTCTACTTTTATAGTAAGAGAGCCATTTCCATTAACTGCTCCACCTATCACTTTACTGTCTTTTTCTTTTTTAACAGGTTGGCTTTCGCCTGTAAGCATACTTTCATCAAGGTAACTTTCTCCATCTGTAACAATACCATCAACTGGAACTTTTTCTCCTGGTTTAACCCGAATCATATCCCCAATTTTTAAATCTCCAACAGGCATTTCATGAGTTTCTCCATCTACCAAATGGTGGGCAGTTGAAGGCATCATCTTTACCAATAACTCCAATGATCGGGATGCACCCATAACCGATTTCATTTCAAAGTAATGTCCAATAAGCATAATGTCTATCAGGGTAGCCATTTCCCAATAAAAATCCATACCTTTTAATCCAATAGTAATGGCAACACTGTATGCCCAAGCTACAGAAATAGCCACACCGATTAAGGTCATCATGCCAATCGCATTGTCTTTTACTTCATCATAAAGTCCTTTGAGGAAAGGATAACCACCATAAATAAAAATGAAGGTTGAAAGGATAGCTAAGACATATTTATCTCCGGGAAAAGCCAATTCAAAACCCATCCACTGCTGCACCATGTGTGACAATGCAAGCACAGGAATGGAGATTATGGTACAAATTACAAATCGCTTCCAAAAATCAGAAACATTATGTCCTGCATGTTTATCATGACTATCTGAATTTGTCTCTTTTGAATGATGATGGTGATGATTGTGATTTTCCATATTTTTATGTGTTGGTATTTATTAATTGTTGTTTTTCATCATTTCATGTTTTTCAATATAAATTCTACTCGTTCTTCTGGAGGAATTACAGGAACAAAAACTATCGGACAAGGAAATGTTTTATACACTTTGATTATTAAGTTGTGAATACGAATTTGTTCTTCTTCATCTTCTAATCTGGCATAATCATTAATTAAAGGAAGCCTGTCCAAAATAAATATCTTACTATAGCAATATTTGTTACACTGTTCAATCAATCTCTTATCATATTCAAGACCTAAAAATTGATAATATGCCAGTGCATCAGGTAAGGCTCTATCTAAAAAAACAATATCATTAGGGTTTAATACTGCTTCTTGTTCAATTTGCATATCTAAAACACCCCTCTGAAAAACCTTTTTATTCTCCTTTATTTCCTCAATAGTTTTACCTTTTATTTTTTGAGTATCAATATAATGCCTAGCGTGTTCAATAGTTGTTTTATAGCCTCTTTTTGCAAGAATATCAACAACGGTTGTTTTTCCTGTACACGGTCCGCCCGTAATCACATTCCAGTTCGTTTTTATTTCTTTTTGCATACTAAATGTTAAACTGTAAATAAAAACATGTTTACTCTTTTCTTTCATACTGGCAACAACCTGGTAAAGCATTATAAACATCTTCCGAAGCTTTATTAAATTGTGTGTCGTGTCCTGCTGCTGCAATTTTTTCACTAACCGTATTGATGGAATAATTATTTTTGCCAAAAATGATGTCGCTAAATTTTACCGATAATACGTTGGTTTCAACATCCCAATTAGCTTCCTTAACTCCATCCACACTAAGGGCAGCTTTTTCAATTCTTTTTTTACACATACCACAGTTTCCATAAACGGTAAGAGTGGTATTCACTAATTCTTCTTGTTTTTCTTGAGTAATTGTGGCATTAGTTTCTTGACCAATTACTGGTTGGACAGTTAATACACTGCATAGCATAGCTGCTACAGTTCCTACTTTTAAAATTTGTTTTTTCATGGTTTATTATTTTGGTTTAGTGATTATTTTTTAGTCTTGAACTTTATTAAGTACATTTTGTACAATATTTATTTGAATATCATCTTCAATAACTATATTTTTCAGATTGAACCCCAAATCATTTTTATTGATATTAAATTTAAGTGTTAACAGACATGAATAAGTACCTCGGTTAGAAATATGCTCTAAATGCCCTGTCCCTTTAATTTTATTATTGTTTGTTGAGAGTACTCCTTCTACATTAAAATCAATAGGAGAATGTCCTTCTGTATCAATACTTTCAATATCTAATTTACCTTCATATTCAATAATGTCATATTTTAATTGGGCAAGTTTTTGATCGAGTGAATCTATCCCTGTTTTAAAATTTGATTTATTCATTTTTATAGTAAATCTAGCTGTTTCATAATTAAGGTGTATAACTAACTCTTTATTTGTGATTTTTAAAATAGAATCATTAGAAACTACTGTTATTAACATATTTCCATTTTGAGTACGATAAACATCTTGTGCATTAACTTGAGGCAAAAAAATTAACCAGTTTATGATAAAAGCAGTTATGTAGATTGATTTTCTCATAATAATTTAAATTGATTTTGCTATCTTTTCTAAAATACCTTGGTCTGTTCCAAATTTGCATATCGCATCACAATTGGCTCTTAGTTCTGAAAATAGGATATAGTTGATATTTATTTTTGAATTCTTAATAACCGGTCTATTCAATTGTTGAATTACATCTTTTTCACGATTATCAGGAATGATAATATAAAACACCTCGTTACCAGTTCCAATACTAAAATGCAAATCGGATAAACGTAAAATTCCCGAATAAATACTAGTACTTTTTTCTACTTCAAAAGCTCCAACAATTTTATTCGTTCCCTTTTGAAACCAAACCACATCAATTAGTTTTATGGTGTTTTGGGTGTCTTTGTCGGTTGCTAATTCCGGAAATTTATTAAGTGAAATAAAAGAGAAATTTTGATTGTTAAAAGATTTACTTTTGTCATTACTGGCAGGAGTAACATCATAACCCAAGGATGCACCTATTTTTAGCAAATGGTATTGCATTTCATTATGAAGATTTTCTTCTAATTTTTCTTCCTGAATTTCTTTCTGACGTTTTAAAATATTTTTTTCAAATTTTATTCGTTCTTCTTCGCTTAAATATTCGTCATTTCCAAGCAACATTTTTTGTGCCCCTATTTCAAAACACAACCCTGCAATTGCACCTAAATCATTAGATAATTCATCTTTATGTTTGTTGTTGGTTTCTTTTAATGTTTCTCTAATTTTTAAGTATTCTGTCCAACTGCCTAACTTCTTTTTATCTTTAAATAAAAAGTTAAATCCGTTGAGAATAGCTGTATTGAAAGGCGGAAACCAAGTAGGGTGCAAAAAATATAGAATACTCGCTACTGCCGGACCTAATCCTTTTATTTTAAGTTCGTCTAATTTTACTATTTCTTTTAAAACTTGCTCTTCGGTTTTAGCGTTGATGGCATTTTCTAAAAATTGACCAAAAGCAATTTTATTTGTTTGATTTTCGTAAATATCAGGTATTCGTAATTTTGGTTTCCAATAAAAAGGATGAGCAACACCAACAAAAATTTGTTTTTGTTCGGCAATGCAACTCAACACAAATTCTAAACTACTCCCTTTAAAATCGTTTGGGAAAGTGTTGCTTTTTATATCTTCAATAACTTGAAAAACACCTCTACGAATGGTTCGGAATGCTTTCAAACGCTGGTCATTATCAGTAAACCAAGTAGTGTAAACACTTTCAGTATCAGATTTATACTGTTGAATTATTGGAGATAGGTTATTCATTTTTAGTTAAGGGTATTTATCCAATTAATAATTTCTTTTTTTTTGATTTTCAGTTAGTTTTGAATTTCTATGCATATTGTATAACTTGATAAAAGCATTTCTTCCTCTTTAATTTGATTAACAATGGCTTTTAATGTTGATGACCTCCATTACTTCCACTTGGAGTAACTGGTGTTGATTTTTTTTCTTTTCCAGTATAATAAAATTCTTTCTCTTTTTTCTTGCTCATTAATTTCCCATTCGAATTATAAATCAAATAATAAACAAGAGTTTCTGATGAATTTTTATCTCTTCGGATAGTTAATAAATAGGTAAGTACTCCTTTTTCATCTGTTTTCTGTAGGATAGAAGCAAACGAATACTCATGAAATTTATGGTGTAGTTGCTCTTTTACCTGTTTTGGTAAACTATCGAGTGATATTTTTTGCTCTGTTTGTGCAAAGCAAGTAGTTATACAAACTATTGAAAAAACAATAAAGGATAATATGATTTTTAGTTTTTTCATCTGTTTATATTTTGGTGTTTTTTATCGGTCTCCCGATAGTTCCGATTCCGATAGCTATCGGAACTATCGGAATCGGGAGTAAGTCGCCTATAATCATTCTCCTGTGTGTTAAACTTTTTAGCATGGCTCGTTTCATTTTAATTTGTTTTAATAGTTGCTTTTACTTCTCCACACTTCAACATTTTTTTTCCGAAATATGGATTTTTAATCTCTTTTTCTAAGCTTAACCAATATCCTCCATTATTCTCGTTTGCCATGGGGCAATGTTCGATATAAAGTGTGTTTTCACCTTCCATCTGAACACCTAATTTTTGAACCGCATCAGAAAGTGATTTACTAATCGTTAAAAAGTGGTTGCGTTGCTCTTCAATATTTACAGCTTTTTCTAGTAATTTCAATGCTTTGTTTAAACTGTTCAATGCTTTCATCCATTCATTATGAGCATCTTCCATCACCAAACTCATATCTACTGTTTTTAATGATTTTTGAATTGCCTTTACATCTGTTTGAATGTTAGCATTATCATTAGTAAGTTTTTCTTTAAGCAACAGGTAACTACTTACTACAGTTCCCAATTGTGATTTGAATTTCGTAGGGATTTTTGATTTATCAATCATTACTTCATTTTCCATATCCATTCCTGACATATTCCTCTTTTCATTGTCATCTTCTCCTCCCATATCCATTCCATTATGCCCTCCTGTGGCAACTTTTCCTCCAGTTGGATTCATCATACTTTTTTTGGAACTTAATTGAGCAGAAGCGTCAATTCTAAACACTCCATTTACTGCTATTTCTTCACCTTCTTCCAATCCGTTTTTAACCACATAAAATTCACCAACATCTTCTCCTAAAATAATTTCCCGATACACAAAAGATGTCATTTCTCTATTTGGAACTTTAACATATACTACTGCTCGTTTACCTGTCCAAAGTACAGCTGATTTTGGTATAATTATTTCATTTTTAACACCTTTTAAATCAGCTTGTATAATTCCATTGGCATACATTTCCGGGAGTAATTTTAATTGTGAATTGGTTACTTCCACTCTTATATTGGTAATTCTTGTTTTAGCATCAACAAATGGATCAATATAATTAACCCTTCCATTATAGGTATTTCTTGGCTCTCCATTAATGGTAAAAGAAATCTTATCTCCTTCATGAATCCAGGGCAAATCTGTTTCATAAGCTTCAAACATTACCCAAACCTTACTCAAATCTGCTAAATCGAACAAAGGAGTACCTTCTTTTACGTAATCTCCTAATTCAACATTTCTTTTCATTACAATACCTGAGTAATCTGCCAACACATCTATTTCTTGAACAACTTCACCTTTATTTTCAATGGCTTCTATTTGATTATCGTTTAATTTCCAAAGCTTTAATTTATTTTTGGAAGCCTGATAGAGTTCTGGATAGGTAGTTTTTGATTTAATGGATTCAAACAACTCTTTTTGAGCTGTAACTAACTCTGGTGAATATATTTTAGCAATTTTTTGCCCCTTTACTATTTTTTCACCAGTAAAATTTACATACAGTTTTTCAATTCTGCCAGGTATATGAACCGCCTGCGTATTTAATAGCCGTTCATCGGGTTTAATTTTACCTAATAATCGAATTTCCTTTTCAGGTTTAGATTTCTCTACCACCATAATTTGGATTGCGGCCAATTTCATGGCCTCTTCAGTCATGCTAACTTCATTTGGGTCGGATGCTGCCTGATTATTATCATCAGCTAAAATTAAGTCCATTCCACAAATAGGGCATTTTCCCGACTTATCCATTCGTATTTGTGGATGCATGGAACAAGTCCATATTTGATGTTCAGATTCCTCGATGTGTTGATGTTCAGATTCTTTAGCTTCATCAGTTACCGAAGGGCTAATTAATTTTCCAATAATTATTCCTACTATTAATACGATAATAAGTAAGACCCATTTATTTTTAAATATATTTTTCATTTTTTTTAGTTTTTGGCAAGGGGTCATGCCCCCTTGTTTTAGTTAGCTACATAGTTTTTTGGCAAGGGGTCATAACCCTTTGTTAAGTTATCTTCCTAATAAATAAGTTGTAAAAGCCACGGCAGCATTTTTGTCGATGATGGCTTTTTCTTTTTCCAATTCATATTTTAACAATTGTCTTTCCATACGCAGTACTTCATCAAAATCTTTTGCATCGGTAGAATAAGAAATCATTAAAACATTCAGTGCTTTTTTGGCTAACTCAGCTTGTTTGCTATTTAAAGCAATTCTTCTGTCCGCATCATTAAAATCTGTTGTAATGTTTTCATAAATAGTAGTCAGTTTATTTTTTGTCTCATTTTTTAAATGGGTCTGCTCTTCTTGTTCATATTGAGCTTCACGAATCATAGCCGAATACTTTTTACGATAAAGTGGAATGCTAACAGAAACCATCGGAAACACCAAAATATCTTTTCCATTATCATTTGAACTTAAAGCCATTGTAGAAGTTCCTTTTCCAACAGAAGTATAACTAACTCCAACTCCAAATTTGGGCATTCCCATTTTTTTGGCGACATCCTCTTTACTGGTAAAAGCATCCATTTTAAAATCAATACTTTTTATGGTATGATTTGCCAGCAAAATGCTATCTAATGTAATTTGTTTATCAAAAGGCATTTCATCCTGAGCCAAATTTTCAGGTGCAAGTAAGGCAACTTCTTGATTCAGTAAATTGTTAAATTTAACTTGTAGTGTACTTTTTTTATCTAACATCAAGAATAACTGATTTTCTAAATCGTTAATTTCAATTTCTACCCTTAACTCGTCTGCAATGGTAGATTTACCTGCTTCAATTTTAATTAGTGATATACTTTTAAAGGTTTGTAGAATGGATAAATTCTCACGAGTAATTGCAATTGCTTTGTTAATGAAATAATAATTGTAATACGTAGTTTTCACTTCAAAAAACAAGTTCGATTTTTCGTTCTCAAACGCTTCATATTTCGCTTTTGCCATATTGGTTGCAGCATCACCTTGTTTTTTAAGTAACCCAAACCAAGGAAATTGTTGTGTTAAGGAAACATTCCAGTTTTGAGGACCAACCTTTGTTTCGGGTGTTGAGATAAAATAGCTAAAAGCCACTTGTGGGTCAGGCAAAGCAGTAACTTGTGGTACTTTTTCCATTGCCACCATATAATCACTAAATTTTGCTTTTAACCCTGGATTATTTTCAGCAGCGATTTTTAAATAACTGTCTAATTCATTTTGAGCCTGAACGATTTGTACGAGCAACAGCATAAAAAGACTTAAATATATTTTTGTATTTCTCATCTTTTCTTTCTTAGTTATTAATACTTTTTAATTTTTTTCTTTCCGCTCTATTTATTACTCCTTCACGCCAAAAACACTGAAGTATCGGAACAATAAACATGGTCATAAGTTGAATGGTCATTCCACCGAAAGTTGGAATAGCCATTGGAATTACCACATCTGCTCCTTTTCCTGTAGAGGTTAAAACTGGAAGTAGGGCAATAATTGTTGTCGCTGCGGTCATCATTGCTGGTCGAACTCTTTTAGAACCCGCTTCAACTACCGCAGCCCTAACTTCATCCACCGTTTGCGGATTTAATTTTTCAAAAGTTTGATGAATGTAGGTCCCCATAATAACCCCATCATCTGTTGCAATACCAAATAATGCAATAAAACCAACCCAAACGGCTACACTTAAATTTATGGTGTGAATCTGGAACAATTCCCGCATATTGGTTCCTGCAATATCAAAATTTAAAAACCAAGGTTGTCCGTAAAGCCAAATCAAAATAAAACCTCCTGCAAAAGCTACAAATACTCCTGAAAAGTGAATACTTGATGCGACAACTGTTTTAAATTGAAAAAATAAAATTAAAAATATCACCGCCAAACTGATGGGAATTACTATCGACAATCGTTTAGTTGCACGTATTTGACTTTCATAATTTCCAGTAAAACGATAGGTTACCCCTGCTGGTAATGAAAATTCACCAGTTGCAATTTTTTCAGCAATTACTTTTTGAGCATCTTCTACCACATCTACTTCAGCATGGCCTTCTTTCATATCAAAGATGATATAAGACGTTAAAAAAGTATCTTCACTTTTAATCATTTGAGGTCCCCTCACGTACTCAATGGTTGCCAACTCTTCCAATGGAACTTGAACTCCTGCCGGGGTTGGAACTAATATTCTTTTTAATTCTTCTGGACTATCTCGATATTCCCGGGCATAACGAACCCGAACAGGAAACCGTTCTCGTCCTTCCACAGTAATGGTTAATTGTTTGCCCCCAATAGCCACAGAAATCTGCATCTGCAAATCTTTCACCGAAATACCATATCTTCCCATTGCTTCTCTGTTCAAATGGATTTCGATATAAGGTTTACCTACAACTCTATCGGCAAAAACGGTAGATTCTTCAACACTAGGAACTTCTTTTAAAATAGTTTCCAATTCGTAACCCACTTTTTCAATGGTTTCTAAATCAGGTCCAAAAACTTTAATCCCCATTGGGGCTCTCATGCCAGTTGCCAGCATTACCAAACGAGTTTGAATAGGTTGTAATTTTGGTGCAGATGTTAACCCTGGAAATTTAGAATGGTTAAGAATTTCTTTCCAAATATCATCGGTGTTTTTTATTTTTGGTCGCCACTGCCTAAAATAATTTCCATTTTTATCTTCATTAAGTTGTTTTTTAGTTATTTTTTTAAATTCATCTTCTCCATATTTATAGGTAGAACCATCTTTCAGAATAAAAGCGTCCTTATCATTAACCTTAAACCGAACTCTTCTACCATCTTCATCCACCATATATTCGGGCAAATAATTAATGATGTTTTCGTACATTGAAATGGGTGCCGGGTCTAATGCAGAATTGGCTCTACCCCATTTACCAACAGTAACATCTACTTCGGGTATAGCGTTTAAATGTTGATCTAGGCTGGCTATTATTTCCATGTTTTCGGATACACTGGAATGTGGCATAGTGGTAGGCATCAGCAAAAATGAACCTTCGTCTAATGCCGGCATAAATTCTTTACCAATACCGGGGAATGTTGCTGAGATAGATTTCCATACGGAGTTATTTTTAGCAAATTCGGGCATAAATTGGAATGTACTTGAAAAACCAATAAATGCAACCACTCCAAATAATAAGGTAAAAATTGGAAGCATTAAAAATTTCCATTTATTACGAAGACACCATTTTAATACTGGGACATAAAAATATACGATTAATGATAACACTCCTAAAATAGAAGCAACTAACGTAAATACAAAAATAAAATTAGCGAACAAGCTATTATTGGCACCCATTGGCATCCATTCAATAGTCAAAAAATAGAGTACAATAACAGCTGTTATTCCTATATTAATATAGTTTGGCATAAACTTAAATTTCTCCGACCATTTAGGTTCTATCAGGTTATTTACTCCATAAGCAATTAATGGAAGAGCCATCCAACTTTGATACATAATGATGATAGCAACTCCAAGTCCTATTAAAATGGAATTGAAAATTCTGCTTATTTTCTTTTTATCAAACCGAATGGAAAATAGAATGTGAGCAAAAGCTGGAAGAAAAAGTAACCCGATAATAAGGGCTGATAACAAAGCAAATGTTTTAGTAAATGCCAAAGGCTTAAACAATTTACCTTCGGCTGCTTGCATTGCAAACACAGGCATAAAGCTTACTACAGTAGTAGCTACCGCAGTAATTATAGCCGAACCAACTTCACATGATGCAATGTAAATAACATTCAATAGTTGCTTACCTTTTACGTCTTTATTTTCTGGCATATCTAAATGTCGAACAATGTTTTCAGTAAACACTATTCCAATATCTACCATTACTCCAATAGCAATAGCAATTCCCGAAAGAGCAACAATGTTTGCATCTACATGGAAAAACTTCATCATTATAAAAGTGATTAAAACCCCAATTGGTAACAAACTAGAAATAAGTATAGAAGCTCTTAGGTTTAACACTAAAATGATAATTACCAAAATACTTATCAATATCTCATGCGATAAAGAAGATTCTAATGTTCCTAATGTTTCATGAATTAAACCAGATCGATCATAAAAAGGAATAATAGTTATTTTAGAAACAGTTCCATCTGCCAATGTTTTAGAAGGTAATCCCGGTGCAACTTCTTTTATTTTTGCTTTTATATTATCTATTACCTGTAAAGGATTTGCTCCATATCTAGCCACGGCAACACCTCCAACAGCATCAACACCACCTTTGTCAAGTCCGCCCCTTCGGGTTGCTGGTCCAAATTGAATCTTAGCTACATTTTTTAAGCGAATCGGGACATTATCCGTTTGTGTAACTACGCTTTCTTCCAAATCTTTTAAACTTTTAATATAACCTAAACCACGCACTAAATATTCAGCTTTATTATATTCCAATGTTCTCGCACCAATATCTAAATTGCTGTTTTTTACAGCGTTCATAATCATTGCCACATTTACGTGATGTGCCTTCATGGCATCAGGGTCAATTTCTATTTGATATTCTTTAATGTATCCTCCAATGGAAGCAACTTCTGAAACACCACTTGCAGCAGTTAAATAATATCGAACATAAAAATCCTGTATTGTTCTTAATTCTTGAGGATCCCACCCACCGGCTGGATTGCCGTCTTTGTCTCTTCCTTCTAAGGTGTACCAAAACACCTGCCCGAGAGCAGTTGCATCTGGTCCTAAAGCTGGTGTTACTCCATCAGGAATAGTACCTGAAGGCAATGAATTTAATTTTTCTAAGATTCGAGTTCTTCCCCAATAAAATTCAATATCTTCATCAAAAATGATGTAGATGCTTGATAATCCAAAAATTGAATTACTTCTGATTGTTTTTACTCCAGGAATTCCAAGCAATGCGGTAGTTAAAGGATAGGTAACCTGATCTTCGATATCCTGAGGAGATTGTCCCATCCATTCGGTATAAACAATTTGTTGGTTTTCTCCAATATCGGGAATGGCATCTACAGGAACTGGGCTTCTTTCTATCCATGGAATTTGCCAATTGAATGGTGCAGTTACAATCCCTCCCGAAATTAACGCAAATAACAGGATAAAAGTAACTAGTTTATTCTCGAGAAAATACTTTATTATTTTGTTGAGCATGATTTTAATTAATTAATGTGATGATTAGAAAATGTGCTAATGAATTTAAAGCACATTTATAACATATTGATAACCCATACACAGTTGTTGTGAATTAATCAATATCACATTAAAAATCAAATTATGAAAGACTGAAAAAGCACGGGAATGTCTTTTTTGGGCAACGGAACTTTATAGGTTTTAAAAGGAATAAAATTTTCTTCATTTTTGGGAAATGAAAATAAAATAGTGGCGACATTTAATAGGTATGTAGCTTGTTGTAAATTTACTTCAGTTGTTGCTTGTTGAAAGTTGTCTTTAATGGAATATTGGATTAACTGTGTATCGCAACAGTTTTTTTGGGTTAGTTGAGATTGGTTTTCGCACGAAGCATCTTTGTTTTGTTCCATTCCACAACCAAAATCGGTAGCATCTAACAAAAGGGCGTGTTTAAATGCGTGTCCACCACAAAAATGCGTAGCAAAACTCAAGTGTGAAGAACTCACTAAGAAAAAAAGTGCTAAAAATATGGCTGCTGCTTTTTTAAACATAAGTACGAAGTTAGGAAAAAAACTTCAAGTACGAAGTTTTTAACAATAATTAATATGAACTACTCAACTTTTTTGTGCTTAATTTTAACCCATGAATTTGTGATTGTTGATAATTCAATTATTATATTTGCAGCAAATATTTTTTGGGGATGTAGCTCAGTTGGCTAGAGTGCTTGACTGGCAGTCAAGAGGTCGTGGGTTCGACTCCCATCTTCTCCACATTTATAATCAATGGGTTGCATTTTGTAGCCTTTTTTAATTTTACCCATTGTAACACAAATGTAACACAAATGCAAAATAAGGGCTAATATTCAGGGCAAACGCACACTTTTTTATTTATCACATTTATTATTTGTTTGTTCTTTTTTGATATTAGTGATTAATAGATGGGTGAATAAAAATTTAATCAGCGAAGCAAATCAGCGAAAATTATCGTAATCTGTGGCATAGAAATAAAAGAAGGAATATATAGATAAAAAAATATTTTTGCCACTGATTACACATATTATCGCAGATTGTTTTCACAGATTAATTGTATGGTTTATAATTTTTAATAGCATTAAAATCATAACGACCTATAAATCAGTATGTTTTTTTTATTAAACCAAAAGTGTGCGTTTGCCCTGTAAAACACTGGATTTAATTTTTTTATTTCACAGAAACTTATAAAAAATCGAAAATCCTCTTTGTGAAACTTTGTGTAAGATTTTTTAAATTACTTTCTATTTACCACACAATTTTCCATTACTAACATATCCATTTCTGTTCTTAAGTAGCAATCTAATGCTTCTTTTGGGGTATTTACAATCGGTTCATTTTCATTGAAAGAAGTATTTAATAAAATTGGTGTTCCTGTTTTTTGTCTGAATCTTTCAATTAAATCGTAGTATCTATCGCCTTTTTCAACGGTTTGTAAACGTCCTGTACCATCAACGTGGGTAACTGCAGGAATTTCGGCATGTTTTTCTTTTTTAATAGGATAAACCTTTTCCATAAAAGGAACTTTGTCGGTTTTTTCAAAATATTCAGGAACATATTCCTCTAAAATTGAAGGAGCAAACGGACGAAAGCTTTCTCTACGTTTTATTTTAGCATTTAATAGTTCTTTAGCATCTGTTCTTCTTGGGTCAACAATAATAGAACGATGTCCTAATGCTCTGGGACCAAATTCTGCTCTTCCTTGAAACCAACCGATTACTCTTCCATCTACTAATGCATCCGAAACAATTTCCAATAATTCTTCATCAGTATATTTAGTGTATTCAATGTTTTCCGATTTTAGACAAGCTTCTATTTCTTCATTAGTTGATTTTGCACCAGTATAAGCATTGTAAATAGCAGGCAGTCTGTCGTTTTCTAAGATGTGATTATATAACCACAACGCAGAACCTAAAGCTGTTCCAGCATCATGTCCGGCAGATGGAATATAAATATGTTCAAAAGTAGTTTTCTCTAAAATTTTTCCGTTTGCTACTGAGTTTTGAGCTACTCCACCAGCAACACAAACATTTTTTAAACCTGTTCTTTTTTGTAAGTGGTTTAAAATGTGAAAAATTAGCTCCTCAGTTACTCGCTGAACAGAAGTAGCAATATCTTTATGTTTTTGAGTTAATTCTTCTCCATTTTTTCTGGTTGGACCAAGTAATTTTTCTAATTCCTCTGAGAAAATACTATCAATATGAGGATCGCCATTTTCCCAACTCATGGCGACACCTTCTTTGGTATGTTTAAAGTATTTGGTATTCAACTCAAATAATCCGTTGTCTTTGAAAAGGATAACCTTTTTCAACTCATCCACATAGTTCGGTTCACCGTAAGGAGCTAATCCCATTACTTTATATTCATCTCCATAATGCGGAAAACCCAAGTATTGCGTTAGTGCTGTATAGAAAATTCCTGCTGAATGTGGATAAATTACAGTATCTAACACCTCAATTTTGTTTCCTTTTCCAGTAGCTATCATGGTAGAGGTGAAATCACCAAAACCATCTATGGAAAGAATGGCTGCCTCATCAAAAGGGGAAGCAAAAAATGCACTAGCTAAGTGACTTCTATGATGCTCAATGTTTTTTACTTCGGCTTTTATTTGGTCTTCAGGAATATTAAAAACTTTGCTTAATTCAGCTTTAACACTACCTACTTTTTTGGTGTTTGCTAAGCGGTCTTTTAATGCTTTTACCGAAACTAAATTTTTGGCAGCATGCAAAATTTTCTTGTGAACATTCGCTGAAGGATCTCTTGATATCGTAATGTAATCTACCTGATTAATATCTATATTAGCTTCGCTCAAGCAAAACTTAATGGCTTCTGAAGGGAAACCAGCCCAGTGTTTAATTCTTCTGAAACGCTCTTCTTCAGAGGCAGCTATTATTTCACCATTTTTTAAAATACAGGCAGATGAATCGCCATGATATGCATTTATTCCTAATATGTACATTTTTTTATTATTTCCCGCAGATTAACGCAAATTTCAACTGCTTTTTATATTAACAATTTGAGTTGCTAAATTAGTAATTCTCTTTACAATTGAAAAAGTTGTTTGTATTGTTCGGTTAATGATTGATTATTAGTGATTTGTTGTGTGTAATGAAAGGTGTTTTTAGCCATTTCATTGAAAGTAGTTTCATTCATGCTAGCCAATTTATCTATTATTGTAGTAAATTCTTCAGGATGAGCTAAATTAATATCAAAACCAACATTTTTTGTTGCTAAATTTTGCCAAGGGGTTTTGTCGGAAATTATCGGCACACAAGCATTTGCCATGGCTTCAATAATAATATGTCCAAAGTTTTCGCCTGTTGACGGCAACAATAATGCATGGTATTGTTGTAAGGTAGCATCAATTTCTTTATGTGGCAAAGCACCGTTATAATTTACTTTTACATTAACAGGTAGCTCACTAATGGCTTTTAAACATTCGTTCCAATATTCCTGATTATAAATGGGACCGTAAATATCAAAAACTAAGTTTTGTTTACAGTTTTTTAGCACATTAATAGCATATAAGGTATTTTTTTCGGGAGCTATTCGGGCAATTGAGATAAGTTTTAAAGTATTTTCAGGTTTAGTTTTTACAGTAAATGTTCTCGATTTTTGCTCAGGAAGATTATTAGCAACAACAATTTTGGTTTTTTCTCCAAAAACAGCTTGTATAGCTGCTTTTTCATCATTAGAGGTAGCATGAAAGGTAATATTGCTGAAAAGTCCTACCCATTTGATAAATTGAGTAAAAACTTTCTTTTTAGTCTTTTTTACCCCCAAAGAACCTTTTGAAAGCATACCTCTTACAGCCAAAATGGTTTTAATGTTTTTCTTTTTGGCATAAAAAATCGGAATTAGCGAAAAATAAGGAGAATAAAAACTGTTGCAATATACTATGTCGGGCTGAATTTCATCGATTAAAGTATGTATTGTAGTTCGTTTAGTTTTTTCTTTAGACAAATAAAAAACCTGAGCGTTATCTATACTATTCCATTGATTGGTATTGATGTTAGAGTAGGGGGTAGTTTCTAAATAATCGGTATCTCTGGTAATGATATAAAACTGAAAATGATTTTTCAACGCATCTACCATATTGCTTACAGAACGAATAGGTCCGCCTGCTTTGTAGCCTGGTTTGTACCAATCTATAAATATGAGGATGGTAGGTTTCATTTTTTTAATTAACAACAGAGGTACGGAGTACACAGAGTGGATTTTTACTATTTATTCGATAAAAAACTTCTCAAATCAATAATATTAATACCTTCATGTGTGTTTCCACTATATTTATCCATAGTAATTACTGTTTTTGAGAAATTATCATCTATTTTTTTCAAATTTCCAAATTCTCTTTCCATTGTTTTTTCATTATTTATCGAAAGGGCAACTTGATAATACGCTTTTTCCCCATTTTTTTCGCAAACAAAATCAATTTCAGAAGCTCCTAAATTACCTACTTTAACGGAATATCCTTTAAAAATTAAATGGTTATAAACAATGTTTTCCATTATTTTACCTCTATCCTCAATTTTATATCCAATAAGCCCATGACGAATACCTAAGTTTTCAAAGTAGTATTTTTCACCAATTTCAAAAACACGTTTTCCAATTAAATCATAGCGTTTTACTTGATGTAGTATAAAGGCATTGGTTAAATAGTGTGTATAAATTTGAACTTGGTTGGAAGCCATATTGATGTGTTGCGACTTTAAGAAATCACTTATTTTTTTTGCTGAAAAAATACTGCCCGTATGTTCGGCTAAAAAGAAAACTAAGCGTTCTAAAAAAGGTACATTTCTTACTGAATAGCGGTTGATAATGTCACGATAAACAATGGTATTGTAGATATTTTTTAAATACTCAAAAATGATAGTATCTTCTAATGGTAAATGTTTTAAATAAGGCAAACCGCCATATTTTAAGTAGTTATCAAGAGCTTCATTTGAGTCGGGAAGTTGATGGAAATCTAAAAATTCGATGTAGCTCAAACTGTAAACAGTTATTTCAATATACCTTCCACTTAAATATCCTGCTATGTCTCCCGACAAAAGATTGGCATTACTCCCTGTACAATAAATATCTAAATCTTTATACAGAAGCAACGATCGAAGTGCATCTTCAAAATTGATGATGTCTTGAATTTCGTCAATGAAAACAGCTGTTTTTTTAGATTTACTTTTTTTAACGTAATCATGTAAATCTTGAGCATTTTTGATGAACGAAAAATCTAAATCCTCTTTATTGATGTATAAAATGGTAGTTTTTTTATCATTTTTTTTGATAAAATCAATGATTTGAAAAAGTAGGTAACTTTTACCAACTCTTCGTTGACCAGTAAATACTTTAATGATATTTTTTCCAATAAAAGGTTTTACTTTTTCTAGGTAATGAGGTCTTGTATGTAAATCGGATGGTATTTCCAAAACTAAAATGATTTAGGTATGCATAAAACTATTTGCAAATATATAAAATATTTTATATATAACTAAAACTTTATCCAAAAAATAGAAAAGTTTTAGTTACGTTTTAAACTTTTTGTAGAAAAACGAAAAGCTTTAGTTATGAGTTGTGGTTTTTTAGTTGAGGTAATTAAAAAGTTTTGGTTAATATCGAATCATATAGTTGCTGATATTGATTAGCAATAATTTCGGGTTGAAATCGCTTCACATTTTCTAAGCCTTTTGCAATTAAATCGTTTCTTAAATTGCTGTTGTTAATCAATTGGTTAATACCATTTTTAATGTCATTCTCATCTAAAGGGTTTACTAATAATGCACCATCATTTGCAATTTCAGGCATAGAAGCAATATTAGAAGTAATAATAGCTCTGCCACATGCCTGAGCCTCTATAATAGGTAAGCCAAAACCTTCATAAGTAGAAACAAACGCCAATATATCACAATTGATGTATTCTTGAATCATTTGTTCATTACTTAAGTTGACTTTAGAACTATAATTAATACTATTTTCTTCAAGTAATTTTATGTTGTTATTATCTAATTTTCCGATAATGATAAGTTTGCATTTAATATCTTTTATTGCAATTACTAGTCTATTTAGGTTTTTATTTGTTTTTGTGCCTACATGAAGTATTGTAGGACATTCTTCATTAAAATCTTTTGGTGTATAAGTAATTGGTAGCGTAATTGGATTATGTATTACTTGAATAGGGGTTTTATAATGATTTAGATTTAACAATTCATTTTTAGAAAATGATGAAATGGTGCTAACATAAGCAGCTCGGTTTATAGGCCAATCAAACCACAACTTTTTTAAAAGAAATCTTTTTAATCCAGTGTTTCTTTTAAGTACCTCTATATCGTGTATGGTAAGTATGATTTTTTTGCGGGATAAACCTAAAATTAAATAATGGTCGTGACCTGTTATGTGTATTAAGTTGGAATTTAATTTTTTTACAAAACCAATGTTTCGCCATCTTTTTAAAAAGCCCGCACTTATATAAGGTAATTCTACTTTTTCTACTTTTAAGTAAGGGATTAAGGCATTAAAAACATTTTCTATACTGTGAAAAGCGGTGTTAGATTTACGATATATGAGATGAATTAATGGCATAATTGATTAAGAAAATATAGCTTTTTTGAACCCTTTTAAAGCTTCGTTATAAGAATATTGTTGAATTATTTCAAAAGAATTTTTACCCATTTCTTTCAGTTTTTCATTGGGAACTTCAGAAAAGAAAGTTAGTTTATTATTTAATTCTTTTAGGTTGCCACATGAGTAGGTAAAACCATTTTTTCCTTCATGAACGAGATCTGCAGTACTGCCAACTTCATCTGATATTAAAACAGGAAGAGAATGAACCATAGCTTCATTTACAACGAGTCCCCACGTTTCGCCATAACCAGAAGGAAGTATGAAAAAGTCTGCAGAAATATAGTACTTGTATAGTTCTGTTTGATTAGCAAAACCAGCAAAATGAACATTTTCCAGATTATATTTTTTTACAAATTGTTTCATTTTGGTTTCTAGCTCACCTGTTCCTACAAAAACAAAGGAAATATTTTGTTGAGGATTTAAAATATATGCTTCAAGTATGTCTAATGGTCGTTTTTTAGTAATGAATTTTCCACAAAATAAAGCAATTCTATTTTTAGAAGGAATTTGGTATTTTATTCTAATATCATCTGTTACCCTATTAAATTGTTTGGCGACTTCAATAAACATTTCATTATCAACACAATATGGAGTATAGAAAAGTTGATGTTCTTTTACCTCCATAGATTTATAAAATGCTTTGTTTTCTTTACCAATATATACAAAAGACGAACAGAGCTTGATTATTGTTTTTTTTATGAAGGTATTTAATTTCCCTTTATTTTTTTCTTGTTTTAAGGGACTTTCAGCACGCATAATTACCTTAATTCTTAAGATAGTAGCTAGTATTAATAAGAGTATATTTGAAAAATAACCCCAACCGTGCATGATGATAACATCTGGCTTATTTTTAATTAAATAATTAAAGATTCCCCAATTGATAAGTCCCCAAAACTTTCCTGAAACAGCTGGGTTTTTAGCATAATTCTTTAGAAAAATATAATTATAACCATTTAATAATGGGATATCCCATGTAACATTTATGCCAAATTGTCTATCTAATCCTCCTATGGTATGGTCAGTAAAATAAATTACTTGTAATCCTATATTTTCAAGGGTATTTAACTTTTGAAGTAAAGGAGTTTGGTATTGAATAGGATGAGAAAGAAAATAGGCTACTTTTTTCATTGTGTAAATTTAACACTACAAGATGATTTATTAAATTGTTTTATTCAATATTTGAAAAGGTGGAGCAGCTTTAAGTTTTTCTTTAACAACACTAAGTTTAGAATTTCTGATGTATAAGGTATTGGCTTTATCATGAAACTTGGTTAATACTTTTAATTCTCTGGTAAAAGGGTTGTAATCATATTTTTCAAAACCATAAGTAAGCAATTGCTTATCTACCATTTCGTCATTTAACCCATATTTATCACCACTTCCGTTAAGTTCCACAATTAAAGCCATTACGTTTTCATTGTTCAATGTGTTTGTTCCACCTGAAAGAACATGATATTCAAAACCTTCTACATCGAGCTTTATTAGAGTTGATGACAAGTCTGTGTTAGCAAGCAAGTTATCTAAGGTATCTACATTCACACTAATTGTGTTTTCAGATTTAATAGCTGTAACGTGGTTGATGGTATCTTTATCTTTAGTAAAATGAAGTTCTCCTTTTTTATCAGACAACCCTATATTGTAAGCGGTTACTAAGTTTTCTAATTGGTTAAGTTGTATGTTGGTGGTTAAATACTGAAAAGTTTGAGGTATAGGTTCAATGGCAATGGTTTTACTTTTTTGAACTCCTGCGGATAAAAGTGAATAAACACCAACATTTGCACCTATATCTATAAGATTACTTTTTGCATCTAAAAAATGAAGTAAAAACGACATATCATTAAATTCAGGTAATCCTACATAAATACAACCTGTAGCACCGTGCATTTCTTTTTGCATGGAAAGTTTTATATCGCCCATCCATTTTACCTGTTGACTATTTTTACTCAAACGAGAAGTTATTTGCCAATTAAAAAACCTTAGCAAAGCAGAAAACTTACTATCTTTAGTAAGCGGATGAGTATAAATATACCTTATTGGAACAGCAATTTTTTTAAACATGGGTAAAAGTTAAGAAAAACGCAAATTAACACTTATTACACTAATAAATAGTAATCAAGTGTAAAAAATAATTACTCCAATTCATCTTTTTGGTTGCTAGAGCTGAATAGTTGAATACCAAGTAAAGATAATCCAACATTTAGTATCATAAAGAAAACAATGGACTTTATAAGGTGATTGAAAATTTTAATGAAATCAGTTTCGGCTTTTACCACTTGAAAGAAAAAAAGAATTAACCAAATTATCATTAAATAAGAATTCTTACCTAATACTTTAATGATAAATGTAATGGATAAAGAAATTAATAAACCGTAAAGAAACATGGCTATCCAGCCGCCAACAATACCATAATTAGCATAAAACTCAGCGATAAGCGATAAGCCCATAGAGGCATTCTTTGATAAACCTAACCCAGTAATCTCTTTAAAATTGATAAGTGCCTGATCTGCTCCAGCTTTGTCAGGAGCTAAAAACCGAGGCAATAAACTGGCTTCTATTGCTTCATTAATGGTTCTACCTGCTAGAAATGGTTTTTTAGCGGGTACATTATATAACACCCGACTAATTATCCAACCCTGGTTTAATCTGTTATTAGCATCTGATTCTTTTTCTTCTTCTTTTTTTTGTTGAAACGCACCTAGAGGCTGAGCTTCTGTTTCTTTCTCCACTAAAAATTCTCTTTCTATTAAATCATAAAAAACTTCTACAGGATTTACTTTTTTTCCACTATAAATAATTTCTCTAAATTCTTTTTTCACTACTTGCAACATGTAAATAAAAAAAGTACCGAAGAAAATAACTGCCAACTTTGTGGTAAATGAGGTGTTTTTAGGGGTAACTAAAAAAATAAAAAAAGAAGCGATGATTAACATGTTATGAAACATTCCACTTCCTAAAGAAGTGATGAAGGTAATTCCGAGTGTAATGAAAAATAAATACCACTTGTATTTGGGTAATATAAAAAACAAATAACCTATACCAACATACAATAACAAAGACGCTAAATATAAAACAAAAGCTAACCCTCCAATACTGATGAATTTATTAGAAACACTTGCTAATAAGCCAATAATAACTAATGTGTAGGCAATAGATAAATGAGATTTTTTTGATGTTGTTGAAAATGAATTTTTAATGTTATCAATAGACAAGTGATTACGAATAATAAACAAACCGAGTGTCATCGCTATTACACCAGGAACAACGTAGCTCATATATACATCTTCTTCCACATACATATAATATTTGTGGTGAGCTTTTCCAAACGAATAAGAAATTTTTGCACCAACTATCCATTGTATGGAGGCAATTAAAACAATAAACTCTTTTAATGGAAATGTTTTTCCTAGTTTAGATACAAAATCAATAAAAATATACAAGCTAAACGCAAGTCCTAAGGAGGAATAGAAGATATAGTCTTTAATAAGAAAACAGAAGAAAAAGTAAAAAATAGATAGTATTAATGAAAAAAAGTTCATTTTAATTTTTTAGGTTCTTTTATATCTTTTATAATTTCTGTAAGTGCATTATTAAATTTTATTTCAAATTGATAATTATCTTCAAATTCATTAATTGCTTTTTCGCTTAAATCAGAAATATTCTCGTTAATATTTTCAATTGATTTAATGATAGATTGCGGGCTTAAATCACAAAAGAAGGTAGCTTTTGAAATTGATAAGTGTTTTTTGTGATGTTCATTGTCCAAAACAATAATTGGTAATCCATTTGCCAAGAATTCATATATTTTATTTGATGAACTTCCAGCTGTTGAAACAGACATGTCAAGTGGTTTGTACATTGCCCAACCTATATGATAATTTTTTAAGAAATTAGACATCTCAACATAAGGAAGTCTTTCCACAAAAAATAATTGCTTTTTCACTCCTTTAGATATAGCATAGTTTAATAATTCTTGTTTATATTTTGTATTGGTTTGACCAACAATAGTTAATGTAATCTTTTTGTTATTTATTGGATGAGGCATTACATCAATTAGTTCTTCAAATCCGTTTTTTATGGAAGGACTTCCTGGATAAACAATCTTAATACAAGGCTCGGAATCCCAATTTTTAAAATTCTTTTTTAGAGGTTGAATTATTTTTTTAGAGGGATAATTAGGGATGTAATAGATTTGTCCTTTAAAATTGGATAATGGAAACATCACTTTTCTTTCTAAAGCAGGTAAAGAAAAATAATTATTTTTATTAAAATATTTGTTTCTAGTAGATGCTCCCAACCAGTTAATTCCATATTTTTTAAAGGCATTTAATGGGTAAACATCGTGGTTATGATACCATAATTTATAATTCTTTTTTAAGAAAATTGTAGCCAATAAATATAAAAAAAATGGAACGTCATCATAAATTACCACCAAATCAATAGCCTCTTTTTTAAGAATAGAACGAATCTTCTTTACATAAGTGTAATAAGTTTTAAATTTTTCAAGTTTAGAACGGTTAACAAATTTAAATCGGTCATGTTCTCCTTTAATTAGTTTTAAATCTACATTCTGGGCATACTTCCATTTTGTAGGAAGTGTGTCAGTAGAAAGAATAATTAGTTTTGTTGCTTTTTCAGCAATACAATTTATAGCGTTCAGAGTGGGTGGGTAACCTTCCGGATGAGTGAAATGTAAAACTAATACGTTCATGTTAATTAAATATTATTGATAACATTGTTTCTAACCGATTTCTATACGTATGTTCTTTAATAGTTCGTTGGTATCCGGCTTCAATTATTTGTTGTCTTTCCGTTTCATTGTTAGAATCTAAGTAATAATCAATTTTGGTTTTTAGGTCGTTAAAATCGGTATAGGTTACTATTTCTTTGCCTATTTCAAACAATTCATTGATGGCTTCTCTATGACTGGTAATTTGAAAACCTCCACAGGCAGGAATTTCAAACATTCTTTTATTTACACCATTAATTACGGCAGGATGTAGGTTGTTTAAGACAATTTTTGCAGCATTAAAAGCTTTTGATTTGTCATCATTAAACACAATTTTCCCGGTAATCATTTTTTTTACCTCAGGAACAGTTAACCAAAAGGAAGGTTTTGGCCCCCACATTTTAAAATCATATTGAGTTAAATGCTGGTACAACGCCATTCTGCTCGGGTAAAAATTACCTGCATTGGTAATATCGCATTTGTAAAAATCTTTTTCTTCTTGTGTTGAATCAACTATTCGGTGCGAATTTGGGTTGCAACACTGAGGAAGATAATGTGTATTTAAGTTAAATTCAGATTTCAGTTTTTCCACAATATATTTATCTACAAAAAATAAAAAATCATAACCCGCAACAAAGAACATGGCTTTTTGAAAGTTACTGATAGCATCAGGAAACCATAAAACAATAGGAGAAGGGGTTATTTTTTTTATTTTATCGATATCTTGTTTAGATAAAAAATCGTGCAACACTATGGTTAAATCAATGCTGTTTTTTTTATAAATCTTATAAATAGCATCAGAGGTAACATTACTAATGGCAGGAATTTTTGATAAAAATTGATTATAAAATGTTTTAGTAATATTTCTACCCCTAAAACCTAAGAGTTTATATTGCATAAAGTTAACTTCTGCTTCAACTCTAACAGTGGTATGCCCCATTTCTTGCAAAGTTTCTTCAATATGGTTGGCGGCACTTTCAGTATAAAATTTCCCTATTATTGCAATATTCATTTCAACCTTATTTTTTTAGTTTTAAAGCATTTTTAAAACCAATTAATTGACAAAGTAATTGAAATTTTTTTCCTCCAATTTTCCATTTTTCATCTACATTTAGTTGCTCCATTCTCTGCCATGCAATATTAACCAATTCTTTTTCCTTCTTATGATATATATAAATAAACTTAGCATAGTTAAAAGCCAATGCCTTTCTAACTTCAGTAGTATCTTTTAGTTCAAGTATTTTCTCGTAACTAATGTATGTTTTTAAAATATCACTGGCTTTTTTATAACTATAGGTTTTAGTTATACTTGTAGCAACGTCTCTTCTGTAAAATAGATAAGCATTATCAGCAAATTTCACTCCGTTGCTTTTTAACAAGACTCTAAAAAAATATTCACCATCATCATTCATTACAATAGTTTCATCCCATTTACCAGCTTGTTCAATGAGCTGTCTTGGAGTTAGCCAAATTCCTACAGCTCCCGATTTATCAGGCCAAGAAGTGGTTAACCAATCAATAGGGCTTTCAAAATCGTTATCTATAACTGTTTTGGGAGAAAAAATAGTTGGGACATCACCTTTAAAAGGAATCCATTGGGACGAGTAAATGTAATCATCACCATATTTTTCAACTAATTCCATTTGTTTTTTTATTTTGTCTTTATACATGATGTCGTCCGCATCAAAAAAAACAATGTAATCGCCTGTACTTAGTTCTAAGGCTTTATTTCTAGCAGCACAAGCACCTTTGTTCGCTTGTTGAAATACTTTTACATTTTCTGAGGCGTAAGCTTTTGCTAGTTCATAACTGTTGTCAGTAGAACCATCGTCAACCATAATCAATTCTATGTTGGTATAGCTTTGATTAATTATGGAAGTAATCGTTTCCGCAATGTATTGTTCAGCATTGTAAAGAGGAATTAATATGGAAACTTTTTTGTTCAATTTTAAATAACTTTTTCTAACCAGATATTACCACCAAAATTTTTGTAGGTAAGAGGCATATCTTTAAATACACCTTTGTGTAGCGTGTGTAAATAATGAGAGAAAACCTTTATTTCAAATGCATTATTAAACATTAAGAAAGCTCTCAATAAATAATCTTCATTCCAATTTTTACCGCCATATACCCAATCTTTTGGATATTCAAAAGGATAAAAAACATCATGAATATGTATGTAAACTCCTTTTTTTAATATGGGTAACACTTCAAAATATAAGAAATTAACATCGCTCCCTGTTTTTGATACATGCGTACTGTCAATAAATAAAATATTACCAGCTTCTAGTTTTTTAAATTCTTCTAAACTTACCTCTTGCACAAATTTTTTGTGAATGGTAGTAGTAGTTTTGTCTTTTTTCGAAAGTAAAGACTCCAATCGTTCTGTATAAGGTTCAATAAAAGTGAGCTTAATTTTTGATTCAAAAAAAACTTCATTAACGTCTAACATTAAAGCGGATGAAAAACCTGAACCCACTTCAATAAGTTGTTTTGGTTGTAAGTATCTCAACATGTTATATAACATGATACCGTCTGTATAAGAATAAAATTCATTATCAAAGTAATACCTTAAATTTTCCTGTTTGTGTGCTTTAAAAGGTATTTCATTGTAATACTTATTAAACTCAGCTATTAATTCAAGTTGTTTTGTAGTATTTAAATTAATTCCACTAATAGCATCAGCAAGATTATTTTCCCATATGATATTTTCTTTTAACTTTATTTCGTCTATATTAATTATTGGAGAATAATAATGTCCTACTGGGTAACACGCATTTTTATCATAATTAGCTACTTTTTTTACTAAGCCTCTTATATAAGGAAGTTGATTGAGTAGCGATTTTAATTTATTTTTCATTATAGTTATTTGTTTCAATAATTAGTGACTTTATAGCTTCAATCCGCATGGTTGGATTACAAAGATTTAAAATATGCTTTTTTCCAGCTTTCCCCATTTCTTCAGCAACAATTGGATTTTTAATTAAATAGATGAGCTTATCAGCCATGGCTTCATAATTAAATTCTGGAACTAAGAAACCTGTTTTTCCATCGATTACATTTTCTGTAATTCCGTTGTGAATAGTAGAAACTACAGGCAATTCATGTAAAGCTGCTTCAGCTAAACTAATAGCAAATCCTTCGGTATCTCCACGTAAGCTAGTTACACTATGTTGGGCATAAATCCAATGTGATTTTAAAATAGGAAAACTTTTTTCTCTAGGTAAAGCACCATAGAGTGTAACAGCATTGCTTAAACCTAATTTAGCTATAGTATTAAGAACGGCAGCTTTCATTTCACCATCACCAATTATAGATAGAGTAGCTTCAGGAATTTCTTGTTTTACTTTATGAAAAGCATAAAGCAAAGCAACAGGGTTTTTTATTGCGGTAAGTCTGCCTAAGAAGATGATTGAAGGAGGAAGTTTAGTTCTTTCCGACCAAGGTGTAGGTTCTATATGCTTACTATCTACACCCAGTCTTATTACTTTAATTTTATTTTCATCACAGCCAAGTAGTATTAATCTTCTTTTCATGTATTCACTTGCAGCTATAAAAAATACAGCTTTTTCAAATAATACCATCAGTTCTTCTTTATACGCTTTATCGTTTAAAGATGAGGTAATATCATGGCCATGCACATGAACAATAAAAGGGGTTTTTTGTTGTTCCAAATACTCCATTAGCAAAATAGCGGTATCAGCAAACTCAATAAAAGCTACATCAAATTTTTTAGTAACTTTTTTGTTTAACGCTCTTAGTGCTATCCACTTTTTTAAGTTCATTCTATTGCGATAACCATTTCTACCAAACAATTCGCTTAATTTAAAAAGTCGAATTTGCCAAGATATAAATTGATGAGAAAAATTTACGGTAGTGTTATTTATATTAAATTCAGCTTGTAATGATTTTTCATGTTTGGAAACATAGGTAAAATCAATGTTTTCATCATTATTAAGGGCTAATACCAAGTCGTAAATAAACGTTTCACTTATCCCAAAAAGTGTTTGTGTAAAATAACCTAGCTTTATCATTTTATTTTTCTGTTTAATCTATAGTAAAGCTCTTTAATAAAAAGAAGTACAATTTTACTATAATTTAATGAGTTATCCGTAAATTGATAGGGTTTAATACTATTGAATAACAGCATTTTTAAGGGTAATATCCGTAAATAGTTGGCATATACCTTTTCAATTTTTTTAAAATAAATACGATTATCAAGTTGATGTTTAATAAGTGAAACCACTTTTACTTCTTCTATCAACCGTAGTTTTTTTTTAGTTAAATTGCCACTCATTCGTGTGGTATTGGCATGCGTTCTAAAATAGTTCAGGCCGTCTTTTATATAAGCAATATGGGTATTGGGTAATAGATTCATCCAAAACCACCAATCTCCAGCCATTTTAAATGTTACAGGAAAAGCAGCGGCTAAATTTTTCCTAAAAACAACTGCACTGGCATTAGGAATGGTACATTTATAAAAAAGATAATTTTTACACTCGTGTAAACCATTGTTGGTATAGTTGGTTAGCCATCTGTTTTTATCTAAATCATCCGTCCATTGGGTATTGATATAAAGTTGAGTATTATTTTCGTCAACCACTACACTTTGGCAGTAAGCCAATCCAATTTCTTTATTAGTTAATAAAGGTTGAGCAACTTGTTCTAAAAAGTTGGTTGATGCATAATCATCACTTTCGGCTATCCAAATCAATTCCCCTTTGGCTAATACAACTCCTTTTTGCCATTGTTTAAAGGGGCTGCCACTGTTTTGTGTATTTACAATTAAATGTGCTGTTTTTGGGTGGTTTTTATAGGCAGTTAAAATTTCAATGCTGTTATCGGTTGAGGCATCATCTAATAATATAACTTCAAAATGAGGATAAGTTTGAGTATAAACACTCTCTAAGCGTTTTTTTAAAAACAATGCGTGGTTATAGTTGGGAATGATAATGCTTATTAAGGGGTTCATTTATTTTTTAATAATATTCTAAAAGGTTTTAAAAGTAGTTTACCCAATTTATACTCTAAAGAATTTTGTAGATGAAAAGCCTTTCTCGCCTCCATTTGTGTTATTCTTACAGCTTCAACTACACTTAATTCTTTTTTGTTGAGTATGTAATTTAAAATAATATCGTAATTTTTATTGGTGTCATTAATCATAGAGTTACCTCTAACTCTGTAATCAAAAGTTACTTCATTTATGTGATAAAAGGTTGCTCCTTGTAAAGCTATACGTAGCCAAAAATCCCAATCTTCGTATCCCATTATTGGCATGTTCTCATCATAACCGTTTACTTTGTTCCAAATAGTTTTACGATAAACCGCACAAGCATCGATGTAGTTTTTGTTACAGAGCAGTGGAAAATCAAAATCAGGAACATTTACCAATTTGTTATCTTCATCAAAATGCTGTTTGTTGCCGTAAACTACATCAATATCTGGATAGGTTTCTAGTATTTTTATACTTTCTGTAATGTAATGGTGTCTAATTTTATTATCAGCATCTAAAGGTAAAATGTATTCACCTTTTGCCAATTTTATCCCATTGTTTCTAGCTTTTGCTAAGCCTTGATTTTCCTGATTCAATACAAAAAAACCTTGTTGTTCTAGTATTTTTAAAAGTTCAAGGGTTGGGATATCGGTAGAACCATCATTTACAATTATAATCTCATAATCGTTTTTGTTAGGATAGGAGCTAACACTATCCAATGTTTCTTGCAGGTAGGTTCCCATGTTATAGCACGGAATTATAATTGATATTTTAGGTGCTTTCACAGTTTATACTTATTACTTAGTTGAATACGTTTTAACACCCGTAAAAGTCTGTTTTTTTTGTGTAACTGGTAACTAATTTTGGCAATTAAGACCTTATGTTTGTTTTTAACAAGTTGTTTTTGATGGTGATTAAGTTGATTAAAAAGTACTTGATAAAATTTTAGTTGAGTTTCTACTTTTTTTAATTCATTAGTACCGCTCCACATACCTTTTTCGTGGATTCTATATACACTGGTTATTTCGGGTAAACATTTAATTTTCGCATCTTTGCTGACTAAAAAATATAACCCCAAATCACCATAAGGCAATTGGTAAATCCACTCTGGTATTTTGCTAAATTTTTTTCTAAAAACTACACTTGCTGTGGTGATGAAGTTGTAATGTTCTAATAAATCATCGAAAGTATAAATACCATTAGGTGAAATAGGAGGTATAGGATGTAACTCTAATTTATTTTCCTTTAATGTATTTGCTTGAGTAAAACAAATATTAAAATTAGGGTTTGCCTCTAAAAAATCTACCTGCTTTTGCATTTTGTAAGGGTCTGTCCAATAATCATCGCCATCTAAAAGTGCTATGTACTTTCTTTTGCAATGACTAATCATATCCAAAAAGTTATATAATCGTCCTTTTTTTTGTCTATTTATATCATATTCATCACCTTTTTTTCTATCCAATAAAATATAATTGATATTTTTATTGGTTGATGAAGCAATAAATTGTTGAATAAGGGCTATGTTACTGTCAGTTGAAAAATCATCGCCAATAATTACTTCAAAAGGAAAAGAAGTTTGTTGTTGTTCAATACTATTTAAGCATTGGGTAATATATTCTTCATGATTATATGTCATTAGTCTAACACTAAGAATTACTGGGTTAATCATATTTAAACTTCTTTAAAGTGTTATAGGCAATTTCATTAAACTTACTTATTTCTTCAGAATACAAAAGAGATAAATATTTTTTTTTATTCTTTTCATCAATAGTTTCTTTTGTTTTACCTTTCCAATGAAGTGTTGAAAGAGGTTCATCATTGTTTTGGTGATAATTCAACATCTCTTCTTCATATTCAACATCTAAAAAGTTACAAATTTTCTTTAAAATTTCAACTGGTTTACTAATTAAGTCTTCATACCTTATTGTAATAGAATTATGGTTTTGAATAAAATTTTCAATAGTGATAATATTATTATTCCATTCATTAGCAATAGCTACAATATCGGATGAAACTTTAGGTATATATTTAAGATTAGGATTAAGTTTATTTATGTTTTTATAAGAGCATGCTACATCTCTACCATCTCTAACTAGGTGGATATATTTTACATTAGGAAAAATTAAATTAAGTTCTTCTAAATGATTTATATAATAATTGTTTTTATCACCAATAATTGATTTGTTATTGGTGTAAAATTTATAAATTGTGGTAATAATCTCAGGATAATTTTTTGGTTTTTCGGATAATATAAAATCCTTTAAATTAGGTCTATTTAATTTCCAATCTTCAATTTTTTTTGAACTGAGTATGTCGTCTAAAAAAAGATTAAATTTTGTATCGTTATTTGTGTCATTTTCAGACCAATTAAAATATTTTTTATACCACCATTGAAGAAAGCCAGACTCTGGTGGAACACCTATTAAAGAATGATTGTTTAGCATTAACCTTAAGAGTGTTGTGCCTGATCTCGGATTACCTAGTATAAAAAAATCCATTTTGTTATTATAAATTTATAATTTGTTTTATCAATTGAAAATAGCCTATGTAAGGAAAAATATAGGGCTGCATAATGGCAATTTTCATGTGGTTATATTTAATTGTTTTTTATCGGACACATGGAAGTCGCCTATAATCATTCTCCTCCCGAAAAATCGGGACAAGTTGTGTGTTAAACTTTTTAGCATGGCTCGTTTCATAGGTTTATTCGTTTAAAATTTTCCAGTAACCACTTTTAGCAGAACCGATACGTTCTACTAAGCCCAGTTCTTTTAACTTGTTAATGTTATCTATAATTTTTCTTTTAGAAATACCAACATAATCAGCCAATTGAGCAGCACTTACTTTTTGATTCAGTAGTATTTGTTTAATTATTTCCTGTTGGTTTTTAGATAAATTATCGGTGACCTTATCGGTGACCTTATCGGTGACCTTATCGGTGACCTTATCGGTAACATTTTCGCTATTATTCAACTTATTATCAGCGAATAATGATTTTTGTTGAGTGTAGTGTAAGGTTACTAAAAATCCGTTGGGTACTTCTTCAAAATCGAATTTCATGGTAGGATAGGCTTTTATTTCTTCACGAATTCGAACAAATCCACTTCCATATTTTTCTATATCACCCGTTAAATAAAATGCTTCAGCAATTAGTTTATTTCTGGTATAGGCTTGGTAGTTATCTTTTTTTAATTGTGCAACGCTTAACTTTCCAAAAAGGCTACCAGGGTTAAAAAAAGTAATTTTTTGGTCGAATATTTTTATTTGTACATCAATAGGACTCATGTAATCGCGATGAATGATGGTGTTTAATACCAACTCTCTTAAAGCAGGAAGTGGGTATTCGAATATTTCGGTACGTTGGGAAGTTTTTCCAGTAATTTGGAAAGCTACTTTAATTTGCCCCAACAAATAATTCATAGTCGATTCAACTGTTTCAAATAATGTTCCGTTAAACATTTTATCATCAATAATCATCGAAGGCGTTTTAAATCGTCCTAAATGAACATTGTAAGAAGTGTCTTCTTTCGAAAAAAGTAACCAAGCCGCATGGGTAATTTTATTGCCCGAAATCAATTTTAGTTTTTCTAAATTTTGTTTCCAATGGTCAACCATATTAAAACGACCAGAAGCATTTACTTTTTGTATAAATTTATTCACCTTATTGCTATCTAAATCAGCAATGCTTTTATCTGGAGCAATGTACGAATCCCATGATAATTGAAGGGATTGTAGGTTCATCTCTGTAATTTCATTCGCATTTAGTTGGTGGTTCGCATTTTTGATGCGTTTATAATAACGCCCCTTAAATGATAATGGTTTTACAGGAAACTCATTTACGCTAAGGAGTAAAATTTCTTTTCCATCAATTGCAACCGTTTCATAATGAGGCATTATAGCAGGTTGCGTTTTGTTTTTTATCTCATTTACCCATTTTTGAATGGTTTCTTTTCCTAAAGTTAGTTGTTGAGGGTTGCCATCATTATCAATACCAATACAAACCGTTCCACCGCTAGTATTAGCAAAAGCCACTATTGTTTCAATTGCAGCATCGTTGAAGTTTTTTTTAAACTCCAACTGTTCGCTTTCGCCTTGCTGTATTCGTTTTATTAAGTTTTTGTGGTTCAAGGAATGAAATTAATAGAATAGCAAAAATAGTGTTTTTATTCTTTGTTATAACGTATTTTGTTTTAGAATGTAATTGCGAAGCCTATCCTAACCGTCATTGCGAAGCTCAAGCAAAGAAAAGAGCGTAGGAGCTGAAGCAATCTGTCTATCTTTAACGTCATTGCGAAGCCAAGCGTAGAAAAGAGCGTTGGCGCTGAAGCAATCTGCCTATCTTTAACGTCATTGCGAAGCCAAGCGTTGGAATGGGTGTAGGAGCTGAAGCAATCTGTTCTTCGGTTAGACAGATTGCTTCGGTCGTTCCTCCCTCGCAATGACGGTAAGGAGGGGCAATGACGGTAAGGAGGGGCAATGACGGTAACGATGGGCGTTCCACTCGCAATGATGTTACAAATACTCAAACAAATCCTTCCATTCAGGATTAAAAGCATTAATTAAATCAAGTTTCTTTTGTCTGGAACCAGCTTTTAATTGTTTTTCTCTTGCAATAGCTTCTTCAATAGGTCTAAAGTAGTAATTTTTTAATAATGTTACTGCAAAGCCAATCCTAACCGTCATTGCGAAGCCAAGCGTAGAAAAGAGCGTTGGAGCTGAAGCAATCTGTCTATCTTTAACGTCATTGCGAAGCCAAGCGTAGAAAAGAGCGTTGGCGCTGAAGCAATCTGTCTAATCGAAGGGCAGATTGCTTCACTGCACTGCGTTTCGTTCGCAATGACGGTAAGGAGGGGCGTTTCACTCGCAATGACGGTAGGGAGGGGCGTTTCCCTCGCAATGACGGTAACATTAAACAGATTACTTCGCTACGCTCGTAATGACGGTATTAATTAGACGTACAATACGTTCTAAATCACTTTCAGCAAGACCAACATATAACGGCAAACACAACACACAAGGAGCAATACTATCCGTAACCGACATAGCTGCCTTAGTTACATAAGGCAAGTTATTTAAAGAAGGATAAAAATACCTGCGAGGAATAATGTTATTATCATTCAACACTTGTTGTACCACTAACAACTGTGCTTCATTTTCAAAAATAATCGGGTAATAACTATAATTCCATTGGGTATTTTCTCGGATTTTTAATTTTTTTAGTTGTGTAAAATTTAACTGTGTATTGTAGTAATCTACTACTTTTTTACGTTCAGCAATAATAAAATCAATATGCGGCAAAACAGCTAAGCCCATGGCTGCTTGCAATTCACTCATTTTAGCATTAATGCCTACACCATAAAAATCTAAAGGACCATTGTGTCCAAAATTGTGTAGGAAAAATAATTCTTTCATGGTTGCTTCATTTTGGCAGAAAATAGCTCCGCCTTCTCCACAATGAAACAACTTTGTAGCATGAAAACTGCACGTACTTACATCTCCATAATTAAATATGCTTTGGTTGTTGTAAGTTACCCCAAAACAGTGGGCAGCATCATAAATTACTTTTAAGCGGTGTTTCGCAGCAATTTGTTCTATCACTTCAACATTACAAGGGTTACCATACACGTGAGTAGCTAAAATAGCGATGGTGTTGGGAGTAATGGCAGCTTCTATCTGGGTTTCGTCTATAGTTAAATATTCAGGATGAATATCTACAAAAACAGGAGTGCAATTTTCCCAAACGATAGATGAAGTAGTAGCTACATAACTAAAAGGAGTGGTAATTACTTCGCCACCTTTCCCAAAAAGTTTCAAAGCAATTTGTATGGGCAAGGTGCCATTGGTCATTGCCAACACATTAGGAACAGCCAAGTGTTTTTTAAGTTTTTCTTCCAATTCCAACACCAACGCTCCTCGGTTGGTTAACCATTGGTTGTCCCAAATGCGTTGAATTTGAGTTTGGTATTCTTCAATAGGGGGGAAGAAAGTTTTGGTTACGGTAAGTTGGTTCGTAGCTTGTTTATTTGTCATCTTCAATTTTATTAATGTAGTTGTTAATTTCAGATATTTTCCAATACCCTCCTTTGGCTGGACCAATTCGTTTTAGTACGCCTTGTGTTTTTAATTTTTCAATGTCTCTTTTTATAGTTTTATGAGTAACTCCTATTTTTTTTGACAATTCTAACATGGAAACATGCGTGTCTTTTTTAATTAATTGAACAATTAAATGAAGTCTTTTTTTTGGGACATTTTTTGGGACATTTTCTGGGACATTTTGAGTAGTAAGGTTCTTGTTTTTTGCAAAAACAGTTACCACAAATCCATTAGATTGATTTTTGAATGTGGGCTTGGGTAACTTTGCTTCCTTGAAATAATTAATAATTCGCAGTATTCCAGAGCCGTATTTTTCAATAAGCCCCATACTTCTAAAAATATCTACATCAGGGATAAGTGTTGGGGCTGTTTTTTGTTTAATTTCATTTATCCAGTTTTGTACGGTTTCTTCATTTAAGGTAGTGCCAACAATAGCACCATCATTGGAAACACCGATTAATACCTTTCCACCTTTAGCATTTGCAAAAGCCACTATGGTTTCTATCGCTTCATTACAAAAATTCGTTTTAAATTCTACTATCGAACTTTCTCCTGCTGATATGGTATTTATTAAGTTAATCATTAAGTGGGGTTAAAATTTAAGGGAATTTTTTTATATCTATCATGGGGTTTAGTTTTTCTTCCAATTCCAACACCAACGCTCCTCGGTTGGTTAGCCATTGATTATCCCATATACGTTGCACTTGTGCCTGATATTCTTCAATAGGAGGGAAGAAAGTTTTGGTTACGGTAATTATTTATTTAATTTTTCCAATCGAAAGTATCAAAAAATCCATTTTTTTTTATAAATGCAAATTCTGCTAACCAAAGAGCTTGGGACTTAAATGGTCTATTTAAATCAGTCATTTCAAAAACTTTATAGCCTTTATTATCCATATAATTAATAACAGTTTTAATATCATTTGGCATTCTTTTATTATTAATAGCTACTTCTACTAAAAATAGTTCTGTTTTATCAAATAAATCACTTGCACCATCTAATACTTCTAAATCTAGTCCTTCAGCATCAATTTTTACTATTTCAGGTATTGTATTTCCATTTTCTTTAACAATTTCATTTAATGTTTTTATAGGTATATCAATTTGTACAAAATCTCTTTCCTTGGCTTCTTTTTCTGAAAAATTAAATGATGAACTATCATCTCGATCGGAGTTAATTGTAAACTTAAAAGTTCCATTTTCTTTGCCAGCTCCTATAGGTAAATAAACCGTTTTAGCATCAAGTAAGTCTTCAAATGAGTTTTTTAACCAATTCTGTGGTTCTATAAGAATGTAACTAGCTTCAGGAAATTCTTTTTTCCATAAACGAGTCCATGTTCCGTGATTAGCTCCTACATCAATAATTAGGTTTATTTCAAAATTCTTTGATTTGATTAATTTAATTAAATTAAGTAACAAATAATTTTTTTCATAGATATTATAATTATTTGCCTTTATCACAAAACCTAATTTTTTATTTAAAGGCGTAAGTAATTTTATAAGTATTTTTTTTAGTTTATTTTTCATGTATCATAATGTTTAAAGTATTTTCAATTGTTTTCGATACTCCATTCGAATATCGGTTTTATTATTCCTGGTTCTTTTCCCATCCATGACCCGAGAGGTCTTAGCCCCTCTTGTATATTAAATGAAATGATATCCTTTTCTAAAAATATAGTCTCACGTGAATCTTTAATTAAATAGGCATCTAAATAATAGGAACCTATATTCAAAAAACCTTTTGGAAACTTACATATTAATCGATTTAAGTTCTTTTTTAGTTTTATTTTATTTTTTTTATGAGAAAAGGTAAAAATTGGTTCGCCAGACTCATTTTTTAGAACATAGGTAAGTTGCAAAGATTCTTCATTTTTAAAAATATGTAATACCGTTTCTACAGAAATTTCATCATATTCTGTTAGTGGCTCTATAGTAGTTTTATCAGTGGCACTTATTCTAATTTCTTTAAATGAAAAAAGTTCATGGTCAAATTCATTGTTAAATTGTTTTAAATTTAAATTTTGCGAGCTGCCCAGCAAATATTTGGATACCGTTAAATCAACGTCTCCCATAAATTCAATATGACCGTTTACTAGTAAAATACCTTTATTACAAAAACTTTTAACACTTGCCATATTATGACTTACAAAAAGCACGGTTCTACCGCCTCCAGCAGAAATGTCTTTCATTTTGCCTATGGCTTTTTTCTGAAATTCGGCATCGCCAACTGCCAATACTTCATCAACAATTAAAATTTCTGGCTCTAAAAAAGCAGCAACAGCAAAACCTAAGCGTACACGCATACCTGATGAAAAACGTTTTAAAGGTGTGTCAATATACAATTGGCATCCTGCAAAATCTATTATTTCATCAAACTTGGCTTTAATTTCTTTTTTGGTCATACCTAAAATGGCTCCATTCAGAAAAATGTTTTCTCGGGCAGTCATTTCAGGATGCATACCAGTTCCTACTTCTAATAAAGAAGCTATTCTTCCTTTAGCTTTTATCGTTCCTGTTGTAGGAGCTGTAATTTGTGATATCAATTTTAATAAGGTAGATTTTCCTGCTCCATTTCTGCCAATAATACCCAATACTTCACCTTGTTCCACTTCAAAGTTAATGTCTTTTAATGCCCACACATAATCACTCTCAGCACTTACCGTTCTGTCGTTGGTTTGTCCAACAATAGAATAAGGGTCTTCTTTTCCTCTAATTTTAGCATAAAAGCGATTCAGGTCGTGGCTTAGTGTACCCGTACCTATCTCACCCAAACGATATTGTTTGGATAAATTCTCTACTTTTATGGCTATGTTTTTTTTCATGTGTTTTTTTATTACATTTTCACCTACATTGTCCAACTTAACCGTCATTGAAAACGAAACGCTTTTTGTTGTCGTCATTGCGAATGACCGCAGGGAATGAAGCAATCTGTCCTTCGTTTAAGCAGATTGCTTCGGTTGCCCACCTATTTTCCATTCCCTACCTTGCAATGACGGTTAGGATTAAACTTCCGACTCCAAATCTACACGGTATCCATAAACTTTTGTTCGGTTTTGTTAAAAATAAGTACACCAAAAACTAGTGTAAATAAAGTAAATACGCAAGCATATAGCAAACCGTTGGTAGAAAATTGTCCGCTTCCTAAAAAAATGGTTTTAAATGTTTCAATAATATGGGTAATAGGATTCAGTTTTATCCAAAATTGATAGTTTTCGGGGATGGTGCTTAAGGGGTAAATAATAGGCGTGGCATACATTAGCAACTGTACGCCAAATTGAATTAAAAACTTTAAATCTTTGTACTTGGTGGTTAAGGAACTGAAAATTAGTCCAAATCCTAAGCCTAAACCAGCCATTAAGAGTAACAATAAAGGGAGTAATATAATAAGGTAGGAAGGTTGAATAACAGTTGAGCTATACAAAAAGTAAAGGTAAAGGGCTAAGAAAAGTAAAAACTGAATAACAAATTTTATCAAGGCAGAAATTACTTTAGATAAAGGTACTATTAAACGAGGGAAAAATACTTTTCCAAATAAATTAGCATTTTGAGTAAACGTATCGGCAGTTTGGTTAAAACTTTCAGCAAAATAATTCCACATTACTATCCCGGCAAGATAGAACAAAGGTTGAGGAATACCATCTGTAGAAATTTTAGCAATGTTTCCAAAAACAAATACATAAATTACCATGGTCAATATAGGTTGAACAAAAAACCATATAGGTCCCAAAATAGTTTGTTTGTAAATGGTAACCACATCACGTTTTACAAACAAAAACAGCAAGTCTTTGTATTTGTAAAGTTGTTTAAGATTGATGTCAAAAACACTTCTTTTGGGTTGAATGATGATGTCCCATTGGTTGTTCATACTTATTTAATTTGCTTATGATTTTTTTAAAAATGAAAAAATTCCTTTTTTAAGCGAGTGTTCTTCGTCATAGTAACCATATCCGTATCCGTATCCGTATCCATACCCATAACCATAACCACCATAAAATGTTTTTTTAAATTCAATGTCATTTACAATAATTCCTAGCTTGTTTTTATCTACAGACAGTTCATTAATAATTTTGTCAAAATTGGCTTTAATGGTATAGCGTTGACGGACCACATAAAGCATAATATCGGTATAGTCGATTAATAAACGGGCATCAGAAACCAATCCAATAGGAGAGGTGTCAAGAATAATACGTTCGTACTTGCCTTTTAATAATTGGATAAGTTGAATAAATTCGGGAGAAGAAAGCAATTCCGAGGGATTAGGGGGAACAGGACCAGAAGCGATTAAATCAAGCAATTCAAAATCTGTTGATTGCACAATTTCTTCATAAGAAGCTTTGCCAATAAGGTAGTTACTCAAGCCAATTTTGTTTTGGCGTTTAAAATCTTTGTGTATTTTCGGTTTTCGTAAATCGGCACCAATAATTACGGTTTTTTTACCTTGTAGGGCATAAGCCGATGCTAAGTTGGCAGAACAAAAGGTTTTTCCCTCACCACTAACGGTAGAGGTTAATAAAATGGTTTTGGCTTCTTCTGTTCTAGATAAATAGCGGATATTGGTACGTATGGTTCTAAAAGCTTCGGCTATTACCGATTTAGGTTGATCTAACAATACTAAGGTAATTTCTTTATTATTTCTTGGAATGCTTCCTAAAATAGGTAAACTGGTAATGGAGGTAATGTCTGTTCTGTCAATAATCTTGTTGTTAAAAAATTCGATTACAACAATGATGAAAATTCCTAGTATTAAAAAAAGTAAGATGTATTTTTGGTAATAAGAGCTAGAAGGAGGGCTTACCTTATAAACCCGATAAGGAGTTGCGTAATCTAACACACGAGCATTAGGTATGCTCGAAGCTTTGGCAATTTCTGCCGCTTGTTTTTTTGATAACAATTCGGTGTATAAGCTGCTTTGAAGTTTGTAATCTCTATAGGCTATGGTATATTCTCTTTCGGCTTCGGGTATGTTCATCAATTGCTGATTAATCATTTCAATTTGATTTTTTAAAATGCTCAAATCATTCAAGTCTTTAGATTTTCTGGCAACTAAGTTTTCTAATAAAATTTGTTTTAAGGTAATAATTTCTTTTGAAAGAATATTCATTTTAGTACTGGTAGATTCAGCATAATACGAGAGACTTTCCTTATCGGAATACTTTTCAATCAATTGGTTCATTAACTTGTAAAGCACACTGGAACTATTAATAAAGTAAGGAATTATAAGCCCTTTAGCGTCATCATTGTTTTTTATGTAGTCATAAGTTTGGTCGTAAAAATTAACGGTAAACTCTAATTCCATTTTCTTTATTTCCAATTCATTTATTTCCTTAATGGCGGTAATGTCTTTAATATCTATTCTACCAATATTCATCCTTTCTTGGAATTGTTTTAATTTGTTTTCTGCAATGTAAAGGGCATCAGCAATTACATCAATACGGTCATCAACAAATTCAATGGTATTAATAGCCGTTTGATTTCGTTCTTCCAACCCACTTTTAATATACGTATCCATAATGTTGTTTAAAACATCCATTTCTTTGTTGTATGTATTACCTTTTAAAGACATGATAAGAATAGAAGATTCTTCGTCTTCAGGAGATATACCTATACTATTTTGATAGTAGCGTGCTAAATTCTCAGTATTATTAAATTGAAACATGAAAGTTTTAGAAAGAAGTTCCTCGTAAAATCGAGGCAATTTTATTTTAACAGCATTTCCATTTAGGTTAATTTGTTTGTTTAGTGTATATGTTTTCCCTTTATCATTTTCAAAATTATCGATAGAAAGAGAGAATTGATGTGCGTCTAAAAATTTTAAATAATACCTTCTATTATAAATGTTTTTATCAATTAGATTTTCATAGCTAACCACAAAAGGACTGGATTTATATAGCTCAGTAGATTTGATGTTACCTATATCATAATAAGAAATGCGTAACTCAGGCATGCTATTTACTACTTTTAACATGAGCGGAAAAGTACGTATGATGCCAATTTCATTTACCAATCGGTTACGAGAAGAAACTAATTCCATTCCTGGTAAAAAATATTCTTGCCCCCAAGAGGCATATTCATCTTTTACCAACACACGTCCATTAACTTCGTAGTTAGGAACATCATAGCGGGCATAGTAATAACCAACTACCACGCCAATAATGATAGTAATTAAAGGAATGTACCAATAACGCAACCCTTTAAAAAGATAGACTTTTATTAAATCGAAATTAATACCTGTTTGCTCGTTGTTTGTCATTGATTTTTATTCAAATGGGGGCAAATATCGTGAAATAGTTTAGTTTTTAACATAAAAAAAGAACTTAAATTAATAAACAAATTAAGTAGAATATTTAATACTTTTACCAGTGAGATACCTCTTTACATTTATAATGGATAAAAAACAAAAAATAATACTTTTCTTTTTTTTGAAAGCGATACTAATGTATTTGCTTTGGTTTATACTCTACGAAAAGTGGTTGTTAAAGGTTGGTTGGGTAGATAAAATTGTGATAGATAATTTGGTAAAAAGCACTGATGTTATATTGCACTGGTTGGGGTATGAAACTTTTGTAGTGGAGTATGCTATAGGAATACAAGGTAGTCATGGTGTTTATATAGGAACACCATGTAATGGGTTGGATTTAATGGCTTTGTTTGCCGGTTTTGTTATTATTTTCCATGGTAGTTGGAAACACAAGTTATGGTTTATACCTTTAGGATTAGTGCTTATCCATTTATTGAATTTATTGCGAGTAATTGCCTTAACCATTATGGCAAAAACTGCCCCAGAATATTTAGATTTTAATCATAAATATACCTTTACCATTATATTGTATGCATTTGTATTTTTAGGCTGGATGTTGTGGGTAAAATACTTTGCTGTTAAAAATAATGATTCAAACTGAATTGTCATTGCGAATCATAAACATTGGTATTGAGTGTGAGAGCTGAAGCAATCTTTTTGTTTTTAGTACTGATTAAACAGATTATCAATGCTTTTTTATTGTAAATTTAGGGATTGATGCTCCGTGGTGCTTCGTTTTGTTTCATTTCACTCACAATGATGGAAGGAATAGGTAAACTACTTTTTCATAAATAGATAAGAACAAAACCATACAGTATGCTAATGAGTTAAAAATAAATTATTAAAATTGTATAATGAATTTAAATTAAGTGAAGCGACAATCTAAAAAAATAATAGCCATTATACTAACTCTAATTGTTATGGGCTTAACCTTAATAAGAGAAAACTTGTTTTTGGAAATAAATGCTATACTGACGGGAGAAAATATAAACAGAGCTAATTTTTATTTGTTTTATGCTTATTTTGCTTCATTTTCCATTCAAAAATTAAGTACATTGAAATGGGTACTAAGTATTGTTTTTATAGTGGTAATGATAGCAACATCTTATGGAGCATTACATTTTTGGTATGAAAAAAAACAGTACAACAAAATAACGAGTTGGTTTTATTTGGTAATTATAGTGGTGTTATTATTTTTAGTTGTTGTTACAAAAGCAACAGGAGTATTTAATGATGCTTATGTTCTGTTGAGAAAAATGATAGGTTTTTTACAATCACCGCTACCTTTATTCATTTTGTTTAGTATGTATTTTTACTTAAGTAAGTCAGTAGATATACGTAAATTTGAGAAATAAGCAAATCAAAAGCAACTATTTTAAACTCTAAGTCGTATAATTGTAGTAAATTTGTTTGGATATATTAAATCATTTAATAACTAAAGATTAACAACGATTTGGTTTCCATTAAATAACACTAAAACCTAATATTATGAAAAAAATTACTTCCATCATCGCAGCGATAACAATTTCTTCATTTTCTATAATTTTTGCTCAATCACCAGGTGGTGTAGCGGCAGGTTCTTCCAATCAATTATGGTTAGATGCTTTTCAATTAGGAGCTACTAATGGACAGGCTGTGCAAAATTGGACAGACTTTTCTATTGGAGGTAATACAGCTTCGCAAGCAACAGGTTCTAGAAGACCTATTTACCGTACCAATGGAATTAATGGTATGCCTGCTATAGATTTTGATGGAGCTGATGATTATATGGAAACATCGGCTAATCCTTCCGCTTTAGATGGGAATCAATCTACGCATTTTTTGGTGTATGAAACATCTTCTCTAAATGCGGGAAATAATACGTGTTTCAATATGGATTTTGATCAAGGCTCAAATTTGCTATATACGTTTGCAACTCCTACTTATGTGGGTAGTTATATTAAAAACTCATCAAGTAGTGCTAAATTTTTTACACACGGACCAGTAACAACTAATCACATCGTTTCTTATTTGTGGGATGGTTTGGTAGGAACATATCAAGGTTTTTTAAATGGAGTTACTAAAGCACCCACCACTAATGCTTTAAATGCTGCTACAGGACATAATAGAGCACGTATAGGAGCTTTTAACACCAACTATAAATTTAATGGGAATATAGCAGAGATAATTTATTATACCTCTATATTAAATGCTGCAGAACGCAACATTGTAGAAAATTACTTGGCAGCCAAATATCAAATTGCTATTGCTGGGGATATGTACACTCATGAAACGACCCACAGATATGATGTGGTAGGTATTGGTCAAGAAGCGAGTGGCAATAATTTGTCTGCATCAGGTACTTCAAACCTTACACTGTCTGCTGCTACCATGAACAATGGAGATTATGTGTTGGTAGGACATGATAATGCGGGTTATGCCTCTAACACTACAGATGTACCTTCTGGATATAACCGTTACAATCAAGTATGGAGAAGTACCTTAACCAACTATGCAGGTACAGTTGATATAGCTTTTGATGTGAGCAGTTTGGGCTTAGGGGCTGATACTTCGTATAAATTGTTAGTGGATGCAGATGGTGTGTTTGCAATAGGAGCAACGGAGTATAATGGAGTTTTTGCTGGAGGCATTGTTACTTTTACAGGAGTAACTTTAACTAGTACAAGTTATTTTACCTTAGCGAATGCCGACTTTGCTATTGTAAGTACGGGGGTTACTAATGATTGGCATTTACCTACCACTTGGACTTGTGGGTGTATTCCTACCTTAGGCAGCGATGTAACTATTTTAACTGGGCATAATGTGTTTATTAACGGACAAAATGCTCAGGTGGGTAGTTTAATCATAACTGGTTCGTTAAGTTTTAATAGTAACGATACCTTACAGGTTAATGGTGATGTAACCAATAATAATACGGTAAATTCAGGAACTGGTACTTTTAATTTTACCGGATCATCAGCACAAAGTATATCAGGAAACTTGCCGATGTATAATTTAATTTTAAATAATCCACTAGGACTTACAATTAATAATAGTGCTAGTGTGCAAGGTTGGTTAGATATAGTTAACGGTACATTAAACACCAACAACAGTTTTACATTACTATCTAACGCAAGTGGAACAGCTGCTTATTATAGACCTGCAACAGGTGAGATTAATGGAGATATAACCGTAGAACGATTTTTAAATGAAGGCGAAAGTTGGTATTTATTAGCTCCAGTAGTTTCAGGAGGTGATTTAGAAGATTGGAATCAAGAGTTTGAAATGCAGGGATTTACTGGTACAGAATGGCCAGGAGGTTTCAGTTCGGTGTATTATTTTGATCAAAATAACATTGTAAGTAATTATAATCAAGGATATATGATCCCAAACAGTACTTTTGATATTATTAATCCTCAGGTAGGTTATGAAATTTATGTTGGAAATGACACTAAAGCTACAGGAGCAAGAACAATAGACATTACTGGAACGCCTGTGTTGGGTAATGTAACTTACAATTGCCCTCATATTGTTAAATTAAATAGCCCAGCGGATGATGGCTGGAACTTAATCACTAATCCTTACCCAACACCAGTTAAATTTGGTTGGACAGTAAAAACAGGTAATTTTGATAAAGCTTATGTAAAAAGAAATACAGGTGCTTATCAAGCAATCAATAATCAATGGGTGTTAGGTTCTGGAGAAGCATTTTGGGTACATTCAAATCCAGGAGGAAGTACAGTTACTTTTCAATCTTTGATGGCTGGCTATGAAAAAGATATTACAGATACTTATAATTATAGAACAACAGCTAATAATGAGCCGTTAGTTACAACAATTAAATTAGGTTATACCCACAACAACACAACAGAATATGATATTGCTTATGTTGGTTTTGATGCTAACGCAACGGATAATAAAGATAATGAGTTAGATGCTTATAAATTAAATAATATTTTTCAGCAAAAACCTAATTTGTCAACCATTAATAATGGATATAGGTTAGAAAGAAATGTTTTATCAATGAATACAGCTTCAATTATTCCCATCAACATTAAAACAGATTTACCAAATAATACATTAAACAGTTATACATTAGCATTTGATGATATTGCAGCATTATTAAAAAACAATAAAGTATTAACTTTTGAAGATACTGAGCTTAATGTAAACTTTAAATTAACAGAAGACACTGTTTACTCTTTTACAATGTATGATACGGTTACAACCAATAGGTTTTTACTTCACGTTAGCTCTCCGTTAGTTACAGAACAAAATAATGTTACTTGTTTCGGTGCGACAAATGGAAGTCTTATAGCGAATGGATTTGTTAATGATGCTAAAAATTATGTGTGGAAAGATGGATTCAACAATGTTATAGCAACTTCAGTAAATAAGAATGGCGCAGATACACTTAAAAATTTATCGCCAGGTATTTATACAGTTGAAGTTACTAATAATGTTACTTCAGAATCAGTAATGAATACGTTGGAAATTACAGAACCACAAGATATAAGAGCTTCTTTTTTAACATTGACCAATAACTTAGATGGAGAAATTACTTCTTCAATTACTGTTGATACGGTAAATGTACCTAAAGGAGTCGAAGTGTTTTTTCAAAACAACAGTGAAAACACAACCGTATTTAACTGGAATTTTGGGGATTTAACTACTTCTTCTTTAGAAAGTCCTGGACATATTTACTTCAATACTGGAGTTTATAAAGTTGAGTTAACATCCTCTAATGGGGCTTGTTCTAAATCATCAGTACAATACGTAAACGTAGAAACAGCGCTAAGTATTGACGATATAGAAAGTAATTTAGACTTTCAGTTAGTAAATGTTTCTAATGGATTTGATTTAATTTTAAACAACGCCAACCATTCTAACCTTTCAATCGTTATTAATAACAGTTTAGGACAAGAGGTTTTGAGTAAAAATTTAAAAGTTAATTCTAATTATAGGGAACGTATTCAATTAGAAGATGCACAGGGCATTTATTATGTTACTTTAAAATCAAATAAAACTTCAATAACTAAAAAAATTGTTTTAACTAAAAATTAAAAAATAAAAATATTACATTTGCAACCTTTTACAGTTTAAAACTATGAAATTGATTTTAAGGCTTCTGCTTTTATTTATAGTGTTCTTTTTATTTAACGATTTAGAACTTTTTGCAGCAGGCCCCCCTGGACCACCTAATTCTTTTCCAGGTGGTGGAGGTGGACCTCCTGGTGGTTGTTGGCCTCCATCTGCTTGTATTCCAATTGACGGAGGAATTTCTTACCTACTTGCTTTAGGTGCAATTTACGGAGGAAAGAAAATTTACGATATATCTAAAAAAGCTGAGTAACACTCAGCTTTTTTTATTTTCACTTAACCCGCATTATTCATAACAAAACATCTTTTTACAGCATGAGAAGCTATGCGAGAATCCCCGATGCAAAAAAAAACAATCCTTAGGCGGATTTATTTTTTTTGAGCATTCTCGAAATATTAGTTTTTCTTCCGATAGCTATCGGAAGAAAAACATATTTCGAGACCTCAAACACTACAATAACCCATTTTTTTGGGCATTGAAAATGTTCAAAAGTGGTGTTATTGTAGGTCGTCAGAAAAATTCGTGAACCGAGTTTACAAGCTCAACGAAGTTAATTTTTAGGGTTAAATGGTAAATAAATTACAGTTTTAAAAAATCATAAAATACAAAATATTAATATGTTACAATTAAATGTACCTACCTGAGTAGTAACAAACTTTCTTGTATTTGCATCGCAAAACTTGTTTAAAGTCAATCTTTAAACATTTTATTTACGATACCGCTACCCAAGTTCCTAAATGTACTTTATAATTCTTTTTTCTGTCGGTATAAACACTTTGTTTGTCGGGAAGCGTAAAGTGTTGAATTTTAATCTTTTTCATATAATTGGAGCGGTGTAGAATTTTAAATCTTTTTTTATTATAGGTTTATATTTTTAAAAATCAATGATTTATAAAATTGAGTTTTGTAAATACGCAGCAAATGTAAAAAATAAAAATGAAACCGCAAAATTTAATTTACTCATAATCAATTATTTAAGTTTTTAGTGAAGTGATTATTTTGTCTTATAATGTATACTGCGTTATGTTAATATAGCTTAGGTTTTTAAAGAATTAATTCTTTAAAAAGGGCAAAAAAAATTATTAAAAAAATTCATGTAAGGGTTGAAAATTTGCGGTTCATTTTAAGCAAATTTTTAACGCTTATATACCGCTTTCTTTTAGCGAAAAATGGGTAAAGCTTTTTCTGCTTTACTTATTTTTTAGCTGCGTGAGGGATAGAAGCGGCATCCTTTCTGTTTTTCACAGAAAGATATAGCGGATAGCCCGACCTTTAGGGCACGCCCAACAAAGCTAACTTTACCTTAATAGAGTTAATCATTATGTGTTTATAAAGTGTTGATAAATAATTATTTATTTGTATGTATGTGTATGCATACAAAGTGTATATTTGCGTATGTTTAATGAGTTGACAAAAAAAGAATTAGAAACTATACGTGCTATTAGAAATTATTTAATCAAGCACGGAAGAATACCAAGTGTTAGAGAGCTAATGGTTGATTTAAAATACAAATCACCAAGGTCGGTTTCGGTAATTTTAGAGTCTTTAATAGATAAAGGAGTTCTTAGTAAAAAAGATACAGGGAAATTGCAATTAAATGAATTTGAAGCAAAAAAATCAATTACTGACAATGCACAAACAGTTAAAGTTCCTTTACTTGGAAGTGTAGCTTGTGGTGCTCCAATATTTGCACAAGAAAATATAGAGGCATACATCCCAGTATCTACACAATTTATTAAACCATCTAACAAGTACTTCATTTTAAAGGCATCAGGAGATTCAATGAATGAAGCAGGAATTAATGACGGTGATTTAGTACTTGTTAAACAACAGCAAGTTGCAAATGATAAAGATTTAGTTGTTGCTTTAATTGATGATGAAGCCACCATTAAAGAGTTTCACAAAAAACAAAATATGATAATATTAAAACCAAAATCCAATAATCAAAAACATCAACCTATAATTCTTACTGAGGATTTTAGAATTCAAGGAGTGGTGGAAACTGTAATACCAATATAAATTATAAACAATTAAAATTTAATGTAAAATGAAAATTCAAGCAATTAAACCCGGGCCTAAGCCTAAAAAAGAAGATGGTACTTTAGACAAAAGAAGAAGAGACAATAAAAATACTCCCGGTAATACTCCATCATTAAAACCAAGTAAATCAACTAAGAAGAAATAATACGTTACTACCAAAAGGATAAATTATGAGTGATAAATATAAATTTTTAGATAATAAGCCTATTGGTAAAGATTTGTTTGAAGGTAAATCTCAGCAAAGGATAGCGAATGTTATTGTTGATATAATCAAAGATGATAAGTTTAAGGTGATAGGTATTGATGGTGGCTGGGGTACAGGAAAAAGTAATTTAGTTAAAATAGTTGATGAACAATTACCTAATCATAAATTCTTTTTATATGATGTTTGGGGGCATCAAGAGGATGAGCAAAGAAAATCAATTCTAGTTGAACTAACAGATTTTATAACAGACTCTACAAAACCACTTGTTACAAATAAAGATGAGTGGAAAAATAAATTAAAGAAATTATTAGCTAAAGAAAGAGAAGTTACTGATTAGTTTCACTACGTTGTTCCCTATTTTCATTCTTTTTCTTACGAAATGGAGCGTAGCGAAATGAAGTAAGAAAAAGAATGAAACCTTGTTTATATTTGTTAATCTAAAAAACAAAAATATG
>JAHYJH010000069.1 GCA_019429185.1 Vicingaceae bacterium
TACACCACCCTAAAAATAAAAAAACAACCTTTTACAAAAAAATCCGTAGTACACAAACTGGAAATTAAAAATTACCAATATGCTTTAAATAAAGGAAGTTCGGGTTAATTAGCTGCAACTTGGGTTAGGGTCTGTAATGAAATAAACTATACATTTAGACTTGCTCTTTTGCTCGCTAATTGTGTTGAAAATACTCGCCATAGCGTTGCTATGTCTGTGTTTTTCGTCTTATTAGCAAACAAAATAACTTCGCCTATTCTGTACACTTTATTTCATTACAGACCCTTAGTGCAATGTAGTTCATCATTATAATGCTGATATGAGCAATGTTTACAACAAAATCAACAGATTGATTATTATTTACTCAACTTACGCAAGTACAACAAAAACAAATTAACTAATTAATAATTAAGTATTTAAATAGTCTTTTTTTGAATTCTTTGTACTTTTTGTGTTATAGAGAAAAGGGATGATTGTATTGTTTCACGTGAAACAATATGTGTTTTTTATCTTCCCATGTGAACCATTAAAATGGAAATATCTGAGGGGGAAACTCCACTAATTCGTGATGCCTGACCAATTGTGCTAGGTTTTATTTTAGTTAATTTATCTACAGCTTCAGCAGATAATGAACCCAGTTTGGTGTAGTCAATAGTGTTGTGAATTTTAATATCATCAAGTCTGGAAATTTTATCTGCAACTTCTTTTTCTCTTTTTATATAACCTTCGTACTTCATCAAAATTTCAGCACTCTCTAGTATTTCAACAGAGTGTTTTGAAACCTCTTCTTGTAATTTGTTGCTGCAAAAACTCAATTCTTTTATAGCAATATTTGGTCTTATTACAACAGAAATAGCTTTTACCTTTTGTTTTAAAGGCGATGAGTTTTGCTGTTCTAAATATGAATTTACTTCTTTAGGCAAGATAGAAACTTCTTCAAAATGTTTGATGATTTTTTCAATATGTTGTTTCTTTTCCTCCACCATTTTCATTCTTAATTTAGAAGCCAACCCTAAATTAAACCCTTTTTCGGTCAGACGAACATCAGCATTATCTTGTCTTAATAGAATTCTATATTCTGCTCTTGACGTGAACATTCTATATGGTTCTGTAGTTCCTTTGTTAATCAAATCATCTATTAAAACCCCGATATACGCTTCGTTCCTATTAAGCACAAAGGCTTCTTTTTCTTTAATTTTCAAAAACGCATTTATGCCAGCCATTAATCCTTGTCCAGCAGCTTCTTCATAACCTGTAGTTCCGTTTATTTGTCCAGCAAAATATAAGTTATCAATTAATTTTGTTTCAAGTGTGTTTTTCAATTGAGTAGGCTGAAAGAAATCATATTCAATAGCATAACCAGGTCGAAACATCAATGCATTTTCAAAACCAGGGATTAATCGCATGGCTTTGTATTGAACATCTTCTGGTAATGATGTGGAGAAACCATTCAAATAAATTTCTACTGTGTTCCAACCTTCAGGTTCAACAAAAAGTTGATGTCTATCACGTTCTGAAAACCGAACTATTTTATCTTCTATGGAAGGACAATATCTTGGCCCTAATCCTTGAATTCTTCCTGAAAACATAGGTGATTTTTCAAAACCTGTCTGTAAAATTTCGTGGACGTTGTTGTTGGTATAAGTTATATAACAACTTTTTTGTTTAGTTAGCCTAACTGACGAAGATAAAAATGAAAATTTAGAAGGATTCTCATCGCCTGGTTGTTCCTCCATTTTATTAAAATCTAAAGTCCGCCCATCTACTCTTGGCGGTGTTCCTGTTTTCATTCTTCCCGACTCAAAGCCAAGACTTACTAATTGTTCTGTTATTCCTGTAGAAGGTCTAGCTCCAGCTCTTCCTCCTCCAAATTGTTTTTCTCCGATATGAATTAAGCCATTTAAAAATGTTCCATTGGTTAGTATTACACTTTTGGCTTTAAATTCAACGCCTATTTGCGTTTTTACTCCAACGCATTTTTTGTTTTCTATTATTAGCTCAACAACCATATCTTGCCAAAAGAACAAGTTTTTTGTGTTTTCTAACATTAATCGCCATTCTTTTGAGAATAACATTCTGTCATTTTGTGTTCTCGGACTCCACATCGCTGGTCCTTTTGAGCGATTAAGCATTTTAAATTGAATGGCACTTTTGTCGCTTACAATTCCTGAATAACCTCCTAACGCATCAATTTCTCTAACAATTTGTCCTTTAGCAACACCTCCCATAGCTGGATTGCACGACATTTGTGCAATAGCATCCATATTCATTGTAATTAAAAGCGTTCTTGAGCCAAGGTTAGCAGCAGCCGCAGCAGCCTCACAACCTGCGTGTCCTGCTCCAACAACAATTACGTCATAATAATTATTCATAATGTATATTTTTTATTTTTATTGCTTTTTATTGTTTCACTGCTAACTTCGTTGGTGTGTGCTTCGGGACGTGACTATTTCATAGATTTAAATTTATAAATTTAATGTTTCACGTGAAACATTAAAAATTTGAGATTCTATATAAAGAAAGATTGTTAGCTTTAATAACTAATAAATTTAAATTAATTTGTGTCCGTCTATAAAGTTGAGAGTTTGGTTCAGAATGTTCGAATTCGAGGTTTCGATAATCTGAAAATCAGGAGTGTACTAAAGTATATGACTGATTTAAAGATTGAGAATAACGAAGAAATCGGACATTATGGACAAACTCTAATTAAGAAAACAAAGTTAGGTAAAAATCTTCCTTAGCCCGCATTGTTTCTTTTTCTTTTGGTGTTTTGTCTTTATACCCCATGAGGTGGAGTACCCCATGAATTAAAACTCTATTTAATTCATTATCAATTGTTTGATTGAATTTTTTTGCATTTTCTCTCACCCTTTCTATACTGATAAATATATCTCCACTAATGCGTTTTCCTTGCGTATAATCAAAGGTAATGATGTCTGTGAAAGTGTCGTGGTGGAGATATTCGAGGTTAATTTTATGTAAATAATTATCCGTACAAAAAATAAAGTTTAAATCACCTAAAATTCCTTTTTCTTGAATAATGGTTTTTTCTATCCAACTTTTTATTTTTTTGATGTTTTTTAGACGGAATAAAATGTCTTCCTGATGAAATAGAATTGAACTCACAATAAATTAGCTATAAGATAAACAAAAAGAAAGTTTAATTATTTTACCATTTTCTTCAAATAAAATATTGTCTGCCAAATTACGCATTAAAAAAATGCCTCTGCCACTTGTTTTATATCTATTTTCGGGCAGTGTTGGGTCTGGCACTTTGTTGTAATCAAAACCATTTCCTTCATCTTTTATTGTAAAAAGAACTTCATCATCCATAGTTTCTAACTCAAGATGAACTAATTTATTCTCATCATTACCATTTCCATGTGTAATAGCATTATTCACGGCTTCTGTGATAGCTATGAGCATATTTCCATAACAATCTTGGTTAATGGATTTGTATTCACAAAGTCCCTCAATAAGTTGTTCTATTTTAGAAATACTTTCTAAGTTAGATGGAAGTTCAAATTTTTGAATTGTAGCATCGGGCATCATTTCTATAATTGTTTAGTTATTTTATAGTCTGATGTTTATACTTATTATTTAAAAAAAAGGTTACTATTTTGATGTAATATTATTGATTTATTTCATGAAAATATTGAGTTACCTTATTTTTATAGAACTGAGTTAGGTTTGGGGGTGTTGTTTTTAGTAACTCCACTTCTTGTTCTTTTTCTTTATTATAGTTAAAATAGTGTGAAGGATTGGTTTTTTCTTCTGCTTTAGCTTCTTTCGATTCTCTTTTATCGTCCCATTCTCGTTCTCTTTCTGCTTTTTCTGACTCTAATAAACGGGTTAAAATTTCTTGCTGACGATGAATTGTTTCTTGTGTTATTCTTTTGTTTACAATGTCTTGCTCATTTTCTTCCATTAATTTAGACAATCCGTTTGTGCCTTGAGCTCCTTTGTTTTTGAGCTTTTGTAATTCACTTCTTATTTTTGCTTGCTGGGCAGCCATTTTTGCTAATGATTCGCTCGTTCCTTGTCCGCCAGGCATTCCCATTCCTTCGCCAGGTTTTTTACCGCCTGGCTTTTGTCCTTCTTTCAATGCTTTTTCCATTTGTTCGAGCTGTTTGCTCAATTGTTCTTGCATTTTTTTAATGTTTCCCATTCCTCCCGGACCAGGTTTTGGTTTTCCTCCTCCTCCAGGTTTATCACAAGAGCCTTGTCCTTGTTTTTGTGCTTGTTGTTGCATTTGCTGAAGTGCTTCATCAAACAAAAGTGCCAAATTATTAAGTGAAGTCATCACGTATTGTTGGCGAGCTGCTGCCATAGGATTCATTCGTTCTGCCATAAATTCTATGGTTTTTTCCATATTGGCATTAATAAGGTTAATTTCTTTGTTTACTACCGATTGTAATTGAACAACTCGCTTAGAAAGAGCAAACAATGAGTCTTCTATCATTTTTGCATCGTCTTTTAATTTTTTTTGTTGCTGCGTCATTTTTACGTATTCCGGGCTTTGGCGATTGGTTTTTTTGTAGCTTTCCATTAATTTTTCTTGCTCAAATGATAAATGAACAAGGTTGTCTAACAATTGCCTTAACGCATCCATATCTTCACCTTGTTGCTGTGTTTGAGCCTGAAGGGCACTCATTTTTTGAGCTAGTTCATTCATTTTTTGAGCAGCACTTTTTTGCGATTTAGACGCTTTGTTATTTTTTTTGTTTTCTAACTGTTCCGAACTTTCCTTTTGATCTTTTGAAATTTCTTCTTGTGCTTCTTTTGTATCTTCCATTCCATTTGGTTTTTGAAGCTCTTCGTCCATTTTTTTAAGTGCGTCTAATTCTTTTTTGGTTTCATTAAATTCCTTATTCAATTCGTCTTGTTTTTCTTTTAACGAAGGGTCGTTTTTATCGCCTTTTTCGGTTTCTTCCGAAAGTTTTTCTTGCTTATCGGCCAATTCTTCAAGTTTAGATTTTACCTCATCTAATTTTTGCTCAAACTCCATTTGTTTAAATAATTCAAGCGAACGATCCAATTCTTTTTCTAAGTCTTTGTTAGAAAGTTGCATTTTTTCGAGTTCTTGGTCTAACAAACTTTTATCGAGTTTTTCCATCATTTCTTGCAACTTTTCCATCATTTCTTTCATTTCATCTGTCATTAATTCATCAAAAAGTTTTTGCAATTGTTCTTGTTTTTGCAACAATTCTTCGTTGTATTGCTTGTATTCGTTTTGTTGCTCGTTGTTTTTTTGATTTTCTTGCTCAATTTTTTCAACTCGTTTTTGCAATTCTTTTTGTTTTTCGAGTAGTTCTTTCATTTTTTGTTTTTCTTCCCAACCAATTTCCTTTTTTTCGGCAAGTTTTTGTTTTAGCTTTTCGAGTTCTTTTTGAATATCTTTTGCTTCTGCAACGCTTTCGCTGAGTTCTTTTTTAATGTTTTTGTTGCTGCTTTCAGTAGTTGCATTTCGTTCTTTAATAGTTTTAGATTTGAATGTTTTTAATGCAGTTCGGCTCGATTTTGAACCATTTACACCATCATTATCCCACACTTCAAAATAATATTCAATTTCATCTCCTGGAAGGATATTTAATTCTTTTACATCCCAAAAATGAAAAAATTCTTCGCTTGTAATTACTTTGTTAAATGGAATTTTAACTATTTTTAGCTCATTGCGTTGAGGCAAACTATCAATAATGGTTTTAATTTTATAGTTAAATGTAAGTGCTGCAAAACCATAATCATCGGTTATTAATCCTTTAAAATAAAAGCGATTTTGGTTAGTTGAATCTTGTCTTTCGTCTGTTTCTATTGTGGGGAATTTATCTTTTATTACTTGTAAGTTATAAAAAGTGGTGTCTTTATGTTGCACAAAACTATTTTGCGGAACAAATCCGTAGCTGCTTGATTGAATAGCTTTTAATGAAAATACAGAAAGTTGCTTGTTGGGTTTTATGGCATAAGCACTATCTCCCAAAATAAATTGGAGGTTATCGGCATCTTCGGTGGTAATGTTCCATTTAATTTTTGTGCCTTCGGGAACAATTAAATCGCCTGTGTTATTGAGTGTTTCGGCAGGTTTTTTTATGTAATTAGGATAGTTTAACTCGATAGTAAAATTATTGAGTAATGGATTTGGGAGCATTTTTAATTCATATTCGGGCGAATAAAATCCTGAAGCATAAATTTTGAAAGGTTCGTTTTGTTGCACATTTTTAAACGTATAAGAAAATGTGCGGTTGTTGGTTTTGGTGAGTGGTAATTTATTTCCGTCTTTTTGCAAATACACTTTGCTAGGCAACTGGTTTCCTGTTATGGCAATTTCTAAGGTGTAATCTTCATTTTTTAAAACCGTGAGCTGTTGGTTGCTAATTTCTATTTTAAATGGTGCAACAGGGGCAATATATGCGTTGTGGTTGATAAGCCGTTGTGTACTTTCAGTAAAAACAGAAGGCGAAAACAAGCTAATTAAAAGAATTAAAAGCAAAGGTATTAGTGCATATTTAAGGTATTTTTTATTTTCGGAAAACTGAATGGCATTAGCAAAAGGCACAGGTTTTAGCACTATGGCTTTTTGGTTGATGCTGGCAAAAAGCAGCCCATTGTTTTGTTGTTGAGCCGTTGCCTTTTCTTCTAACTGCAACACATTAATTAGTTTATCTTTTACTTCTTCAAAGTGGTTGCCAACAATTTCTGCGGCTTGTTTGCGGTTAATAATTTTACCAAATTGATAGAGTTTTGCCAACGGAATGATGATAAAATAAACCAACACATAGCCAGAAATAGCTACAAACGAATAAAACAACAGTGTTCTTCCGCTGGTGTTAAATTGCACAATATATTCTAATGAGGTAAAAAAAACAAATGCTAGCAACAATAACCCAATAGCATAAATACTTCCTTTTAACAACCTGTTTTTATAATACTTACGTATAAAATTATCGAGTTTATTAATTAGTATTTGATAATTGTTTTCCATAGTGTGATACCCTAACGTAAAAATTTATTTTTTGTTATACTCAAACTTGGTAGCTTTTCGGAAGAAAAGAAAGTTAGTTTGAGTAATATTCCGTTTACGAGGATACTCGAAAAAAATAAAAATTGTAAATTTCTATTTTTTCAGTAACCAAAATACATTCATTTCCCAATCCGCCTCAGGCGGAGGTATCAGTATATTTAATTTATAAAATTCGGAATTATTTTTTAGAATAGATTCAATTAGTATGCTGTTTTCATAAATAACTTAAAAAAGAAATGTAGTAAACATTGTTAGGTTAACAACTAAATTTAATGAGAAGGTAAAAGAATTTTTGAATTATTTATTTTAGGACATTGTAATAGTTGTTGTTTTATGAAAGTTTTAATAATCTATTTTTCTTTTATTGTGCTACTGTTTTTGAGTATTAAAAGCATAGCTCAAGAAACTTTTCAAAGAGATTGCATTCATCCTCAAGAAATATATCTTTCGGAAATAAAAGAAAATTTTTTAGCAGAAGAAATTTATTATCAAGAAGATGATGCTTATACGTTTTGGTATAAAATAACATCCCATATTTCACTACAAATTAACTATGAATTGAAAAGTATAGAACCAAATGACAACTACGAGATTCTTGTCTATTCTTATGTAGGCAACGATTTTTGTAATGATTTAGTTGAAAAAGAAATTCAGTCAATAAAGATGAATGAAAAAGGAGTTTTTGATATAGAAAAAAATAAAATACTGTATGTTAGTATTTTGCATATTAATGGGAAGGGTTGTGGACACGAATTAATATTGAGTAATAAAAATTTAGCTGTTTCTTTTAAAGCCATACAAAATACTTGTGTTGAAGAAGTTGCTGAAGAAATAATTAACCAAGAAATTAAAAAAGATAACATTGAATTGGTTGAAAATAAGGTTGTGGAAGTTCCAACTTTTATTTCTGAAAATGAAAAAATTGAATCAGAAAACCTATTGAAAGGAAAGGTAATAAATAATGAAACCAAGCAGTTTATTGATGCTGAAATAACTATCGTTTCCTTAAAAAAAAACACAAAATCAACACTTTTTTCTTCTAAAAATAATGGTTTTGAATTAGCAATATCCAACAACAATTCGCTTATTATTCAAATAGAAAAATTTGGTTATAAAGCATATATGGATACCATTACTGATTTTAAAAACCCAATTACTATACCCTTAAATCCGATGCGTGTAGGCGAAAAAATAGTAATGCACAAAATTTATTTTCATCCAAACACCGCTGTTTTAAAAGAAACATCAAAAAATGAATTAGAAAAACTAGCTAATTTTGTAAAAGAAAACAAAAATTATAAAATTGAAATTCAAGGGCATACCAACGGAAATAGAAAAATTAAAAAAGATAAAAAATACAGTCATTTAGGAGATGAATGGAATTTTAGTGGTTCAGCCAAAGAGCTTTCGCAACTTAGAGCCGAAAAAATAAAGACTTTTTTAGCTGAAAATGGAGGAAACGAAAACAACATAATAGCTAAAGGTTATGGAGGGGATAAAATGATAATTAATAATCCTAAAAACATGAAAGAAGCCATGCAGAATATTAGAGTGGAGATTGTGGTTATTGAGAAAGGCAATGAACAATAGGCAATATGCAAACAACTAATTACTAATTACTAATTACTAATTACTAATTACTAACTCCTTACTCCTAACTCCTAACTCCTAACTCCTAATTACTAACTCCTAATTACTAACTACTAACTACTAACTACTAATACCTCTTTTCACATTATAAATTGTATTTTTGCTTCTCTAAACAATGACCAATAATAACGAAAATAACATCGCTTACCAACAGGAGGTTGAAGATGATTTTAACATCAAGCAATTTTTCCTAACCTATTTACGGTTTTGGTATGTTTATGTTTTTGTGCTTAGTATTACATTCAGTATGGCATATTTTTATAACTGGTTTTCCAAACCTGTGTATAATGTTTCTGCTAAAATTCTAATTAAAGACGATAAAAGCACATCAATAGGTACTGAAGACATACTCAAAGATTTGAATGTGTATAGTGTTAGCAAAAACATTGAAAACGAAATTGAAATTTTCCAATCTAGACAGCTTTTAAAAGAAGTTATTGATCGACTGGAACTTGATGTTCTCTATTATCTTGTTGGGAATGTTAAAAAAAGTGAAGTATATACAGAATCTCCTTTTAAAATAACCTACGATTCGCTTAACTTTTTTGCCTACAACAACTATGTTTATATTACAATATTAAACGAAAATCAATTTGAGCTTTCTTATGAAATAGAACAAACAAAAGATACCTATAAAAAAAAACACTCCTTTGGTGAAAAAATCTATTTGCCAATAGGAATAATAACTGTTAACAAACGTGCTTTGTTCGATAATGATTTATTTAATAATTCCTCTTACGAAAAAAGAGATTTTAGAATTAAATTTAATAGCATTAATAACAATATTGATTTTTATCAAGCTAAATTAAATATTGCACTACTTAATAAACAATCATCTGTTATTCAACTAAGTATTGAGGATGTTGTGCCACAACGAGGGTTAGATTTTATAAACACACTTATTGCCGTTTATTTAGAACACGATGTGAAAGAAAAAAACAAAATTGCCAGCAGCACAGCAAATTTCATAACCGAACAGTTAAATGCTATTTCGGATGAGTTAAAAACCATAGAAATTGAACGTCAAAACTTTAAGATTGAAAAAGGAATTACCGATGTAAGCAACAAATCGCAACAAATTTTAGAACGTGTACAACTCAAAGACAATGAAATTTCTAACATTAATTTGCAATTAAGTTTTATCGAATATTTACAAAAATATGTAGAAGAAAATAAAAGCATTAGCAACATTGCTCCTTCATCGTTAGGGATTAACGACCCACTTTTAGTTCGGTTAATTTCGCAAATAACCGATTTAGAAATAGAAAAACAAAAATTAGAACAATCCTATAATCAAGAAACTCCAGCTATTGTTGCCATAAATAATAAAATAAAATTTACCAGAAACACGTTACTTCAAAACATAGAAAGTATTAAAAATGGACTTCAAACCTCAAAAAAAGAGTTGCAAATTTCTATGAACTCACTTGAAAATGAAATGGGAACAATTCCAAAAACAGAGCGAGAATTAGTTGGAATTGAACGTGAATATCGAGTAAAAGAAAGTTTATATTTATACTTATTGCAAAAAGAAGCCGAAACTTCAATTGCATTGGCGGCTTCTGTTTCCGACAACCGAATTATTGAAGAAGCACGTTCTACTTCCTATCCAATACGACCTATTCCTAAAAAAAGTTATTCATTAGCATTATTGCTTGGGTTACTCATTCCAACAGGCGTTATTTTTGCTTTTGAGCAATTTAACGATACGGTTAGAGATAAAAAAACCATAGAAAAGTTCACTAAAATTCCTATGCTTGGCATTGTTGGTTATAGCAAAGAACATTATGCGCTGGTTGTTTCCGAAAAACCAAAATCGCTTATTGCAGAATCTTTTAGAACGATTCGAACAAACTTGAAATACTTTTTAAATGGTAAAGCAAAAGAAACCATTTTAATAACCTCCTCGGTTGGGTCGGAAGGGAAAACATTTTCGTCAATGAATTTATCCATTATCATCGCTTTATCAGGAAAAAAAACAGTTTTATTAGGATTAGATTTAAGGAAACCTAAAATTGTTAATGATTTTGATATTCCGAACGAAAAAGGAATAAGTTCCTATTTAATTGGTGCAGAACCATTAACAGCCATTGTTCAAAAAACCAGTATAGAAAATTTAAGTATCATTCCATCAGGACCAATTCCTCCAAATCCATCAGAACTCATTATGAGCGAAAAAATGGATGAACTAATTAATCAACTCAAACAAGAATTTGATACCATTATTATTGATTCTCCACCTGTTGGGTTAGTTACAGACGCATTATTGCTTTCAAAATATGCCGATGTAACTATTTTTGTGGTGCGTCAAAATGTATCTAAAAAAGAATACCTCACACAAATAAACCAACTCTACAAAGAAAATAGAATTAAAAATCCTTCTATTTTATTTAACGCTGTTAAACTTTCTGGTTTAGGTTATGGCTACGGTTACGGATATGGTTATGGTTATGGATACTATGAAGAAAATGAGGAAAAGGGCTTTTTTAAACGGTTGTTTAAAAAATAGTCACAGTTTGTTTCATTCTAGCATTGATTTCTTGCTTACATTCTAACAGAAATTGAAAGAATAATCGACAAATGAGTATTGCTTTTTTAGAAACTAACAAGTTAAAAATAGAAATTTCTATGGCTAAAAATAAAATCCTCAATGTAAAAAGTGCTGAAATAAAAACATTGTCAATAAATAGCTTAGATTATATTAGTACTACGGACATAGCTAAACAGAGAAATCCTACAGAGCCAAAAGATGTAGTAAAAAACTGGATGCGTTTAAAGAATACACTGGAATATTTAGGACTTTGGGAAAAATTAAATAACCCTAATTTTAAAGGGGTCGAATTCAACGAAGCTGGAAACAATGCTTTCACAATGAATGAACTAATTTGTTTGTCTAATATGGAAAATCTTAATGCTGTTTTTATTCAAGAAAATAGGACACAACAAGAGAGGCTTATCAAATTAAATCGCATTGCCATACAGCAAATGACTATTTTAGAAGATGTAGAAAAGCGTAACTTATTGAAATAACATTTAAGGTGCTCAACACACTAAATTATTACAAAAAATCGTGATAAAAAACTTATTCCACACCTTTTTTTCGGGGCACGAACGCACCATACGAGCAAAAAAAAACATCATAGGTTCTTTTCTGTTAAAAGGGATAAGTATAGCAATAAGCCTTCTGCTCGTTCCGCTAACAATTGATTATCTAAATCCTACAAAATATGGAATTTGGCTTACGCTTTCTTCGGTTATTGGCTGGTTTGTTTTTTTTGATATTGGCTTAGGCAACGGACTACGAAACAAGTTTGCAATAGCAAAAGCCGAAGGAAACGATTTGTTGGCAAAAGTTTTTGTTAGCACCACTTATGCTATCATTACAATAATTGCAGTTGCCCTTTTTGTAGTTTTTTTTATTGTAAATCAATTTTTAGATTGGGGCTTGATTTTAAACGCAAGCAATGATATTCACGAAATAGAACAATTAGTTTTTATCGTATTTTCTGTTTTTTGTTTTCAGTTTGTAATAAAATTAATAAATGTTATTTTCATTGCCGACCAACGCCCTGTAATTAGCAGTTTAATAAATACGTTGGGAAGTCTGTTTTCACTTATTGTAATTTTTATTTTAACCAAAACAACACAAGGTTCGCTCTTGTATTTGGGAGCATCATTTAGTCTTATTAATTTAATAATTCCATTATTGGCAAGTGTTTGGGCGTTTAAAGGGAAATATAAAAAATACAGTCCTTCATTTAAACACATTGATTTTAGTAAGGCAAAAGAATTACTCAACTTGGGAATGCGATTTTTTATTACTCAAGTAGCTGCAATAATTGTTGCTGCAACCGATAATATTATCATTGCTCAATTAATTGGTAATGAAGATGTGGCTGTTTATAATGTGGCGTACAAATATTTTGGCGTGATGAATATGGTATTTACAATTATAACAGCACCTTATTGGTCGGCTTTTACAGAAGCTTATACAAAAAATGATATGGCTTGGGTAAAACAGGCTACTTTAAAAATAATAAAACTTTGGTTTATTGTGGTTGCAGGAATTATAGTGATGTTATTATTTTCAAACAATGCTTACCAACTATGGATAGGAAACAGGTTAGCAATACCTTTTAACTTATCAATAATTATGGCTCTGTGGGTAATTGTGAGTACTTCAACCATGATATTTGCTAACTTTTTAGCTGGAGTAAACAAAATCCAACTAAGCTTATATCACGCTATTTTTGTGAGTATTATTAACATTCCGCTATCCATTTATTTTGCAAAAAATTTGGAAATGGGAAGCACAGGTGTAATTTTAGCCACATTAATTGGAATAATTCCCAGAGCCATTTTTCAACCCATTCAATATTGGAAAATTGTAAACGGAAAAGCCAACGGAATTTGGAATAAATAAAGTTATTAACTTCTCATTATTTAGTTATGCTAAAAAACAATATAAATAAAAACAATGTTTCTTGTGATGAATGTAAGAATGAAGGATGTCTTATAAAACAATGTAATCCCGAATGGATAAAAAAATTAAATGAATCTAAAAGCCAAAGCATTTATAAGCAAAGTCAATATATTTTTTCGGAAGGAAATCTTGTAAATGGAATATTTTTTATTCAAACAGGAAAGGTTAAGGTTATAAGCTCTAATTACGAGGGTAAACAACAAGTGGTTCGTCTTGCTGCAGAAGGTCATATTCTTGGTCATAGAGGAATTGGAAATGAAAATTATCCTATAGGTGCCATTGCATTAACAGATGCACACATTTGTTTTATAGAAAATCAACTACTTTTTGATGCTTTTTTGACTAATCCAATGTTCACTTATTCATTGATGATGTTCTATTCTGCCGAACTACGAAAAAGTGAGCAACGAACAAAATATTTTAGCTTAATGACTGTAGAAGAAAAAATTATTTATGCTCTTTTGTATATTGAAGATACTTTTGGATTAAACCTCTCGGAAAATGTATTTAATATCTCTCTTACAAGACAAGATATAGCTGAAATTGCGGGAACTAATGCGGAGCAAGTGAGCCGAACTATTAGCTTTTTTAAAGCTAAAAAATTAATTGACACAGTGGGTAGAAAAATTATATTACTAGATTATGATAAATTAAAATCATTTATTAATCATTATAATTAGAGTTTGTCCATAAAGTCGAGAAGCTGAACTATAATGTTCGACCCCGATAGCTATCGGGAGAGGTTTCTATAGCTTGATAATCAAGATTTTACTAAAGTACATGACTGATTTGAAAGTCGAGAATAACGAAGAAGTTGGACTTTAAAGACAGCCTCTAATTAAACAAAATCAATTAGTAACTTAGCCTTTACTTTTACATCTTAGAACGTACTGAGGATTAAATCTAAACTTATTCTATTTTTTTTCCATATTCCCAAACACCTTTTTCTACTGTTCCATCTTTTCTGATGATATTTCCCTTGCCATGAAACTTATCTTCTTCGTAATTACCATAATATTTATCGCCATTTGCAAACAAATAAGTGCCTTTAGTCATCTCATCATTTTTAAACTTTCCCATATATGTATCTCCATTTTTCCACTTCATTGTTCCTTTTCCGTGTCGCATATTAGTTTTCCACATTCCAGAATAAGAGCTACTATCTGCCCAAATCATTATGCCTTTTCCTTCAATACGTCCTTCAAAAATTTCACCATCATAATAAACACCTGGTTGAATTTGTACTTTGTGCCAACCATTGGACAAGGTTGCTGGGGCAACTATTTGTGCAAACAATACTTTTTGGAACAATAAAATTAAAAGAATAACTATTGCAAGTTTATACATTGAATTTAGTTTTTTTACAAGGTTACAGAAACTTGGTTCATTACTTTTGTAAAAGAATTGACAGAATCGTTAAAATTTATTCATATATGGATATTTATTATTCGTTCTTTTTTATTGTTAATTAGAGCCTGTCTGTAAAGTCCAACTTATTCAGCATATTTATTGTTTTTCTAAGGTTTTACTCATTGTTGTTTATTTTTTTTATAGGTATTACCCACTTCTGATTATTTTTTTTATAAGTGTGAGTGAGCTCACTATGTTCGGTTCGTGAACTCACTTTGCTCGGTTCTTCGTTATTCTCGTTTTTTATATGGCGTCCGCCTTAGGCGGACGCCATGTTATCTTCATCTCTGGTTGTGAGCAATCTGCTCATGGCTATTTCATAACTAAAAATGTATTGTTTTTTCACAACCTACCTGTCCAATCTTTGGCGTAGAGGGGAAGAAAAAATGCTAATTGCAATAGCGATTAATTAACTGATATACCGATGGAATTCCTAATTCTCCTGCATTACTTAAATCCTTACAAGCTTGTTCGTTGTTGTTTAATATCAGTAAAATTAGCCCTCTATTTAAATAGGCTTCAGCAAATGTTGCATCTGCATATATGGCACTGCTAAAATCCTCAATTGCTTCTATGTATTTAGATTGTTGAAACTCCAACATCCCTTTATTAAAATAGGCATACGTAAATTTAGGATTCAATTCCATACACTTTTCATAATCTTTAATTATCAAATCTATTTTGGTTGACATATTTTCATCTTCGTTTAATAATAAATGAAACATATTAGCACGAGCAAAATAAGCCATATAATCTGTTTTGTTAAGTGAAATAGATGTGTTGAAATCCAATAATGCTTTTTCGTGCATACCGAGCGAAACATAAATAACCCCTCGTTGCAAGTATAACTCTGCATTCGAAGTGTTGTTTTTTATTTTTTCATTAATAATTTCTAATTTTTTATCACGTTGTTCTTCGTCTATACTTTCTTTTTCATCCATTTTTAACACAAAATAAGGAGTAAAAGTTTTACTTTGTTTGTGCCAAACATCAATTATCTGTTTGTTTTTATTTGTTGCCAACAAACTGATGTAGTAAGCCTCAGAAAGCGAAATATTATTATCAGCATATTTAATTGCATTGGCATTTGTTCCTCCTCCAAAAGAAGTTACTTTGGAAAGCAATTGTTCTTCATGCCTTTTTAGGCTATCAGAATAATTGGCTTTGGTTGAATTAATTAATAAAGCTGTTTCTTTGTCTTCTTGAGCTTGTTGAAAATTTCCTAAGGCTTGATAAATAGATGAACGCAACTTGTAAGCATCAACAAAATCGGGATAAATTGAAATGGCTTTTTCAATATCTTGTAAAGCAGCAGTATATTTCTTTTGATTTTGATAAATAATAGCTCGGTTATAAAACGCTAAAATATTAGATGAACTGAGTGAAATTACTTTTCCATAATCGATTAAGGCATTTTTAAAATCTTTTTTTTCTGTATATATCAACGCTCGGTTATAATATGCCGAAGTTGCATCTGGCGAAAGCTCTATTACTTTACTCAAATCTGCTAATGCTTCATTATTTTTTTCAAGTTTATTATAAATCATTGCTCGTTGAAAATAAGCATGCAGATTTTTATCATCTATTCTCAATGCTGTTTGAATATCTGAAAGGGCAATTTCATAATTCTCGAGGTAATAATTAGCAGTTGCTCTTCGCACATAAGATGAAGTACTTAACCGATTGTTTTCAAGAATAAGGTTAAAATCTAAAATAGCTTCTTGATATTGTTTTAGCCCAAGTTTAGACATCCCTCTAATGGTATAAACCAATTCCTTTTTTGAGCCATAGCTAATGGCTTTTTCACAATCATTAATTGCCAACAGATGTTGCTCTAAAAAATTATAGGTAATTGCTCTATTGAGGTAAATTTCAGGGTTCGATGGCTGTAATTGAATGGCCCTGTAGTAATCCTCAAAAGCACCATCAAAATTTTTAAGTCTATCACGAACAGATCCTCTAATAATATATAAATCAACTTTTAATGGGCGAAGTTTAATCGCTTCCGAAAAATCACTTTCTGCACCCATATAATCACCTAATTCAAGTTTAGCAATACCTCTATAATAATAAGGTTCGTAATTTGGAGGGTAATTTTCAATAACATAATTGAATTTTTGAATCGCACTTTCGTATTGATTTTGAGACAATTCTAATCGACCAACCAACAATTTATTTTCTATTTTAACTTGAGAATAGCCATTTGTTGTAACAAACAAAGACAAAATCAAAATGGCTTTAAAAAAATGCATAAAAACTAGGTTATTAACTTACTAGGGAAAATTGAAAAAATTATTTTTTTACAAAAATGGCTTTTTTAATGGTGTTTTTAATGTTTTGGGTTACTAATTCTTGCGTCCACGCTGCACGATTGTCCGTCCAGCGTTGTGGATGTATGTTTTGTAATATTTGATTGGGCATTTTTTTATGTTCAAAAGCGGCTATCAATTCATTAGTGGAATGAAAAGATAAGTTAAAAGTTGATGCTACTTTATCTCTGACACTCACTTTATGCCCATCCCATTTTCTACCCGTATCGGTAATGTAAAACACCTTGTTAAAATCTACATCAAAATAAGGTTCTGCCACAATTCCAAAATCTTGATAATTGTAATTTTCCCATAATTTTCTGTTGTCCCATTTTGAAGTTGGACTTCCGTGCATACAAATCGTTTTTACAGGATAAAATTTACGCAATTTGTTTAACCATTTTTCGAAATGCTGGATGGCTTTTATTTCATCTCCTTTACAGATGGATAAATCTTCGTAGTGATAGCCTATTTCGTGTCCTAAATCGGCAATTTGTTTTATAATTTCAACATCAAAACTTTTGGGAACAGCTCTAAAATAATACGTTCCTTTTACACCTAATTGATGTTGCAATTGAGCCGTTTTGAGTGAGTTTTGTGGTTTTTTATCCACATCATGCCTTAATATCAAAACTTTTTCAAAACCATTATCTAAATAATCTTGAAAAGACGTTAAATGATAACCAGCATCAATTGCCGACTTTAAAAATTGCTCGTATTTTTCTAATGTAAAATCTTTAACCATTTTTAGCTTTGTTTAATTCGGTTAACGCCAACAACATCCATGCTTGAGACCAACGCATAAACGGAGTTTTAATGATATAAAATAGATATTTTTTGTAATAAAAATATCCTTTTTTACTTTGCATATTTTGTATTGTCCACGCTGCAATAGTTTCAGCAAAATTGGCATATTTATCTGATAAATACGCTAATCTGGTAAAAGTGATAATTCCCTGCGATTGGTTATGAATTTCTATCGGATATTCGGTTGGAACTCTAAAAATGGATTGCCCGTTTGGATGAAACTGTTTGGTAAAATAATACTCAGCTCCTAATTTTAAAGCTTTCGAATAAACTTCTTTTTCTCCACAGTATTTATTTACATAATGAATGGAGTCTAACACATACCCCTGATGAAAATCAATTTGAGTTCGTTCTTTTCCTGTTTTGGTATCAACACTATAATTCCAATGTCCATCTTTTTGCTGGTAAGCAATGGTAAAATCTGTCATTTTTTGAGCTAATTCCTTGTATTTTTCTTCTTTCGTGAGGTAAAACAATCGTGCAAACAATTCTGCTCCCAGCATGTTTGCATTGTAGCAACAATCTGTTGCTTGAGTGCTATAACTCACACAATAACCTTTTTTATTTTTAGTCCAAGCCAATTGATTTTGAACAAAATCGGCTATGCTTTTTAATACTTCAACCGCTTTTGGATTTTGTGTAGCTTGATAATATTCAAACAACCCTTTGGCAACAAACCCACTTACTACAATGGTTGGTGAATATTTTTTTAAAAACTTTACCGGACTAGCCCAATCGAAATTGTAACCCCAGCAATATTCAGCATAACCTTTGGTTCTGTTTTCCAACAACCAATTGAAGAAAAATTCCATTTTTTGAAGTGTTTCTTCGCTTTTATGCTGCTGGTATTGTATGGAATAAGCCTGTAAAAATAGCCCCATGGCTTTCGGGTTATAATCTTTTTTTATTCCCAGTAACTTTCTAATGTTAAAAGGGTTTCTTTTTTGAAATTGAATGGCCAAAACCGGTCCCCACTTACCCAACCAATGAAATGGTATTGGCGAATTTAAGGTGTCGTAAGGATCGTATCCTTTAAATTTTTCGGATTCGATGTAAGTTTGAAGTTGTTTTTGTGCTTGGTTAATTTTCACTTTTGTTATTCTTTTTATTACCTTGAGATGGGTTTCAGAGCTGTAAAGTTACGGTCAATCTTATTAATAAATGAATTTTCGTACAAATTAGGAATGACATTCCTAATTTGTATGATTTAACCCAAGTTGCAGGTCATAAGTTAAAAAAATGTTAAATTCAGTCAAAAAAGACCTTTAAAAAACTGATTTAATCCTATTAATCTTAAATATCCCAATAAAATAAGGGTTTAAGTTTTAGAAT
>JAHYJH010000070.1:0-7500 GCA_019429185.1 Vicingaceae bacterium
AGTAAGATTTTTTTTCATAAGTGTAATATTTTATATGGCGATACAAATTTATAGAAAATAATTGTAAATAATAAATTATAACGCCACAAAAAAAATACAACAATAGCAATAAGCACGAATAATGCATGCTATGGCTGACTATTATTTAGAATACTGCAACTAAGTATGGATTTGTGGTATAAGCATCGTAGTAAGATAAAGAATTCTCTTTATTACTATATCGCCATATTATTAATTACACAATGGGAATACTTTCATTATTGAAAGATTAAAAAATGTTATATTTGTAATATTATTACACCTAATAAAATCGTTGATAGCTATCGGGATGACTGGTTTTTAAAACGAGAATGACGAAGATATCGGACATTATGGACACACTCTACTTAGTCGATAACGAAATCACATTCATTTCCCAATTCGCATCAGGCAGAGGTTTCGGCATATACTCAACTTAGTTTTTAAAAATCAAAATTTCACTTTCGCCACTTGATTTTTTATATCCTCTGTACATTCCCTTTGTATTAAAAGGCATGGCTATGTTTCCATGCTTATCAATTGCAATTAAACCACCTTCTCCACCTAATTTAACCAACTTCTCTTTCACTACATAATTAGCAGCATCTACCAAACGCATATTTTTATATTCCATTAAAGCAGCTACATCATAAGCAACCACATTTCTAATAAAAAACTCACCATGACCAGTGCATGAAACAGCACAAGTAGCATTATTAGCATAAGTTCCCGCTCCAATTATGGGTGAATCTCCTATTCTACCAAATTTTTTGTTGGTCATACCGCCCGTAGATGTTGCAGCAGCCAAGTTACCATGTTTGTCTAACGCAACCGCTCCTACTGTACCAAATTTACTGTCTTTAAATGCTGAAGCGTCTCCTTGATTTTTTTCATCGGAATGGTCGAGTTGAATTTTTTCTGTTTTCTTAATCTTATTGAGTTGATTTAAACGATGTTCATTATAAAAATAAGCTGAATCTACCATTTCCAATTGATGTTGTTTAGCAAAATCTTCCGCCCCTTTACCGCTTAGCATTATATGTTCCGATTTTTCCATTACCACACGAGCTAATTTTATAGGATTTTTTATGTGACTAACTCCTGCAACAGCTCCCGCATTTAATGTTTTGCCATCCATAATGGAGGCATCTAACTCATTGGTAGATGCGTTGGTATAAACAGCTCCTTTTCCGGCATTGAAAAGTGGAGAATCTTCCATAACTAGTATTGCTTTTTCTACCGCATCAATTGCACTACCACCATTTTTTAATATCGTATATCCCGAATCTAATGCTTCTTGAAGTTTTTCTTGATATGCTTTTTCCATTGCTGGAGTCATATTTTTTTTCAAAATGGTACCCGCACCACCGTGAATCACAATAGCAAAATTTTCATTCATAATTGATTGATTTTGAGAAAAAGAAATCATTGGGAATGTTAAACAAAGTATATATAACAAAACATTTCTCATACATTTTATGAAAGCTTCCCCGTTAAAATTTTCATCTCCATCATTGGAGAAATTTTTTCATACAAAATATGATAAACCGCATCAACAATAGGTAAATCTACCTTATATTTTTTGTTGATTTCATAAATTCCTTTGGCGGCATAATATCCTTCTGCAACCATGTTCATTTCAATTTGAGCCGATTTAACAGAATAACCTCTCCCAACCATACTTCCAAAATTTCTATTTCTTGAAAATTGCGAATAGGCTGTTACTAATAAATCTCCTAAATAAGCAGAAGAATTTACATCTCTATGAATAGGATGAATGGCATCAATAAAAGCTTTTGTTTCTCTTATTCCACTAGCAATTAATACGGCTTGAAAATTATCGCCATAACCCAATCCATTACAAATTCCACTTGCAACAGAATACACATTTTTAAGTATGGCAGAAAGTTCTGTTCCAAACAAATCATCTGAAGTAGAGGTGTTGATATATCGACACGACATTGCTTCAGCCATATATTCAGCAATTTCTTGGTTCTGACAAGCTATGGTTAAATAAGATAACCGTTCCATAGCTACTTCCTCTGCATGACAAGGACCAGCTATCATCCCTATTTTATGATAAGGAACATTAAAATTTAAGTGAAAATATTCTGCAGGAATTTGATTGTATTCTGGAATTACACCTTTAATGGCTGAAATAATTATTTTATTTTCTATGCCCTTAATTTTCACATCATCAAACGCTTTTGCAATAAATGCAGAAGGCACCGCAACTACCAAAATATCCGATTCGGAAACAATTTGCTGTAAATCAGTACTCAAATTCAATTTTTTTGTATCAAATTGAATGGAAGGAAGGTATTTTGGATTATTATCAAATTTCTTGATGTGTTGGATAGATTCCTCATCACGCATCCACCAATTTACTTGAGAATGATTTTCAGAAAGTATTTTAACAATTGCTGTAGCCCAACTTCCACCTCCTAAAACGGCTATTTTTTGATTTTCCATAAAGCAAATGTAGTAAATGATTTGAATGTAGGAATAATTTAAGTATAACTTATAACTGTTTTGGTCATCAGTTTCTATCAAGCAATTTATTAAATTGATTAAAAATTCGCTGCATAATTCTCAAATCAACGGTAATAATTTCAGCTGTACCTATCATTTCGGGCGTAAAAATTAAGGATTTGTTGTATGAACTGGTCATGCCATTATTTAGCTCTATTTCTACTTGATAACTGTTTTTACATGGTATTTCAGTCAATTTTGCAACCTCTCCTTCTAAATGTCCAAATTCGTAAGAAGGATCCAATTTAGGATGTAACAAAATACAGATACTTTTCCGTTATCCCGAACTCAGGTTATCAGTAAACAAGGTAGATTGATTGATAAGAATACCTAAAGTTATCTCTGTTTTGTCCAATTGTTGAGATAATGTTGTTTATATCTTTTTGCTGTTTGCGTGAAGGAAGTTTTAAAAATTCGAATTTTATCAGCTGAATAGGAATCTCCTCCACTAAAGAACTTTGTAGCTACCCCATCTGTACATAGTTTGAAACAAAGACAATAGCATTAGCATGAACTAATCACTACAAAACCAACCTTGTGATTCTTTCTACTTCATCTCAAAAATAGCAGAAAAAGTAGTGTTATAAACCGATTTTACTTGTTTTACAAAAAATGGGCGATATTCACTAATCCCTTTTCTTAAATACTGCTCTTCAAAAGGCTGCTCCTCATTTTTCTTTAAAAAATCGCCCCTACCAACAAGCAGCATTTCCGTCATAATTACCACATAATCTTTTTCTTTAGCTCTATACTGAATAACAAGCCTTCCCTTAAAATCGTTTTTATTTACCACTTCCGGAACAGCTGCAACTCCTGTCTTTTTAGGGTCGGTAGCATGAGGTTTTAAAGTTGCAAAAATTTGGTTGTTTTCAATCTTAAAAACATCAAATAATTTCGATTTTTCAAAATAAGCATACACTTCTTCTTGTGATTTTTTAGTAGGATAAGCCTTCTGCCAAGTTATTTTACTGTCATTCAAATAAAAATTTTCATCTTCTGCCTGAGGAAAACCATTCAAAACGAAACCAAAAGAAAGTAATAAAATAAAATATTGCATAAAATAAATTTAGTAACTAATTTCCTACAAAGTAACCCATTTTAAACACATATTCCAAAAATGAAACGATACATTAATCCACCAAATTCCAAGAAATCCCAAACTTTAATGACCTTGTAAGAGCAGGATATCCAGCTGTTGCATAAAAATCATAACCATTCCACCCAGAATTAATATGTTCATATTTTAGAAAAATTTGAGCTTTTTTCAAACGCATATTCAAAAAAACATCTACATAAGGATACTCGCCAATTTGTTGCTCATTTTGAATATAAAATTCCGTTAAAGCAGGCATATAAGTATAGCCATAATAAGCACTATTATAAGAAACATTAAATCCAAACTGAAGTTTCAACACTTTTTTAAAAGCCGTAGTTTCAAAATAAACCAATTGTCTTCCAATAAAATCAGGTAATGGAAACAAATAATCATTACTTGTTGTTTGGTAAATCAAAGCTGTTTTAAAATGGAATTTATATAAACGGTATTTCTTCGACACAGAAAAAGTGGTCATCGAAGAAGGATTATCATGCTGCGTAACCACCGCAAACGTATTATAATAAATAGCATTATCCAATAATTTTACATCAGCGAGCAATTCCAATTGGTATTTATTAAATAAAATAGTTCCCCTCAAAGTAGAAACAGTTTGTTTAGAAAAATCATAATTTCTCCATTCAAAGTGATTCGAAGTATAATTTACCGTTTTTAAATCAGGTTCAGATAAAAAATAAGATCCATAAAAATTATACGTTATATGTTTTGTAGGTACATAAGAAAACCGAAGCTCATTATAAAAATCACCTTCCCGATAACCCTGAATTCCATATTTAATCTTAAAATTTAACACAAAAACAGAATCCTTCAACGCATAAACTCCTCCTATAAAACTATTTGTATAAAAAGTATCCAATCCAAATGATTGAAAATAATTATCGAATGAATGAGAAGCTAAAACAGCAAGAGAATGCTTCTTATTCCTTAAACCAAACCCAAATTCATTATCAAAAGAATTAGAAGATGTAGAATCTATTGTACTCAAGGTATCTAAAAAAACATCATTATAAATAAGTGCCAAAGGATCTTTATCATAAAACATCCTTTCATTAGAAGAATATTTTGAATTCAGTAATGTATAAAATTTATTATCATTTATTTTATAAATATCTAACGCCTGATTAAAAGAATAATTAAAGTTAGTTTTTTGAACCCTAGAATTTTGTATGTTAAGTGTTGCACTCAAAGGACTAACCAATAAATTTTCTTCAAATTCAGATTTATTAGATATGCCACCATTTTCTTGTTGTTTAAACCTTGTATAATCAAAATTTAAATTAAATCTATATGTATTAGTTTTATTCATAAAACTTAAAAAAGCATCAAACTCACTCGTATTTATCCCTTGGTTAACATACTCGCCTGGAGAGCTTGTCTTATTCAAATAAAAACCAAAATCAAATGCACTACCAAACTGTTGTTGGTGATAAATAGAAAACAACTGTTCCTTTCTACTTGCATTAATATAAGAAACATTCGAAAATGGTTTTGTACCAGATAAATTAGATAAACGAATTTTTTTTTTGCAATTAAAAAAATTTTCATTGTAAACTCCAGAGGCAATTGGAAAATAAAACGAAGAATTATAAACACCCAAATTATTCATTAAAACATCATCCTTATGCTTATAAAATAAAAAATCAAATGAGTTAGCATCACCATGAATAATAGAATCAAACTTATTATTTGCTATAAGAATAGTATCAATGTTTTGAGAAAACAAAAAAGAAGGGAAAAGTAAAAACCCAAAAAATATGTACAAATATAATTTCATATAAGAACCACGAAGGTAATAAAAAACCCCTATTCTTTTAGGAATAGGGGTTAATTAAAATTGGCAACGACATACTCTCCCAGATATCACTCTAGTACCATCTGCGCTATTGGGCTTAACTTCTCTGTTCGGAATGGGAAGAGGTGATCCCCAATGCAATAGTCACCATAAATCATCAATATTTTTATATACAATTAAGCACAAAATTCTTAAAACTTATAAGTATTCATAAGTATTTTTCAACTTTTAAGTACTCTAACTGTATATGACAATCAAAGAAAGAAACTATAGAAAACAAAATTTAGGTATTAGAAAGCTCTAGGGTAATTAGTATTGCTCGACTTTGACATTACTGCCTTTACATCTGCAACCTATCAACGTTGTCATCTTCAACGACCCTTAAGGGAAATCTCATCTTGAGGTTGGCTTCGCACTTATATGCTTTCAGTGCTTATCCTATCCGAACGTAGCTACTCTGCAATGCAGCTGGCGCCACAACAGATACACCAGAGGTTCGTTCAACTCGGTCCTCTCGTACTAGAGTCAAATCCTCTCAAATTTCCAACGCCCACAACAGATAGAGACCGAACTGTCTCACGACGTTCTGAACCCAGCTCGCGTGCCACTTTAATGGGCGAACAGCCCAACCCTTGGGACCTTCTCCAGCCCCAGGATGTGACGAGCCGACATCGAGGTGCCAAACGATTCCGTCGATATGAGCTCTTGGGAATCATCAGCCTGTTATCCCCGGCGTACCTTTTATCCTTTGAGCGATGGCCCTTCCATGCGGAACCACCGGATCACTATGCTCTACTTTCGTACCTGCTCGACTTGTCGGTCTCACAGTCAAGCTCCCTTGTGCCATTGCACTCTACGCACGGTTACCAAGCGTGCTGAGGGAACCTTTAGAAGCCTCCGTTACTCTTTTGGAGGCGACCACCCCAGTCAAACTACCCACCACGCAATGTCTCCCGATTTTTCGGGATTAGAATTCAAGCAAATAAAGGGTGGTATTTCAAGGACGACTAACTAACTCCTAGCGAAGCCAGATCAACGTCTCCCACCTATCCTACACATCATTTACCCAAATTCAATGCGAAGCTATAGTAAAGGTGCACGGGGTCTTTTCGTCCCGTTGCGGGTACCCGGCATCTTCACCGAGACTACAATTTCACCGAGCTCATGGTTGAGACAGTGCCCAGATCATTACACCATTCGTGCAGGTCGGAACTTACCCGACAAGGAATTTCGCTACCTTAGGACCGTTATAGTTACGGCCGCCGTTTACTGGGGCTTCAATTCAATGCTTCGCCTAAACTAACATCTCCTTTTAACCTTCCAGCACCGGGCAGGTGTCAGGCCTTATACCTCATCTTTCGATTTTGCAAAGCCATGTGTTTTTGATAAACAGTTGCCTGGGCCTTTTCACTGCGGCCCCGATTGCTCGGGGCGCCTCTTCTCCCGAAGTTACGAGGCGATTTTGCCTAGTTCCTTAACCATGAATCACTCGAGCACCTTAGGATTCTCTCCTCGACTACCTGTGTCGGTTTGCGGTACGGGTACCATATATCTGATGCTTAGAGGTTTTTCTTGGAAGTCTGTTTAGGGTCATTATCCATTTGCCCGAAAGCTCATGGTACTATCAAGTTCAGCTAAATCTGCGGATTTTCCTACAGTTCCATTACCTACACTCTTCAACGTACTATTCCGTCAGTACGCAGACCTTTCACTACTCCGTCACCCCATCGCAATATATGCTAGTACAGGATTATTAACCTGTTGTCCATCGACTACCCCTTTCGGGTTCGCCTTAGGTCCCGACTAACCCTGATCCGATTAGCGTTGATCAGGAAACCTTAGTCTTTCGGTGGGCAGGTTTCTCGCCTGCCTTATCGTTACTTATTCCTACATTTTCTTTTCTAGACGCTCCAGCATACCTTACGATACACCTTCTATGCTGACTAGAATGCTCCCCTACCAATTGTCCGCCTAAAGCGGACTATTCCATAGCTTCGGTATTGTGTTTTATGCCCGATTATTATCCACGCCCAATCGCTCGACT
>JAHYJH010000070.1:10000-18978 GCA_019429185.1 Vicingaceae bacterium
ACCGCTACATGACACATTCCGCCCACTTCATCTATACTCAAGAAAAACAGTTTCAATGGCAATTCTATCGTTAAGCGACAGGATTTCACCACTGACTTATTCTCCCGCCTGCGGACCCTTTAAACCCAATAAATCCGGATAACGCTTGGACCCTCCGTATTACCGCGGCTGCTGGCACGGAGTTAGCCGGTCCTTATTCTTATAGTACCTTCAGCCCCTTTCTCGAAAGGGGGTTTATTCCTATTTAAAAGCAGTTTACAACCCATAGGGCTTTCTTCCTGCACGCGGCATGGCTGGTTCAGACTTCCGTCCATTGACCAATATTCCTCACTGCTGCCTCCCGTAGGAGTCTGGTCCGTGTCTCAGTACCAGTGTGGGGGATAACCCTCTCAGGCCCCCTACCTATCATTGTCTTGGTGAGCCGTTACCTCGCCAACTAACTAATAGGACGCATGCCTATCTCTAACCACCGTAGTTTTAATTATAATATGATGCCATACTTTAATATTATGGAGTATTATTCTTCCTTTCGAAAGGCTATCCTCCTGTTAGAGGTAAGTTGCATACGCGTTACGCACCCGTGCGCCACTCGCCACCCAGTATTGCTACCTGTGCTGCCGTTCGACTTGCATGTGTTAAGCCTGCCGCTAGCGTTCATCCTGAGCCAGGATCAAACTCTCCGTTGTAAGTTTTCTTAATCTTGTGTTAAGATTATCTCTCACAAATAAAAAAATTTAACTCTCTTTACTCAAGGATATTTACCTTGTTTTTTCTCTCTTCAATTTTTTCAAAGAACTCTATTATCTTTTTCCCAATCTTCTTGGGCTTTTTTCTTCTTACTTATTCCTCTCTCCCTCGCTAATCGCTCCCTTTATTCTTGCCATTTTCTCATTAGCGGGGTGCAAAAGTACAACTCTTTTTCTTTCTGCAAAACTTTTTAGCATTTATTTTTAAAAAGTTTTTTTAACTACTCGTTTGTCGTTTTTTTAAGGACGGCAAATTTACCCTCTTTTTTATCTCTCACAACTCTTTTTAACTCTTTTTTCTTACTAAAATCCCTCTTGCTTGATTATCAGTTTGATATTTTTTTAATCTTCTTCTTCTAACCAACTCATTGCTTTATCATAATTTGTAAATAGCCTTGTAGGGGTTTGGGGTTTATTAAAACGAATAAAAAAATTGGCTAATAATTTTGTTGGCATATTATCAACTACAATTGCAATTTTTTTTCGAAAAGGCAAGATTTCAGGGTCTTTTGCAAAAAAATTACGTGCTTCATTCGTAATGCTTGAAAATCGTTTTTGAGTGTCTATTAATACAGAAAATTCTTTCCCTTTTAATAACTCGATAAAAGCTTTATCTATCTCAACAGCATCTTGAATTTCAATTTCATAATCATCTTCAAACACTAATAAGTAGATGTTCTTGTGTAAAAGGGAAATTTCAGCATGTTTTAGTTTAACATAAGTTACTTTATCAATCATTTCTTTTAACTAGTGCATAAAAATTGTTTTCTAATTCCAAATAACCTTGATTGTAGCAAAAGTAATAAACATTTCCTGTTTTGGTTGTATAAATAGAAGTGAAAAGGTTAAAATCAAAATCTTTATCTACTAATTTTTGTTTGCTTATTTTACACTTATCTGTTGGGTTGAGTTTTTCTAAAATACGCCAATTCTTTCTCAGTCTATTGTTGGTGTTTCTAATGAGATTTGTTGTGTCTTTGTTTATTTTATTGTTGTAAGCATTTCTGCAATAATCTGAACAGAATTTTTTATCTGCTCTTCCTGAAAATGGTTCATTACATTCTATGCATTTTTGTTTTTCCATATCCAACACTATTTTTATTTGATTATGAAGTGTAAATTTAATTATTTAATTCACAAATCCAAACAAGATTTATAATTTCTAAATCATGTGTTTTAATATGTAATGCGTTAATTTTGACAAAAAAAAGCGATGAATAAAATAATAAGTGCTTATCTATCTAAAAAAAAAGTATTGAGTTTAGCAACCTCTTTAAACAATATTCCTTATAGTGCAAATTGCTATTATGTTTTTGATAATACGAATTATGTGTTGCTGTTTTTATCTGACGAAAACACTAGGCATATTAAAGAGGCTATTGAGAATAAAAATGTTGCAGGAACCATTACTACTGATGCGAAAACTATTGTTCAGTTGCAGGGTGTTCAATTTACGGGAAAATTTATAATTCCTGATGAAACACAAAAAGAGCAATTTTATAGCATTTATTATAAAAAATTTCCTTTTGCAAAAGCAAAACCTTCAAAAATTTGGGGAATATCACTTGAATATCTAAAAATGACTGACAACACACTTGGATTTGGCACAAAGCATTTGTGGGAGAGAACATAATTGGTTATTTTTTTACATTTATAAATATCTGTTTACTAACCACTTGTTTTGTTTCAACATCTAAAATCGTATTTTTTAAAAAAAGATGTAACGAAATGAAAAGTATGCGTTATTAAGTATGAAAGCAAAATCCTAATCAACTAAAATTTGCTCATGATAAAAGAATCGATATACCATAAAACAACCAGTATTATTAATTTGGAGTATGAGCAAATTAAAAAAACTCAACAAAATGTAGCTGATTTTGCTCCACTTTACGACAGCTATTTTTTAGCCATTTTTAATTATGTATTAAAACGTGTGCAAGATGAACATCATGCTGCTGAAATTACTTCCGACATTTTTGCTAAAGCTCTTTTTAAAATTTCTACCTATAATTTTAAAGGATTACCCTTTAGCAGTTGGTTGTATAGAATTGCCAGAAACCAGCTAATAGATTTTTACAGAAAGGATAAGAGCAATAAGTATTTACAAGTTTCGGAAGAGGAGTTGAATTACTTGGTAGATAATAGCGAAAATGATATTGAGGCAGTAGTGGATAAAGAAAATAAAACCCAACAGCTTGTGTTGGCTCTCGGAAAATTATCTGATGATAACATTGAGTTAATTGAACTCAAGTTTTTTGAAAACCGATCATACAAAGAAATTGCAGAAATAATCAATACCAACGAAAACAATGCTCGTGTTAAAACTAACAGAGCTTTAACAAAATTAAAAGACCTCATTAAATAGATATCATCATGAAAAAAATAGATATAAAAAATAAATTTTCAGACGAAAAAGCCCTAAAACATAAGGACTTTAATAAAGTGTTGTCGAAGTATAACCGTTTGAAAACACCATTTTATCGCTCGCCAAAGTTTTTATCTATGGTGGCTGTAAGCACTTTTGTTATTATGTTAATATTTATGATTGATGAAAAAGAAGCGTATAGCAATGGTTCTTATACTGCCATTTATCATTCGCCAATTGGAATACCAATAGAACATGAATTGATAGAACTTACTATAGAAAAAGACAAACCCACACAAGTTATTACCAATGGAGGTACGGTAATAAACATACCTGAAAATACCTTGGTTGATAGTAGTGGAAATTTGATTACTGGAAAAATTGACTTAAAATACCGAGATTTTTTAGACCAAAAAGAAGTTTTTTTGTCTGGAATCCCAATGAATTACGATAGTAATGGTGTGAAAATGAACTTTAAATCGGGAGGTATGTTTGAAATGTTGGCTTACCAAAATGAAAATCCGCTTTATATTGCAAATGACAAAAAAGTTAAAGTAGATTTAGCCAGTATGCAAGTTGAAGATGATTATAACATTTATTATTTTTCAGCAGAAGAAAAAAAATGGATGTATAAAAACAGAGATAAAGATGGATTTACTAAAGAAGAAATTGCCAAAGTTGATGCAGAACTGAAAAATCATCCAAAAGCAGCAACTAAGCAAAAATTGATGGATGAAAAAGATAAACTTACCGATAGTTTAATGGCAATGTACGAGCAAACTCCCACAGCACCTATTAAATTGGATATCAATAAACACAGTTTTAACATTAATGCCAACTTTAATGATTTTCCGATTTTAAAAGCCTTTAAAAAAGTGAAGTTTCAGGTAAGTGATGGAGATAAAAACTTTCATCCAAAATATGCTGAGCGTAGATGGAATAGTGTTGAAATAGAAAAAGCTAGCAAGAAAAACGAATATACAGTTTGCTTTTCCGATTTCACTCAAAAAGTGTGCTTTGCAGTAATTCCTGTATTTGATGGGGAAAATTTTGAAAAAGCCCAAGCAATGCATGATGCTCTTTACAACAACTTTATGGCTAATGTTGACTCGGTAGAAGATTACAAAAAGCAAGTTAGAAAGCAATTGGCTGAAGAAGCCAAGGAATTGGAAGAAATGAAACGTCTTGCTTTAATAAAAGAAAGAGAAATGAGAAGGCTTGAAAAAGAAAGACAAAAAAAATTGCAAGAAATGGCTGAGGTAAACAATAAAATTTACCGTGAATTTGAGATTAATAAGTTTGGTGTTTGGAATTGTGACAAACCCGAAATGCTCCCTAGCGAGCAGAAAACAGCCCCACGCTTTGTAGATAACCAACAACAAGAAATTGATGTAAACATGGCTTATTTAGTAATGTTAGATAAAAACAATGTGGTAAAATTATCTACTTTAGATTTAGCAAAAGGATTACCATATAACCCAGGAGAAAACTATACACTTTGGACACTTATTCCCGATAAAAATGCCGTTGGAATAGTAAGTAACAAACAGTTTCAAAACATTAATAAGCAGCCTTCAACCACCTTTAATATGGAGCTGATTGGCTACGAAGATTTTAAAAAGCTTTCTACACAAGAATTACTAAACATTTAAAATAAAAAAACAGATGAAAAAAATAATTATCCTACTAATTATACTAATTGCTTTTTGTGAATTAAAAGCTCAAAACAAGCACTATGAATTTACAGTTGTTAAACCCGAAAGCGATATTAATGTTATATTGGATACGGACTATATGATTGTTAAAGAAAACTATGCAGCACAATTTACACAAACAGATAAAAACAGAAAATACCGTTTTAGTTTTACGCATGGAACAATTGAGCAAAAAGATAAATTGATTTATATTTTTCCAAATAAAACTGGAGAGGGCTCTATTATAATTTATGAAGTTGTAGGTAAGGACAATGTTTTGGTTAAGGAAATTATCATTGATATATATAACGAACCAATGTATTATTTAGGAGATATAAAACTTAATCCCTTAGCTAAAAATAATATTATTAACGATTTAGCAGCTTTTAATGAGCCACTGGTATTGACATTAAAAAATGAAACCAAAGAATTAGTTTTTCCATTAGAGGAATTTAAAGTAAGTAAAGTTTGTGGCAATGGTAATAGAATAATAGAAATAAAAAACAAAGGAAAGTTTTTAAGTGATGAGATCAAAAATAAATTAATAAAATCAGCAGACTGTAATTCGGGAAAATTATATGTTGAGAGCATCTTCTATAAAAATGAAAGTGGAATGCTTAAAAAAAGTATGCCTTTTCAAATAAATTTTTAAAATATCGAATACTAAAAACTATTAGCCATGATTGAATTAAATGAATTAATGAGCAAGATAGCTAACCTGATTGATGATGAAAAAATTATCAAGGAAGAATTGTTGAAGAAGCCAAATAATGATGCTACTAATAAAAAATCGGAAGATTTAAAACCCTCCGCTGCCGCCAGCGTCCACGCTGGTGGTGTTAAGTAAAATCTTCTGCTGCTCTTTGTTTAGCAAATCTTACAGTTCCACTTTATAACAGTTAAAAAACTACCATTATTAAATAACCCATTAAAAAGAAAGACCTGACAGGTTTTGGAAACCTGTCAGGTCTAAAAATAAGCATATTCAGTATTTACTTTTCTTTTTTCCGACACAACACTACCACTAAAGGTTGTAAAAATATTACTCACTCGGCACAGCGAGTGGAGCTTTGAAATTGCTACACCACAAACCGAGAACAATTTACGTTTAAATTTAGTAAATCCATCACTTCGACAGTGGCAATAAAACCACTTCTGCCACGCAATGAATAAGGTATCTTTTTTTTGTTGCAACTTCTTCACACAAAATTCGGGTTCTTCTTTTTTCCATTTTTTTGAACACTCTTTTGTTTTCAAGAGCAAATATTGCTCCTTCTGGAATTTCCTTTAAAAGCAATGCTGGTGGGGTATTATTATATTTTTTCAATGTTTCTACCAGTTTCATATCTACTTGAGATGATGCGGGAGGATTTTGTAAGTGTTTAATTAATACTTTTTCTAAATCGGGAGGAAAAACGCCTCGTTGCAAATGAACGTGCATCAATTTTGCAAATTCAGTTTTCCATTCTTCTCCGTGCGATTTTGGTTCGTTTTGATGTTTATCCCACACCAATAAATGAGCAAATTCATGCGTAAGTGTAATTAAAAAAGAATATTTATTGAGGTTACCATTTACTGATATTCTGCAAGGTTTTCCATTAAAAGCATGCCTGAAATCACCTAATTTGGTGCTTCTCTTTTTGGTAATTTTCAATAAAAAAAAGCGTTGTTCAAACCATTTTTTTAAGATGGGCAAACTGGTTTCGGGTACATATTTACCTAATATTTCATATTCTTTTTCGGTCATTTATTGCTCTATCTTAAGAAAATATTGAAAACACAACAAAGCTAGATAAATAAGCTAATATTCCCATATAAACTACCTGAATAATTGGCCATTTTATGGATTTAGTTTCTCTATAAACAACTGCCAACGTGGCCATACACTGCATTGCAAAAGCATAAAAAATAAGTAACGAAAAAGTTGTTGCTTTGTTATAGAGTTGTTTGCCCGTAACAGGGTCTTTGGCTTGAAGCATTTTTTGTCTAATGGTTATGGTATTTTCTTCATCGCCAACGCTATATAAGGTGGCCATTGTTCCTACAAAAACTTCTCTAGCGGCAAAAGACGTTACTAATGAAATACCTATTTTCCAATCAAAACCAATAGGTTTAATAATTGGCTCAATAAATTTCCCAAGATAGGCTGCGTAGGATGCTTCTAGTTTTTCAGCAGCAATTAAAGGGTTTAATTCTTCATTAGGCAATTTTTTAAATTCGGGAGTGGAATATTTCTTTTCAATTTCAGCGAAGTTATTACCTGGTCCAAAAGAAGATAATGCCCAAAGGATAATGGAAATAGCTATAATTATTTTTCCTGCTTCAAATAAAAACACTTTTACTTTATTGTAAATTGCAAATCCAACATTGTTCCAGCGAGGCATTCGGTAAATTGGCATCTCCATAGTGAAGCTACTTTTTTCTTTAGATTTGATAATCATTTTAAAAACCGATGCAGCCAATAGAGCGGCAACAAAGCCTAATAAATATAAGCCCATCATAATAATTCCTTGCATATTAAAAATACCAATAGTATGATTTTCGGGAACAACTAATGCAATTAATAAGGTATAAACAGGAATTCGTGCAGAACAGCTTATGAGAGGTGAAACCATAATTGTGATAAGTCGTTCTTTTAAATTACTAATTGTTCGGGTACTCATAATGGCAGGAACAGCACATGCTGTGGAGCTTATTAAGGGTATGATTGATTTTCCATTTAATCCGAATTTTCGTAAAATTTTATCCATCAAAAAACTCACTCTCGACATGTATCCAGTATCTTCAAGAATGGTTATAAACGCAAAAAGCATTGCTATTTGTGGAACAAAAACAACAATACCGCTAAGTCCGGCAAGAATTCCATTTACAATTAAATCATTCAATAAGCCTTGAGGAAGAAGTTTACTTACAAAACCTTCTAAAAGTAGAAAACCTTGTTCAATTAATTCCATAGGATAAGAAGACCATGAAAAAATGGCTTGAAAAATTAAAAAAAGAATTCCTAAAAAAATTGCATACCCGTAAAATTTATGGGTAATAATATTGTCAATTTTCTTAGTAAGGTTTATAAATTTGTTGTCTGTACCCCCATCAAAACAAGTTTGAATAATGGACGAAATTTTTTTGTATCTTAAAATAGTTTCATCAACAGAACCATTGATGGCTGATTTTTCTAAAAATGATACCGATGAAAATGTGTAGGTCGAAATAGTTTCTTTTAGTACATTTACTCCTTTGTTTAATTTCGCATTTGCGGCAACAATGGGTATTCCTAAATGCTTTGACAATAAATCAATGTTAATGGTTTGCTTGTTTCTTTCAAGTAAATCCATCATGTTTAGTACTAATATTACTGGTTTACCTAAATCAATAATTTGAGAGCATAATAATAGATTTCTTTTAAGATTAGTTACATCAGCAATTACTATGATAAGTGATTCCTGATTTAGTGCCTTTATATTATCTACTGCAACCTTTTCATCTTCTGAAGTTGGTTTTAGTGTGTAAGTTCCTGGCAAATCAACAACTTCAACTTGTTTATTGTTGATGGTACAAAATCCTGATTTTTTATCAACGGTTACACCAGGGAAATTACCTATTTTTTGTGTTAGACCAGTAAGTGCATTAAATAAGGAGCTTTTTCCTGTGTTTGGATTACCAACAAGATAAATCGTTTTTATTGTACTATGTTCTATTGATTGTTCCATCCACTTATTTAAAATTGCTTTGTAATTTCAATTTGTTTGGCATCTAGCTTTCTGATGCTGATATAATTTAAACCTGATGAAATTAAAATTGGATCATTTAACGGAGCAATTCGTTCTACTTTAACTTCATCACCAACGATAAAACCTAACGAGAGTAATTGTTCTTCGAGCGTAATATCATCAATTTTGATAATTACTCCTAATTCATTTTCAATGAGTTGATCTAAAGTCATTTGTTTTTATTTAGAATTAGTCTAAATAGTGGGCAAATGTAATAGAAAATAACGATTAAATAAATGATATCATTCAGTAAAAAAAGAGAAAGTTTAATATACCCCTTAAATCCGCAAGAGTATGTTGAAAAGAAAGTTGAAAAGTCAGTAAAACTAATGCTTTAAAGACTTTTCACTTTCAATTATTTTCACCAATTTAGGTGAAACATTTTGCAGATGAAAATTACAAC
>JAHYJH010000071.1 GCA_019429185.1 Vicingaceae bacterium
AATTCTAAAACTTAAACCCTTATTTTATTGGGATATTTAAGATTAATAGGATTAAATCAGTTTTTTAAAGGTCTTTTTTGACTGAATTTAACATTTTTTTAACTTATGACCTGCAACTTGGGTTAATAGCTTCAGGCAAGGTAAACACCACATGGAAGTAGGGAACTGGCAAAAGTTCTGCTTCTCTTGCTTGTATCCAATTCCCTCACTGTCCTTTGTCTGAAGCGGTGTAAGTGCGGAAGCGACTAAGGACTTTTAGAAAAAAAGCTTATGTTTGTTCTAAGAAAATTATTTAGTCTGTAGTCTCCAACACACAAACTTGGCTTCAGACTACATACAGAGCAGGGGTTTTTCTGTGTAACAAATCTGTGAAAATTTGTGTAATTTGTGGCAAGAGAAAAAAATGAATGGCTCACTAATAACATTTACCTTTCACCCTTCCGTTATCTTAAAAACAGCCGTTTTAATTCTTTTGGTGTTAATGTTTCCTACTTTCTCTTCTAAAACTAAAGCGTTGGCTTTCTCCTCTTCAAAAACAGTTTTAATATCTTTAATTACTCCAAACGGAATATTGGCTTTATTGAACTTTTCTTGAAAAAAAGATAAAGAAATACGGTTAAAATAGTTTTTCAATAAATCATCTAAAACACTCCTGTTCTCCACTCTTTTAACATTGCTTAAAAACCTTTCATCGTTAATTAATGCTGTTGCTCCAATAATAGTCAACATACTTTTAAATTGTTTGTCCGTACCAATTGCCAATACGATCCATTTGCCATCTTTGGTTTGGTACGTTTCTCCATAAGGAGCAATATTAGGATGTAATGAGCCTATTAACTTAGCATTCTCGCCATTCATTAACCAGTTGGTTGCTTGGTTTTTTAATGACGAAAGGGCTGCATCATACAAGGAAACTTGAACATAAGCTCCTTTACCGCTTTGTGTTTTGTTGAGTAATGCTACTAACATTCCTTCTTTTAACTGATGGGCAGCTAAAATATCTATCATGGCTAAAGGCATTTTTAAAGGTCCTGAACTTGCTGTGCCATTCATAGCCATAAAACCTGTTTCGGCTTGTAGCACCACATCATAAGCCACTCTGTTGTCAGCCTCTCCAAAACCATTTATTTCTCCATATATAATGGTCGGGTTGATTTGTTTAATCGAATAATAATCTAGAGAAAATTTTTCCGCATCACCGGGTTTAAAGTTAGCAATTACAATCGCTGCATCTTTTAGCAAATCAGCAACTTGTTTTTTATCGTTGGCTTGTTTTAAGTCTAAAAACAGATGTTCTTTATTCCAATTTACCGCTGAAAAATAAGCGGAAACATTTTCTTTATTACTTTTTTCTAAAACTGTTCTCCATTGTCGGGTTACATCTCCGTTGGTATTTTTGTTTTCTATCTTAATCACCCTTGCTCCCATTTCTGCAAAAAACATCCCTACATCGGGGCCAGCCAAAACACTTGCTAACTCAACAATAATTAAATCTTTAAACATCAGGTTATTTTTTTTGTCATTTTTATAAAAAGCTCCCTTCCTGCTCTGGGTGGTATGGAATTCGTTGCTGTTTCCATAATAGCCACATCAAAAAATGGAGTGAAATACGTTAAATATTCTTCTTTATTTCCTCCAAACGGTGGATGGTCTGTGTTTAAAACAGCATCAAACAATAAGCCTACTAATTTACCATTTGGTTTTAATATTTCCGCTGTATGTTGAGCATAATTTGTTCTCAAACTAGGATGTAACGCACAAAAAAAGGTTTGTTCCACCATTAAATCATACGTTTCGGAGTGATTAAAAAAATCATCGCATATTAAATTTTCTTTGGGAAAATGAGGTACTCTTTGACTAAAACTTTCCAACGCTAAAGGAGATACATCCACTAAAAAAACATTTTTAAATCCATTTTCGACTAAATACTCTGCTTCATACCCATTTCCACAACCCGGAATAATAATTTTTAAATCTTTATTAGTGAGTTGATTAAAATACGCTTTAAGTGGTGCTGATATTTCTCCTATATCCCACCCTATTTCATTTTCTTTATATCGATTATTCCAATATGTTTTATCCAATTTCATTATAATTATTTTTTATGCTTATCTGTTTGTTTACCTATTTTGGTAATTGATTCCCTTCATTTACCCCATCCCTAAAAGGTGTGAAGAAAATCAATTTGCTCCCTTTAGGGTTTGGGGCAATCAAATTGATTTTCAAACAATTGGAACTTATTTAGATAAGCATATTATTTTTAGGGTTTCAGTGTGCCTTTTTTAATTTCTCCTTTATTTTTATTTGAACTTCCACATTCTCCCAAAGTATCTCCATGAGCTTGGTGTGCTGCCCATGCGGATTGAGCTATTTCGATAGTTTGAGGATTGCTCGTATTTCCTGGAGGATAATGACAAATCGTTATTTTTTTGTTGCCATTTCCTGAGTTACCAGTTCCAGTTGTGTCTGGAGGAGTTGTTATCTGTGGACAAGGCCCTTGAACATCACCATGTGCTTGGTGGGCTGGCCATGCACTTACTGGTATCTCTATCGTTTGTGGATTACCAGTGTTTCCGGGAGGATAATGGCATATCGTTATCTTTTTCTCTTCTTTTGGACACGCTCCTAGAGTTGCTCCTTGTGATTGATAACTGAGCCATTGCGATTCATTTATGGTTAGGTTTTTATTGTCTAAACATATTGTTATCTTTTTCTCCACTTTTGGACAAACTCCTTTGGTATCTCCATGATTGAAATGCTCTACCCATCTAAATTCGGGTATAGTCATCGTTACTTTTGTTCCATTGGCGTTTTTATGACATATTACAGTGGTTGGTTCTACTGGTGGACACGCTCCTAATATCGCCCCTTGTGCCTGATAACTTGCCCATGCTGTTTCAGGTATTGTAATGGTTTTTCGCACATTTCCTGTAGGTGGTATGATGCAGATTGTTAGCATTTTTATTTGTGGACACGCTCCCAAAGTTGCTCCTTGTGATTGATAACTGAGCCATTGCGATTCATTTATAGTTAAGGTTTTATTGTCCATACATATCGTTATCTTTTTCTCCACTTTTGGACAAACTCCTCTGGTATCTCCATGATTGAAATGCTCTACCCATCTAAATTCGGGTATGGTCATCGTTACTTTAGTTCCATTGGCGTTTTTATGACATATTACAGTGGTTGGCTCTACTGGTGGACACGCTCCTAATATCGCCCCTTGTGCCTGATAACTTGCCCATGCTGTTTCGGGTATTGTAATGGTTTTTCGCACATTTCCTGTGGGTGGTATAATGCAAATTGTTAGCATTTTTATTTGTGGACACGTTCCCAGAGTTGCTCCTTGTGATTGATAACTAAACCATTGCGATTCATTTATGGTTAGGTTTTGATTGTTTAAGCAAATGGATATTTGCTTTTTTGGAACGGTATAACATTTCCCCATTATATCACCATGAGATTTATGTATCAACCATTCAGATTCTGGAATATCTATTGTTTGAGTAACACCACTTTGCCCTGGCACGTTATGACAAATGGTAATCATCTTTTTCTCTTCTGGGCATTTTCCTTTGGTGTCGCCATGTCCTTGGTGCATTTCCCATTCTGAAGATTTTATAGAAATCACTTCTTTTTGTCCATTTGATTTATTGTGACATATTGTAATGTAATTTTCATCTTTACAAGTAAATGTAAATTCTTTTGAAGTTGATGCTGAAGTATTTTTTGCTGTTATCTTGAACGTATTTATTCCCTCTTTCAAACTTACATTTGCTTTAAATTCTGGACTGTTATAAGTAAAATACTGAGGAAGCACTTTTTGTCCATTATGGAAAAATTCAATATCGTTTTTAGAAACAACCGATTTTATGTTAGCAACTATTTCAATACTACAATCTGGATAGTTGTAAGAATTTATCGTTGGTTTTACTATAGTTATTTCTGGCTTTTTAAGTGTATAAGTAGGAGTTGTTGTTATTGGTGTTGGAGTAACTGTTGGTGAAGGAATTACTGCTGGCGTAAAAGTTTCGGAATTTTCCTTGAAATTATTTCTAACAATAGTGAAAATAAAACCTAATGAAGTGTAGTGATAAACATCTTTAATGAAAGAAGTAGTTGGAGCATTCATTTGCCCATCATATAAATCAGTTTGTGGAAATGAAATTTTATGTTCTAATGCAATATCAAACCCTGGAACAACTCTAAACCCCAAGCCTAACCCAACCGTAGGTGTAAAAACAAAAGTTTTCACATCCTTATTTGTCAAGGCAGATTCATAACTTTCATCATTTAATGTTTCTATTTGATTAAGCGTATTGCTTTTGCCTGTATTGATGTCAACAACACTATAATCATATACATTTCCAAACGCATCTAATTGATTGGTAGAGGTTTCAAACGCTGTTCCTCCTCCTCCTAAATACAGGTAAAATAAAATTCCTTTCTCTTGATACCATTTATTCCATTTTAGCATTAACTCTAATGAAAATTCATTAACTAAAGTTTTATTGTTTAAAAAAATAGGGGAATTTGAATAATCTATTGTTGGTGAATTAACACCATTAATTGCATCATTAGAAATTAATCCAGAATGTAGTGTATAATCTTGTCCGTAGGTTCTTGTATTTAAATATCTACCTCTTAAAGAAACCCCGAAATAGCTATACCTTTTTCTAAACAAATGATATTCTAAAGTTGCTCCATAACCCAATCCAAAAAAATCATTACTTACATCAGCTTGTTGGAAGGAACCTCCAATATTAAGTCCTAAGCTCCATCTTCCGACATCATAAGAAGAATATTGTGCTTGTGAAAAAAGAGATATTATAATAAATAAAAGTAGAAAGTAAAATTTTTTCATAGTCCTATATTTTAAATTGATTTTTGTCAATTTCAATAATTGTTCCAATATTTTTTAGAGGTTAAATATATTCAAAAAAAAAAGCATCTCAATAATTGAGATGCTTTTTTTTGTTGTTTAAATTTCCTACAAATACGTTTGAAGGTTATTTGTTCTTGAAAGTCTTTTTAACCTTCTCAAACCTCTTTCTTTTATTTGTCGGATTCTTTCTCTTGTTAGCCCGAAATGATTTCCAATTTCCTCAAGTGTCATTTCTTTTCTATCGCTCAATCCATAAAACAAACGTATAACTTCTGCTTCCATTCCTTTTAAAAACTGAAGCGTTCTTTCTATGTCTGTTGATAGTGATTCATGAATCAATAAATCACTTGGTGCGGGAGAATCTTGACTTTCAATAACACTTACTAAGCTGTTGTTGTCATCATCATTTGCCATTGGAGCATCTAAAGAAGATTGTTTTTTAGACATTTTTCTAGAATTTTGAATTTTTTCAATATCCATATCTAAAATTTCGCTCAATTCAGCATCAGTTGGTTCTCTTTCCATTGTTTGCTCAAACTCACTTGAAGCTCTGTTAATTTTTTGAATTTCACCAAGTCGGTTATGAGGCAATCTAATTGTTCTAGAATTATCAGCTGCTGCTTTAAGAATGCTTTGTCTAATCCACCAAACTGCATAAGAAATAAATTTAAACCCTTTGGTGTGGTCATATCTCTTTGCGGCTTCAATTAGTCCAAGATTTCCTTCGTTGATTAAATCCTCTAAAGTTAAACCTGTGTTTTGATATTGTTTGGCAACAGAAATAACAAAACGCAAATTAGATCGAACTAATTTGTCTAAAGCTGCTTCGTCTCCTTCTTTTATTCGTTGAGCTAATTCCACCTCTTCATCAGCAGTAATCATACCTTCACGCGAAACCTCTTGAAGGTATTTTTCTAATGACCTACTCTCTCTTTTTGTTATTTGTTGTGTAATCTTTAATTGTCTCATTTTTTTTTTATTTTTTTTGCAAATTTAAGGTTGATTTTTCTTATTTAAAATCATTCTAAAGTATTTTTATTATATCACTAACGCATGAAACTCTATTTTAGTTTCTTATTTAATATTTTTTAACATTTAATTAACTTCATTTGATTTTATTAAATATACAACAAAAACTATACCTTACTTATTATCACTTTATCATTAATATTTTCAACTGACCAATTGTCATCAAAAATTTCTTTTATGTAACGACTATAAAGTGCTAATCGTATGTTTTTATTTTTACTTTTTTCTTTCTGACTTTGTTCACCTGTATATTCAAAACGGTTAACATTGGGATGCTCTTTTCTATAAATTTTCACAATTTCCACAACAGTTCGCATCACTCTGTAAACTTCTCCCTTATTTGTTAAACTATATTCTTCTCCATCATATTTTTCATTTGTTACTCCAAAAACTATGGATGCATGTAAAATATTATCTTCTTTTCTACCAAAACGGACTTCATAAACTTCATCGCTTGAAGTTGTAAATGAATAAATAGCTCCCGTTTTTATTGATGGGCAAGTAATTTTATATGGGACAACTGCTGTCAATATTTAGAAACTTTAAATCAAAAAAAATGAATGCGAATATTCAAAAAAAAAATCCAATTAAAAAAATAAATTAGTTATTGTTTTCAATATTCTTAATTTTGGTCTTTTAAATTACAATGGCAAAATTTGGTAAATGGATAGGTGGTGGTTTAGGATGGGCTTTAGGCGGACCGATTGGTGCTTTTTTAGGATTTGCTGTTGGTTCTGCCATTGATAGTTCTTTAGATGGTAACATTTCAATAAAATCATCCACACAGAGAGCATATTCTTCTCAACCCAATGATTTTGCCCTAAGTTTAATGGTGTTAGTTGCGGCTGTTATGAATGCCGATGGAAAGGTTTTAAAATCTGAGCTTGATTATGTTAAGAATTTCTTTCACAAACAATTTGGATCTGAAAAAACACAACAACATTTAATAACGCTTAGAGAAATTTTAAAGAAAGATGTGCCTATTGAAGAAGTTTGTGTTCAAATTAGAACATACACAGTTTTATCAGCTCGTATTCAAATGTTGCATTTATTGTTTGGTGTTGCTGCTTCTGACGGTGAAATTAACCATCAAGAACTAACTGTTATTTCTAAAATAAGTGCTTATCTTGGAATTCCAACGCATGATTTTAATTCTATTAAAGCTATGTTTGTTAAACAAACAGATAGTGATTTTAAAATTTTAGAAATTCCTGAAAATGCTACTGATGATGATGTTAAAAAAGCCTATCGAAAAATGGCTGTTAAATACCACCCTGATAAAGTTAGCCACATGGGGGAAGAGTTTCAACATGCTGCAAAAGAGAAGTTTCAACAAGTGCAACAAGCTTATGAAAACATAAAAAAGGTTAGGGGATTAAAATAACTTTAATTTAATAATGGATAAAACAGAAAAGCATCAGTTCCTAAATTCACTACTCTATCCATTTCTTTTTGTATTTACAATAGCTTTCATTTTTTTTATTGAAGTTATTTTTGAAGTAAATTTTAGTAATTATGGTATTTATCCAAGAAAATTAACAGGATTAAAAGGTGTTATATTTGCTCCATTTCTTCATGGCGATGCCTCTCATCTTATTAACAACGCCATCCCATTATTGATTTTAGGAACTACCCTTTTTTATTTTTATAAAGAAATTGCTTTAAAAGTGTTTTTATGGATTTTTTTAATGGGAGGATTTTGGACTTGGGTTTCTGCCAGAGAAGCAATGCACATTGGTGCAAGTGGTGTTATTTATGGGTTGTTTTCATTTTTATTAATAAGTGGATTTATTCGCAGAAACATACAACTTATTGCCATTTCTTTTTTTGTTGTTTTTATTTATGGAAGTATGATTTGGGGGATTTTTCCTATAAAAAAACACATTTCATTTGAAAGTCATTTCTGGGGATTTGTTGCAGGTCTTATTTTATCAATTTATTACCGAAAACAAGGCCCACAAAAAAAAGTACATCATTGGGAAGAAGATGATGAGGATGAAGATGAAGATGATTCTAACATTCATCCTAACATAGATAAAAACCCTATCGAAATTACTTATATTTTTAAAGAAAATAAGGAGTAATAAGCCTTATTAAATACGCATTATTTTTTTTAACTCACCTTATTTCCATAGCTTTGCATAAAAATTCAATGCCATGAGATTAGGTCAATTAGCTCGGAAAATTAACACAAAAACAAGCCAGATTGTTTCTTTTCTTGAAAAAGAGAAAAATGTTATCCTTAACATTCATCCTAATTCAAAAATACCTGATGCATTTATTGATGAAATTATTCTTCATTTCCAACCTAAACCCGAAAAAAAAAATTTACTTCCTAAAACTCAAGAACCTGTTGAAGAAAAAATAGAAAAAGTAACTATTCCTGTCAAAAATAAGGTAATAGAAAAAGAAACTCCTGTTGAAAAACCAACCACTATTACCCCAAAAATAATTGGAAAAATTGACCTTCCCGATAAATCAAAAATTGAGATAGAACTTGATGGTGTAGTTTATACAGAAGAAGCATTAGAACAAAAAAAGAAAGCTGAACGAGAGCATTTAAAAGCCCTTAAAGAAAAAGAAGCACAAGAAAAAAAAGAACTCAAACGAATTTCAGAAGAAAAAAACAAGAAAGAACGTGAAAGAAAACTTGCTGAAGCTCTTCGTTTGAAAGATTTAGCAACAAAGGAAAAAAACATTTTATCGGCCGAAGATGAAAAAAAACAACGTGCGAAAGAAAAAGAAAAAGCCAAGCACCAAGAAAAATTAAAACAAAAAGCCAAAGAAGCAAAAAAATTACATTACGAAAAGAGAGTAACTAAACAAAAGCCTGTTGTTAGGAAGATAAAGCAACCAACTAAACCTATTCTAAAAGAAGAAGACAACCTTACTTTCAGTGAAATGGAACAAAAGGAAGTGCTAAACTTCCTGCAACGATTTTTAAAATGGTTGAACTCCTAATTGAGATAATTTTTCTTTTCTTAATTTTTTAACTCATTAATAGCTAACCAACACATTAAACCAATACTTGTTTCAATTGCATTTTCATCAATATCAAAAGTTGGAGTGTGTAACCCTGAAGCCTTTACATTTTTTTTGGCTATACCTAATCGGTAAAAACAAGCTGGAATTACTTGAGAATAATAAGCGAAATCTTCAGCAGTCATTCTAACATCCAAATCAATCACATTTTCTTTTCCTAAAAATTGAATGGCTGCATCTATTGCATTTTGTGTAACCACTTCATCATTTACCAAAAAAGGATAGCCTTTTCTAATTTCAAACGCACAACTTCCACCTAAATTTGTTACAATTTGCTCTGCAATATTTTTCATTTTGTAATGGGCTTCGGTTCTCCATGCCTCATTCATGGTTCTAAAAGTGCCTTCTATTTTAACTTCATTAGGAACAACATTAGTAGCTCCATTTCCTATAATTTTTCCGAAAGCAAGAACAGTTGGGATTCGTTCATTATCAGATTCTAATAATGAATAGCAGGGAACTTGCTTCATAAATGCTTTATCTAGTTCCAACAGCAATGTTGAGGCAATCAACAACGGATTATTGTATTCTGTTGGTAATGCAGCATGTCCTCCTTTTCCTTTAATCGTTAAATAGAGTTCATCTGTTGATGCCATATACATTCCTTTTCTAAAACCAACTTTTCCTGCTTCTAACTGAGGATAAACATGTTGTCCGATAATGGAAACAGGTGAAGGATTTTTCAACACACCTTCTTCTATCATTAAAGAAGCACCTCCAGGTAGTTTTTCTTCACCAGGTTGAAAAATTAATTTCACACTTCCATCCCATTTATCTTTTAATTCATTTAAAATTTTGGCTACTCCTAATAATGATGCTGTGTGAACATCATGTCCACAAGCGTGCATTACGCCATGGTTTAGTGATTTATAGGACACCTCATTTTCTTCAATTATGGGCAAAGCATCTAGGTCTGCACGTAAAGCTATAATTTTTTTAGTAGGATTTTTGCCTTCAATAAGTGCAACTACACCTGTTTTTACAATGTCTTTTGTATAATTAATTCCGTATTCGGTAAGTTGCTTACAAACAAACTTACTTGTTTCAATTTCATTAAAAGATAATTCGGGATGTTGATGCAAATGCCTTCTCAGTGCAATAATTTCTGCTTTATATTCGGTAGCTTTTTGTTGGATAAGGTTTTTCATAAAGGATTACAGATTTGAGATTCATCACTTCATTTTATTAAACTTCGTGCCTCAGTTTATAAAATTTCGTTCTGAATGACACTAACTACTAACTACTAACTACTAACTACTAACTACTAACTACTAACACCTAATCTAAATATCTAAACTCAAAGAAAGGTAGAAAATTGGACGTTTTTTGGATACTCCGTCTTCCACACCCCACGCCCAATCTGCTCTAACAAAATAGCCTAAAAGCGTTGTTCTCATACCAAATCCATATCCTCCAACAATAGGTTCTACGTGTTTAAAAACGGTTACTTTAAGTGGTCCATCAACTATTATTTCTTTGTTAATTCTGTTTTGTTTGTCCCAAGGACTTGCTCCATCCCAAGCCGAACCAGCATCTGCGAAGCCAATAAGTTGGAAATTTTCAATAAATTTTGAACGTATAGGTCTGCGAATAAAATATTTGAATACAGGAACTCTTACTTCACTATTAATTACAGCAAAATTAGACCCTCTACGAATATTTTGTGCAAATCCTCTCAAATTAGCTGCTAAAGCTTGATAACGATAATTTTTAGTGAAATCAATATCTTCTTGATTAACGAACCTGTCGGAACCACCAATAGGCAACCATTCATCAACACTTCCTAGGTAATAAATTAATTTTTCATTTCCAAAAGAAGCACTAGATGCAAGCCTGTTTACCCAAACAATTTCTCTACTAATTTTTAATGAATGTCTTAAATCCAACCCAACAACTTGCGTGTTTCCTCTAGTTCCATCGCTAGCAGAACCATTAGTAGCTTCTTGGTAGTATTCACCAAAAAGTTTAAATTTAGTTCCATAGTAAATATTAGTCATTTTATGCCTGGAATTATCAAATACATAAGCCAATTTCAATATACCTCTTAGTTCATTGATATCTTTTTGTGCTAATGCAAATTGATCAACCGATTTAGTAACAATATTATCATTTCTGGCACTTAATGTACCTCTAACACTGGCTACCTCACTGAAAGGATATTTCAAGGAATAATGCAATGTGTTGGTCGCAATTCCAAAAACATCAATTCCATTAGAAGCACTAAAAGAAGTTCGGGCAAATGTATATTCTTTATCCCAACGCTTTATATAATCTTGAAATGTCATGAAATATTCTCTCGTTCCCGATGAAATTCTAACCCCACCAAAAATCTTATAATCTTCAAATAAATCAACCGTTCCAATTTTTATTAAAGCTCCTAAACCAGGTCCATTAAATGGTCCTCCTGTAAATAATTGATATTCACCATTTACAAATGCATTACTTAATTTAACAGCCGAATTGTCATTAAAAAATGATAGGTTATAATTTCGTTGGTTAGTAAACTTAAATTCTTCTGGTAAGGAATCCGTTTTAGACTTTAAAGTTCCATTAATTACAATCGTATTTCGTTGAATAGGTGTCGATTGTTCGTTTTCAAATGTGTAATTTCTTATGTCTATGACTGTTGAATTTGTATCTCTAAATTCTTTTTTGATTTCAACAGGTTTTAATAAAATAAGCGATTTAGATTGAGAATCCTGAAATTTAGTTGTCTCGTTTTTAGATGAGTCTATAGGCAATGAACTAGACTCTAAATCAGTTGTAGTTTTTGTTAAATCACCAGTTAATAAATGATACTTATATGTATCAACAAGTATCTCTGTTTTTATTTTTGAGGAATTAATAAAGTGTTCCTTTATGCCTCTTGAGTAAGATTTGCTTGCTTGATTAACTTCATAAAAACGATGGTAATGAACAGTTGTGTCAATATGTGTTATAAAACTATCTTTTTTTGCTGTAAACTGAGTTTGTATTTTATCAACTTCTCCTAAATAATATAATTTTCCATCAATTCCGAAAGGTTGTTTTTCTGAAACATTTGGGGTTTCCGTAACTCGTGTTAGTTTTTTTTTCGTACTTAAGTAATCGATAATCCAAACATCTTTTTTATTGTTGAATAACTCTAAATTTTTGGGTTGATATCCTAATGAATCATTATTTCTATTGGATGTGAATATTATTTTAGTTGATTTTTCTATGAATTTAGGGTCTAATTCATCAAACAAATCATTGGTTATTTTTTTTTGTGAATTAGCTCCTATGTTATACAAATACAAATCTGATTGACCTTTGGAAACACCCGAAAAAACCATTTCTTGTCCAGAATCTGAAAAATCCATAGAAGTTACTTTTTCCAACTGAAATAATGCTTTCACCTCTATTGCACCAGTATTTATGTCGAAATAATGCATTTTTAACATTCCTTTTTCTTCGGTAACAAATGCTAAAATTTCTCCTGACGGATGCCATGCCAACACTGGATAGGAATTATCATTTATTCTATCTAGTTTGAATTCTTTTTTTAAAATTTTATATGTTTTATCGGTGTCTTTATAATAAATGTATAGTTTATATTGTCCCAATTGATGGGTTACAAAAGCAAAATTATTTCCATCATCACTAACTTTATATTGCGAATATGCTCTGTTTTTCCTAATTTTAAATAATTCGTCTTTTAAATAGGTGTCTTTTGATGAGGGGGTTATTGTTTTATATTCTGTTTCATAATAGTTTAACCATTCCTTTGTTAAACTTTTCATTGGAACTCCTAATACATACAAAAAACCTTTTTCTACACTTTGGGTAACTCGGGTCATGTACAAAATATTAGGAATAACTGATTCCCCATAGGTTTCCACAATATAAGCCCATAAAGAATGCCCCGCTATTATAGCATCATTATCAGATAGTCGATTAAATTTTTTGTATTTTTTTGAGATAACACCATCTCTAACACTGTTTTCAATGTCAGAATTCCAACCTTTAGAAATATAAGAAGTTAATCCAGATTGATACCATTCGGGGAGCGTTAATAACGTAGAGTTTTTAACTACCTGCCTCCAATTACTTCCATAAACTTGTTGATTAATCAATACCCGAGCAATGCCCTCTTTGATTTGTATATCAAAATCTTCATGATTTCCATTGAAAAATATAAAAACTTTTTCACCCATAATATGGGTAATGCCTCCAATTTCTCCATTTTCCAAACTAATACCTATGTTACTTTGTTTGAAATCTGATTGTTTGTTATAAATTATAAATTGTATCTTATCAGATAAGTTATACTCAAACAGTTCTTCTTGTTCGGGTATGTATTTTCGTGCAACTTTTGCGGTATATTCAGCTAATTCTTTTCCTCCAGTATAAAAATAAGTTTCATATTGTGTGAAACGATAAAATTTCCATTCAAAATATTTATATTGAACACGATTTTTCCCAAAACCCACTTTAGTTCCATTGTAAAATTGTGCATCTACATTGGTAAACAAAAACAACAAAAATGTTGCAAAAATAAAGCTACTATATTGGGCTAATGTTTTAATAATACTAATTTAGAGTTTGTCTATAATGTCCAACTTCTTCGTTATTCTTGCTTTGACAAGGGGGCATGACCCCTTGTTTTTTAAAAGATTCGTGTAAAAATAAGACTTTTTACAATGAATATAATAATTTTACAACCTCAAACACAAAAATAACAATTATGCTAAATGTACACGTTTTTAGTTTTAATGGATTTCAAGAAAATACGTATGTTTTATTTGACGAAACTAATACGTGCGTTATTATTGACCCTGGTTGTTATAGCGTTTTCGAGCAAAATGAACTAGCAAATTTTATTGATAAAAAAAATTTAACTCCTGTAAAATTATTGAACACACACTGTCATATCGACCATATATTAGGCAATAATTTTGTTGCTAAAAAATATAATTTGGGATTGGAAATTCATCGTGCTGATTTACCTACACTATTGGCTACTACTGAATACGGACATTTATATGGTTTTACTGTTGATCCATCTCCTTATCCATCTAATTTTATTGATGAAACCAGTAAAATTACTTTTGGAAATTCTGAATTAGAAGTGCGTTTTACTCCAGGTCATGCTCCTGGACACGTTGTCTTTATTAATCATCTGCACAAATTCGTAATTAATGGTGATGTATTGTTTTTTAATAGCATTGGACGAACCGATTTGCCAGGTGGCGATTTTGATACGCTAATAAATAGCATCTCTACTCAGTTATTTACCTTGCCTGATGATTTTACTGTTTATACAGGACATGGACCGAATACGACCATTGGAAATGAAAAAAAATTCAATCCTTTTGTAAAACAATAACTGTTGAATAAAGACAAAACACCTTCTAATTTTAAAAACAGTGTGTCCTATCAACCAAAAAAAGATAGGAGTTACAACTTTATTGTGTTTATGGTGGTTATGTTTTTTCTCGGTTTTGGTTGGTGTGTTAACTATTATCCTAAAACTTTAATTTCATTTAGCACTATGAGTAAATTTTTATTTTTTTTTGCTGTAATTGGATTATTAATACCGCTACGATATTACGCTAAATGGATTTTTTTCACAAAATATGAAGTGATTTTAATTAATATTTTAGGACTAGCTCCTTTTTTAACAGGGTTTTTACTACTATTGAACTACAACTTCACTTCAACTAAATTCAAACATTATTATTCCGTTCATCGTACTTATGTAGATAACAAAGAACAATTGCAAGTTACTGGATTAAAATTAGAAAAGAATATATTATCCCAAAATTACAAAATAATTGATATAGCCTATTTTTCTGAAAGTGATTTTGAAAAATATCGTTTCAATGAAATAATGATTTATAATGGATTTTTAGGCTTAAAAGTTATAAAAGAAAATATTCAAGAATTAGAAAATTAAAAAAACATGGTTATTCTTTATCAATTTTCTATCTTTTTATACACACAACTTCTTCGGATTGCTTCATTATTTAACCCAAAAGCAAAACAATGGATAGAAGGCAGAAAAAACACCTTTGCGTATTTGGATGAAAATCTTTCCTCATCAGATGAATTAATTTGGTTTCACTGTGCAAGTTTGGGTGAGTTTGAACAAGGAAAACCGCTTATGGAAAGGTTAAAAAAGGAACAACCTCATTATAAAATTTTAGTTACGTTCTTTTCCCCTTCGGGCTATGAGCTTAGAAAAAACACTGATTTTGCTGATTATGTTTGTTATTTACCTGTTGATACAAAAACCAATGCCATTCAATTTATTCATAAAATTCAACCAAAAAAAGTGTTTTTTATTAAATATGAATTTTGGAATTTTTATTTACAAGAATTAAAACAACAACAAATTCCAACATATTTAATTGCTGGAGTTTTCAGACCTTCACAACTTTTTTTTAAACCTTACGGCTGTTTTCATCGAAAAATGTTGAGTTGTTTCACACACTTTTTTCTTCAAAATGCAATATCAGAAAAATTATTACACCAAATTAACATAGAAAACACAACTGTTTCAGGAGATACTCGGATAGATAATGTTTTTGAAAATTCCTTAAATCCTAAAAAAATACCACTTATTGAAAAATTTACAACCAATAAAAAAACTATCGTATTAGGAAGTTCTTGGCAAAACGAAGAAGAAATTATTTCCAATTACATTTCCTCTACAAACAAAGAGTTCAACTATATTATTGCTCCTCATGATATTAGCAAAGCACACATCAAAAAAATTGAATCTTTGTTAAAAAATAATTATGTATTATATTCAAATGCAACGCTAGAAAATGTGCAAAAATTCAATATCCTGATAATTGACAACATCGGAATATTGGCATCTATTTATCAATACACAGATATTGCCTTTGTTGGTGGTGGTTTTTCTGGTTCATTGCACAACATTTTAGAACCTGCAAGTTTTGGAAATGCCATTTTGTTTGGTCCTAAACATAAAAAGTTTCATGAAGCCGCAGAATTAATTAGTGTAAAAGGAGCGTTTTCTATTGATTCGTTGGATGATTTTATTGCAATTGTAAATCATTTAAGTATTGAAAATCAATTAGAACAAACTTGTAACGCATCAAAAAAATACATTGAAGATGGAATTGGATCCACTGATAAAATATGGAAAATTTTATTTTAAATTGGTTGTTACTACTCAGCCGCTTATTTTTTTGTTTTTTTTATTGTCTTTAGACAAGTAATTTAGCGACTGAGTAGTAACAACCTTTTAAAGAGTTGCTTTTGAGTGTATTTGTGTTATTGTTATTGAATTTTAGAAATCAATCTTATCTGCAACAACCTCAACTTTTATCCTATCAGGATCTTCAAAAAAAACGGCATAATAATTTTTACCTCCTGCAAAAGGATGCTTTTCTGGATAAAGGATAGTGAAATTTCGCTTTTTTAATTCGTTGGTTAGATTGTCAACAAATTGATTTGAATCGCAATGAAATGCTAAATGATTTAAACCCGTATTTTTTCTATGATAGGTGGAAGCTAAATGTTCTTTTTCAGTTTGAACAAATACGATATATGTTTCTCCCAACTTAAAACTAATTCCTTTTTCCCATTGTTGATGAATTTTATAGGAAAATTTTTCAGTAAGAAACCATTCCCAAAATTCAATAGATTTTTTTAAGTCAGAAACATAAACTTCAATATGATGAAGACTTCCATTCATAAATAAAGAGGTTATGCCAACACTTTATTAAGTTGCTCGTCAGATAACATATTTTTTACTATACTTATTATTGCTGCTTTATCAAAACCACATTCTGCATACAATTCAGGTTGGGAGCCATGGTCAACAAACCTATCTGGAATTCCCAATCGTTTCACTTCTGCCTGATAGTTATTATCTGCCATAAATTCCAATACAGCACTACCCATACCGCCCATAATAGCACCATTTTCTAAGGTAATTACTTTGGTAAATTTCCCAAAAACTTCATGCAAAAGCAATTCATCTATAGGTTTTACAAAACGCATGTCGTAATGAGCAATAGAAATTCCTTCGTTTTCTAATTCTTTGGCAGCTTCAATGGCATGATTTCCAATATCTCCAATGGATAAAATAGCAATGTCTTCACCATTTTTTAGTTTCCTTCCTGTGCCAATTTTAATGCTTTTAAAAGGAGTTTTCCAATTTACCATTGTTCCATTTCCACGAGGATAGCGAATGGAGAATGGTCCATGATTTTTTTCTTGAGCTGTAAACATTAAATTCCTTAACTCTTCTTCATTCATAGGAGCAGAAATTATCATATTTGGAATGCACCTAAAATAAGCATAATCGAAAGCTCCGTGATGCGTAGCTCCGTCAGCTCCAACCAAACCACCTCTGTCTAAACAAAAAACTACGTGTAAATTTTGCAAGGCAACATCATGTATCACTTGATCGTAGGCACGTTGCATAAAAGAGGAGTAAATGTTGCAAAAGGGTATTAGCCCTTGACTAGCCATTCCAGCAGAAAAAGTAACCGCATGTTGTTCTGCAATTCCAACATCAAAAGCTCTGTCTGGCATGGCTTTCATCATAATATTTAATGAGCAACCTGATGGCATTGCAGGGGTAACACCCACAATTTTATCGTTTTTTTCAGCCAATTCAACTATGGTGTGTCCAAAAACATCTTGGTATCTTGGTGGTTGCGGACTGCTTGGAGCAATTTTAATAATTTCGCCTGTTTCTTTATTAAATAAGCCTGGAGCATGCCATTGAGTTGTATTGCCTAATTCAGCAGGTTCATAACCTTTTCCTTTTTCTGTAATGCAATGTAAAATTTTTGGACCAGGAATATCTTTTAAATCGCTTAATACTTTGGTTAAATAATTTACATCATGCCCGTCAATAGGACCGAAATACCTAAAGTTTAGCGATTCAAACAAGTTACTTTGCTTCAGTAAGGTTGATTTTATACCATTTTCAATTTTTTGAGCAATGGCTTGAGCATTCGGGCCAAATTTGCTGATTAGCCCTAATAAATTCCATACTTCATCTTTTACTTTGTTATAGGTTTGGGAAGTGGTAATATCGGTCAAGTATTCTTTCAACGCCCCCACATTAGGGTCTATTGACATACAATTGTCGTTTAAAATAACCAACAAATTAGTGTCTTCGCTACCACCATGATTTAATCCTTCAAAAGCTAATCCGGCTGTCATAGAACCATCGCCAATAATGGCTACATGCTGGCGTTTTTCATTTTTATGTCGGGAGGCAATAGCCATTCCTAAAGCTGCCGAAATAGAAGTGGAAGAATGCCCCACAGCAAATGTATCGTACTCGCTTTCAGTAGGTTTTGGAAATCCACTAATGCCTTTGTACGTTCTGTTTGTGTGAAAGTTTTTTCTCCTTCCAGTTAGGATTTTATGCCCATAAGCTTGGTGTCCAACGTCCCAAACCAATCTATCATAAGGTGTATTGAAAACGTAGTGCAAGGCAACGGTGAGTTCTACAACACCTAAACTAGCACCAAAATGTCCTCCTTTTTGAGAAACAACATCTACAATAAAATCTCTTAATTCCTGACAAAGTTGGGGGAGTTGGTCTTCGGTTATTTTTTCTCTTAAATCATTTGGGTAAATAATTTGTTCTAAAAGTTCACCTGTTTGGTAATTCACTGACATCTATTTGAATTAAAAAAAAATAAAAAACAAATTTACGGCTTTTCATTTAGAAATTTATTCCAAATTTATAATTTATAAACCTAAAATTGTGGATAATATAACTAAATAGAGGCTGAACTTTAAAGTCCAACTTCTTCGTTATTCTCGTTTTAAAAACCAGTCATCCCGATAGATTCTGTGTTGATTTCCAATAAAAAATATTAATTTTTAATAATTTTATTTTTTTTAATAATTTTGTCTTTTTAAGACGGTCCTTGAACCAGTCTGTATAGCGTGTTAGACCA
>JAHYJH010000072.1 GCA_019429185.1 Vicingaceae bacterium
CTTTATTGCTTTTTGAATCATTGTTTCCTGCAACTTTTCTGCATACGAATAAGGGTTGATTTTGTCGCCCTTTTTCATTTCCAAACCGTTTGATAAAACAACCGTGCTTTTATTCAAATTTTCAATTGTTAAGTCGGTCATTTCGGAATGAACCTTTTTCAGGCTTTCCTTTTTGGTTAAGGTAACTGTTTTGCGTTTGTCGTTTTCAATTAATTCAAAACTTGCTTCGGTGCCATCAGAATCAATAAATTTCACAATTGCATTTTTACCACTTTCAAATTCAGTGATGTGTCCGATAACACCTTTCACCAAATTTCTATTGAATGAATCAACTGCGGTTAAAGTGTAAATCAAATTATGATAATCTTTAACATAAGTAGTTTCAATTTTTCGGGTAAGCACATTTTTTTGTTTTACTTGTTTATCGGGAAAAGTTGCACCATAACGCAGAATAAATTGGGGTTTCATTTTTTGAATGTTCTCCCACGTTTTAGAGCTTGTGCCGAACTTGTGCGGTTCGTCTATAATCATAAAGGACTTAGTAGCCCCAACGGCATCAAAAGGAACGGTGTATTTATCAAACAGTCCTTTGTCAAAACTCTTTTGCATTGTTTCAGAGTTTATCATACCGGCATTGATAATCATAACCTGAATGCTGTTTTTTTCAAAATTTCCTGCATTTACAAAACTGCTTACTGCGGGTGGAATGTATGATTTTTTACTTTTGCCGTTTTTCTGACTTTCAACAATGTGTAAGTGAAGTGTTTTTCCGTATTGCTCTTTAAAATGCTCACGACTACTATCCGATTTTAAAAAATCAATGGTTCCGGCTTTGATGGATAGCGTAGGCACAACAACAATAAACTTGAATATGCCGTAATTTTTATTGAGTTCAAAAATGGTTTTGGTGTAAGTGTAAGTTTTCCCTGTTCCAGTCTCCATCATAATATCAATGATGTTGCTTTTGGCTTTTGGCTTTTTTTCTATACTATTTCTTTTTTGGCGACTAAGTATGTTATCAAAATACTGACCAAAAGGCAACATTTGATTGTCAAAAACATTGCCTTGTTTTTCAATCTTGTTATAAACAGGATTTACATAATTCTTATCAACTTGTGCAAAAGGATGTATCTGCAAGTTTTCAAAAACAACCAAAGTGCTTTCTACGGCATTTTCCTGATGCGACAGGTTCTTCTCAAAATTAAATCCTTTCATATTAATATCGTGTTATAAAGTCAATATCAATATTTTTCTTATTGGCATACGACTTTACATTTTCAGAAAGTTCACGTAAATTCTTACTTTCAAAATGATAGCCAAAGGCAATAATTGATGTAGGATTAAATTTTTTGTCGGAATCAATTTTTTCTAAAAGATTTTTAAGGTTTTCTGTTGTAAAACCTTTATTCATCAAATACAATTTGTTGTTGCCATAATAAGCGGTGTAACCGCTTAAATCTATTTTTTCTAATTCTTGTGTTAACGCAATACCATCATAAGTTTTCCAAGTAACAAGCAATGCTTTTATGTCTTCTTCGGTTAGTTTACCTGCATCAAACAAAGTTTGCGAACTGTCAAATTCTTCAGCTTCAAAATCGTAATCTTCCCAAATAGGAGTGGTTTCAAAAATTTTGAAAGAGTTTTGAGTTTTAATTTCCCCCAAATTCTTAATTTCAAGTTTTGTTTCTTCTGTTGGAAGTTCCTTTTTCAGTTTTTCAATTTTGCTGTCTAATTCTGTATTTATTTTTTTTGCTGCTCGCAATAAACGCTCTTTTGTAATTTCAAAAATAGTCGGCTCGGCTTTTAATTCGCTTTTTACAAAATCGTATGCGGATTTCTCTTTTTTAGGGTCAATCAATTCAGGCAACTGAACCAATATGAAATTTCTTTTACCAAAATTGTCAATGTTTAATTGAAAAATTGAATCTGCTGTTGTTCCCGAACCTGCAAAGAAATCTAAAATCAAATCATCAGCGTTTGAACCAACTGTAATTAAATCTTTGATAAGTTGTGTCGGTTTTGGATTAGAAAAGTATTTATCTCCAAGTAAATTTTTGATTTGTGCAGTTCCATTACCGCTACTATATTCTGCTTTGTAGAAAATTGTTTTGGGTTTTTTTGAGGGTAAATCACCCAAAGACGGACGTTGTTTTTTGTAAATACCAATATTCCCGTTTCTTGATACAATTATGTTGTTAGGTTCGTTTTTAACTTTATCCTTACTCCAACGCCAAGACATTTCTTGTTCATTTGTTTTTGGGTATAGAGTTATTAAATCTCCAACAAATTCTGTTGGCGGATTATCATCATCAGTGACATAAACTGTATCATTAGTGTCTATAAAAATCGGATAATACAAATTTGGTCTTTTTTCTCTTGGGGCATTCGTTCCTGTGGCTTTTAAATTCGCACCTTGTTTGTAAAAACCTATTTCATCTTCTGACCAATCTTCAATATCATCATCATCAATGTTGAATTGATTTAGCAAAGCATTGTTTTTGTTTTTTGAATAAACAACGGTGTATTCGTGTGTTCCTGCAAAACCAAATTCATCATTATTGCCTTTTAAATTCATTATTGTAGGCAATTTTGCAACAAAGTTTTCTTCCCCAAAAACTTCATCCATCAATAATCGAAGTTGAGCCACTTCATTGTCATCAATAGAAACGAAGATTACTCCATCATCTTTTAAAAGTTGTTTTGCAATATATAGACGTGGGTAAAGAAAAGTGAGCCAAGCAGAATGACTGTTGCTTTTTTGTTTTGTAAAATCTAAAATTCGTTTCGCTTTTTCAGCATCAACACCAATCAGATTTTGCAACTCTTTTAAGGTGAATTTTCTATCGTCTTCATAAACAAAACCATCGTTACCAGTGTTGTAAGGAGGGTCAATATAAATCATTTTTACTTTTTCGTGGTAGGCGTTGGCAAGGTGTTTCAACACTTCTAAGTTGTCGCCCTTAATCAGCAAGTTTTCAGCGTTGGTATTTTCGGGTTTTGCATTGTGTTTTTCGTCTGCTTTTAACAAAGTTGTTGCAGGGTCGCTTGCCAAAAGCCGTGCGTAACTTTTTCCTAACCAATCTAAACCATAACTCTCCGTAGAAAAGTTGATTTCCTTTTCAGTCAAGTTATTTTTGAATTTCTCCAATTGAAAATTTCCGTCTTTATCAAAGCAATGCGGAAAGTTCATTCTCAATGCTTCCAAATCCTTGTTCGGCACTTTTATATCGTTGGTTATTTTTTGCTCCTTGCTCATTAGTTGTTCTTTTTAATATTGATTTTGGCATTCACACATCTGCACATTAAATAATTCACACATCACTCAATCCTTCCTGCCAACAAATAAAGCACTGCCATTCTGATAGCTACACCGTTTTCTACCTGATTTAAAATAATAGATTGGTTACTATCGGCTACATCTGATGAAATTTCTACACCTCTGTTAATTGGGCCTGGGTGCATAATGGTTATTTTTTTTGAAAGAGAATCTAACAATTCTTTAGTTAAACCATATTGCTGCGTGTATTCTCTAATTGAGGGGAAGAATTTGGTATCTTGTCTTTCTAGTTGTATTCTAAGCATCATGGCTACATCGCACCATTCCAACGCTTCTTTTAGGTTTGGTATTACTTCAACACCAAGTGAGTTAATGTGTTTTGGAATGAGTGTGAGTGGTCCGCAAACTTTAACTTCTGCACCCATTTTTTGCAGACAAAAGATGTTGGATAAAGCTACTCTGGAGTGTGTAATATCTCCTACAATAACAATTTTTTTACCTTTTAAATTACCCAGTTTTTCTCGAATAGAATAGCCATCTAATAAGGCTTGTGTAGGATGTTCGTGAGCACCATCGCCTGCATTTATAATTTTTGCATCAACGTGTTGCGAAAGAAAATAAGCCGCTCCTGGGTTTGGGTGCCGCATTACCACCATATCAACTTTCATAGAAAGAATGTTGTTTACCGTATCTATTAAGGTTTCTCCTTTGGTTACCGATGAGCTTGATGAGGCGAAGTTAATCACATCTGCCGAAAGGCGTCTTTCTGCTAATTCAAACGAAAGTTTGGTTCGGGTTGAGTTTTCAAAAAATAAATTGGCAATGGTAATATCTCGTAAAGAAGGTACTTTTTTTATAGGTCGATTGATAACTTGTTTAAAATGATCGGCAGTTTCAAAAATCAGGTTAATATCTTCTTTTTGAAGGTATTTTATTCCTAATAAATGTTTGGTGCTTAGTTTAGTCATTTTAGTTTAGTTGTTATTAATCCCCTCAATCCCCGCCTAAGACAGGGGACTTCTCCAACGCACAAAGCCATTGTTAATTGTTATTGTTATTTTAATTGTTAATAATCTTTAATTACAAATTTCCTCTTTTTTCAGCCCTCTAAGTAGCTCCTCCTTCGGAGGGGTTGGGGAGGCTTTATTCTGGTGTATATAAAATTACTTTATCTTCTTTATCAATGTTTTTCCAATTTACTTTTACCCTTTCGGAAATGATGGAATGTACGTTTTTACCAATATAATCGGCTTGTATGGGTAAGTGTCTTTTGTATCTTCGGTTAATTAAAACGAGCAATTCAACCGTTTTTGGTCGTCCAAAAGCAAGCATAGCATCTAATCCGGAGCGTATGGTTCTGCCCGTAAAAAGCACATCATCTATTAAAATAACTTTTTTGTTTTCAATAATAAAATTAATTTCAGTTTTATTGGGAATAATGGGTTCGTTTTGCCGTCTAAAATCATCTCTAAAAAAGGTAACGTCTAACGCTCCCACATCAATTTTAATTTTTTTATCAATGGTTTGGAGTTCTTTTTTGATGCGTTCGGCTAAAAAAGTGCCTCGGGGTTGAAGCCCAATGATAACGGTATCAGAAAAATCGTTGTAGTTTTCAATGAGTTGATGTGCAAGGCGTTTGAGGGTAAGGTCAAACTGGGTGGGATTTAATATAATTCTGTCGCTGTTGTTCATGTGTTTGTTCTATTTTTTTTATCAGACACATGGAAGTTGCCTATAATCATTCTACTGAATATTAAATTTTTTAGCATGGCTCGTTTCATCTAAGCCACAAATATAGTTACTCTAATGTTAGGGAATGTAATTTTTTTTAGAAATTTTTGTATATGCCCTCTATTTTATTACCACTTTTTTCTTTACCTAATCAACAAATGTTTCTTTTATCACTGATTTTAATTCTTTTATCTCAGGTTGTGATAATCTTCCTAACACACTAATAATTCTTTGTTTATCAATTGTCCGAATTTGATCAACTACCATCCAACCTATTTTTTTGTCGTGTTTTATTTCTATTCTTGTAGGATATTTTCTCGAAGTTGTTGTCATTGGTGCAACAATAAGTGTTCGAAGAAATTTGTTCATTTCATTGGGTGAAATTATAACACAAGGTCTGGTTTTTTTTATTTCACTTCCTATTGTTGGGTCAAGATTTACAAGTACTATTTGATATTGTTTTAAATCCATTCTTCCAAGTTTTCATTTTCAAAAACATCATTGAACAAAAGTTGGTCATCACCGTTTTCATTCATTGCTTTAAATGCTTTTTCCCAACCTTTTCTTGGCGTTGAAATTGGTTTTAAAATCAAATATCCTTTTTCAAGAATAAGCTCAACCTTATCCTTAATGTTATATTTTTCGAGCAGTGTTTTCGAAAGTCTAAAGCCTTTTGAATTTCCAATTTGTATGATTGATAGTTCCATAATAATAAAAATTTTCTCGATATTGTAATTACAAAGTTACTACAAATAATTGATTTTTTATTATTCAAACTTCTTTTTTATTTTCATAAAAAAACAAGCCCATAAAAAATGCAAAGGGAACAATGCCGTGTTGCCTAAACAACGTATTTTCGGTGAGAAAACAAATGCAATAGAAAATTCCAACAATTAAAGGTAAATATGATTTTAGTTTTAAACTTCCCCAAACCGATTGAAAAATAAATCCCAACAAAAACAAAGGACCTAAAATACCAAATGCTGCCCAATATCCTAAAAATTGGTTGTGCGTGTTGTAGTTCATATTTTCATAAGCAGACGGAGAAATTTCCATATAACAATCGTTTAAAAAAGGTTGTACATTTCCTGGTCCAATTCCAAGCAACCAATTGTTTTTTATTAATTCAAAACTACAGGTTAAAATACCCGAACGAATATTAAACGAATCACCCAATCCTTCTTGAGGAACTTCGGTGTTGTTTATGGAAATTTCGGAAAAACGTGCTGCAAACGAAGGAACTGTAAAATAGAGCAAAATACTTAACGCTATTGTTCCCAGCAATAGATAAACCACAACTATTTTATTTTTTAAATGAAAATAACTCAAAAGTAATGCACCAAAAAGCGTGGCAGCAAAAGGTGTTCGGGAAGCCAACAATGCTTGAAAAAGAATAATAATTAGGAATAAAAATAGAAAACCAAAGCGATATATGTTTTTTAAGGCAGCGTATTTTTTAAAAAAGAACTGCAACACAAACAAAAACGAAAGCCCTAAAAACATGGAAGCGTATGTAGGGTGAAGTTTTACATATTTTTCAAATGCGGTGCGGAAATAAAAATAAAAATCGGGGGAGTTTGCAGTTTGTTCATACATAGATGATAAAGAACCTTTTTCTAATAAGGAAAAAATTTCTATAAAAGCCAGTACAATTCCTAGTACTACAATTAAAACCGATGCACCAGAAAAAACAAGTTGAATGTTAGTAATTTGTTTTGATGAAAATGTGATGGGAGAAAAATAAAAAGCTAGCGGAAACAACGCTAAACTCATTGATTTTTCGAGCAAATATGTTGCTGATGTTGAGCCATCAATAACGCACCAAAACGCCAACAAAATAAACAATGCAAGTTGAATGGCAAGTTTTTTTACTGCAATGTGTTGCGTATTTTTAAAATAAACAATGCCTAACACAATGGAAAAAACAACCCAACCACCAACCACAAGCGAAGCTATTTTTATGCTAAACAGCGGAAAGCAAGCCAAAAGTAGGGTTGCAAAAAAATAATATTTACTTAGCTGTTTGGAAACCATATTGACTTAAAAAGGCTTTAAATGCGGTTTTAAATTGATTAATACTAAATTTTTCAACATGATTTTTAAAATCAACAGCCTCAAAATTAATTTTTAATGCTTCAAAATTACGCATACAATTTGCAATACTTTCAGGGGTTTGTTCGTCAAAAAACAAGCCTGTTTTGTTTTCTATAACGGTTTCTAAATAACCTCCTTTTTTGTAGGCTAACACAGGCGTTCCACACGATTGTGCTTCAATGCTGGTAATGCCAAAATCTTCTTCGGCAGCCAAAATAAATGCTTTTGCCCGCTGCATATAGTTTATCAGCGTAGGTTTAGCTACAAAACCAATAAATTCAACATTTTTAGTGGCTATTTGTTTTAGTTTTTCCAATTCTGGACCATCGCCCGAAACAATTAGTTTTAAATCGGGTAAAGTGGCAAAGGCTTTCACAATAAGGTCTGTTTTTTTATAGCTTACCAACCGAGCTGAGGTAAAATAATAATTTTCTTTTTGAGCTTCAAAAACAAAATTTGTTGTATCAACAGGCGGATAAATTACGGTAGCTTCTCGGTTGTAAATTCGTTTAATACGTTCTGCAACATAATGTGAATTAGTAAGGTAATGCGTTGGTCGGTTGGCTGTTTTTACGTCCCATTTTCTTATATAACGTAAAAAAAACTTAGCAATGCTTTTTTTTAAAAACCCAACTTCGGCTAAATATTCTTCTTCCAAATCCCACGCATAGCGAATTGGCGAATGACAATAGCAAATGTGGGTTTGATTTTTAGTGGTTTTAATTCCTTTGGCAACGGCATACGAAGATGAAATAATTAAATCAAATCCCGAAAAATCTAAACTTTCTATTGCTGTTGGGAAAAGTGGGAAATAATTTCGATAGCCATTTTTAGCATTCGGAAATTTTTGTAAAAAAGAAGTGTTGCTTTTTCGTCCACCTAAAATCTCTTTTCGGTCTTTTTCGGATAAAAAATCAATTAAACTAAAAATAGTAATTTCTTCAAAGCAGTTTATAATTTCTTTGGCTACTTTTTCTGCACCACCATCAACAACCAACCAATCTTGTACAAAAGCTACTTTCATTTTTCTACTAATTTTAAAAACGTTTCTACGTTGTTTTTATTTTGATAAAATGCAACTCTTTTTTTTGCTAATAAAGCAAATTGGGGCTTGTCTATCTTCTCCATTGCATTCAATTTTTCTATAAAATCAGTACTATTATTAAGTTCAAAATAGACTGCTACTTCTTCACATACTTCCCTAAAAACTGGAATGTTAGCACACAAAATAGGGCAATTAAAATACATTGCTTCGATATTTGGAATACCAAAACCTTCATAAAAAGAAGGGTTTATAAATGCAATGGCATTCTGGTAGAGCCAAGCCAATTCGTTTGCCGAAGCAGTTGAAATACGTAAAATATGGTTGGAATTTATTTTTTCGGTTACCAAAAAACTTTGATGATTGCTGCCAACAATTACAAGTGTTTTTGTGGGGAAATGTGCTGTAAATTGTTTTTCTACCCAAGCAAAATTTTTGCGAGGATTGTCAGAGCCAACCATTAAATAAAAATCATTTTTTACAACAGGAAAATTAGGAGGTGTTGCTGTGGCAGAAATTAATGCAGCACTTATTTTGTTAGAAATTACACTAATTTTTGTTGAAGGAAGTTTAAAATAAGCTTCCATTTCTTTTTTTATGGTTTCAGAAACAGTAGGCACAACCTTGCTTTTTTTAAGTATGCTCGGAATTAAAAATTGATAAGCCATCTTAAAAACAGGGTTAAACCATTTTTCTTTTCGCATAAAAGCCAAATCGTGCACCGTAACCAGTTGGTTTTTTATAAAAAGTGGAGCGGTATTGCAAAAGTTTAGTAAAAATCCTTTTTTTTGCCAAAACAAAAACCAAGGCAAACTAATTTGTTCCCAAAGATGACCTTTAAAAATGCCAATTTGTTTGATGTTTTTGTTTGCTAGTTGATAGTGGTTATTTAGTGTAGTTTTTTGGGTAAGAAAATTAATAGGCTTGGTCGCTTGCAATTCGTTGCAAATTTCTTGAGCAAAAAACTGCACTCCTGTTGGGTGTTGCGTTAAAAACCGACCGTTTACAAAAAATACCATTCTTTTTATTGAGCAGCAAAGATAAGGATTCAGATTTAGATTTTAGATTCTATTATTTTTTGTAAGTCAAATTTAACTTAAAAGCATATTTATTTCTACATTTGTTTTTTTTTATCAATAACAAACTAATTATGGAAACTATAGAAATTAAAGACATTACACTTAAACAAAAACACATTGATTTGGGTGCAAAAATGGTTGAATTTGCAGGATTTAATATGCCCTTGCAATATACAGGGTTAATTGATGAGCATTTGAATGTACGGAACAATGTTGGTATGTTTGACGTTTCGCACATGGGAGAATTTACCATTAAAGGTGAAGGAGCATTAGAGTTGATTCAACGCATAACTTCAAATGATGCTTCGGTATTAGAAACAGGAAAAGTACAATATTCATGTTTTCCGAATAATGATGGTGGAATTGTAGATGATTTGTTGGTTTATAAAATGGGAAAAGACAATTATATGTTGGTTGTAAACGGAGCTAATATTGAAAAAGATTGGAACTGGGTGGTAAAACACAATACAAACCATGTAGCAATAGAGAATATTTCTGACTCCATTTCGTTGCTAGCAGTTCAAGGTCCAAATGCACAAAAAGTGCTTCAACCTTTAACTAACATGAGTTTAGATATGATTTATTACACCGTGCAACAAGGAACATTTGCTGGGGTGGAAAACGTAATTATTTCTTCTACAGGATACACAGGAGCAGGAGGGTATGAAGTTTATTTTTATAATAAAGATGCAGAAAAAATTTGGAATGCAATCCAAGAAGCAGGAAAATCTGTGGGACTAAAAATGGCTGGATTAGCTTGTAGGGATACGCTTCGTTTAGAAATGGGTTTTTGCTTGTATGGAAATGATATCAACGACACAACTTCACCAATAGAAGCTGGTTTGGGTTGGATAACTAAATTTACTAAAGATTTTGTGAATGCCGAAAATTTGAAAATTCAAAAAGAACAAGGTGTTTCCAAAAAATTAGTAGGTTTTGAATTAATAGAAAGAGGTATTCCTCGGCATGATTACAAAATTGTTGATGCCAATGGAAATGAAATAGGAGTGGTAACTTCAGGAACACAATCTCCATCGCTCAATAAAGCAATAGGAATGGGTTATGTGCAAACAGCATTTTCTAAATTAGGTTCCGAAATTTATATTTTGATAAGAGATAAAAAAATAAAAGCAAGAGTTGTTAAAACGCCTTTTTATCAAGGAGCTAATTAATTTCGGGATGACAAATAACAATTAAACAGTATGAAAAACCTAAAATTTAAATCTATCGCACACCCTTAATCCCTAAAGGGAGCCTACCCACGTAGTATCGAGCGGAGGTTCTCCCCTTTAGGGGTCGGGGGTAGCGATGGCAATTAACAAATGCCGTAAAAACAAGAATTTTCAATTCTTTATTTTTACGAGCATCCTCGAAATATTAGTTTTTCCTTAGAAAAACATATTTCGGGATGACTAATGACTAATTTCTAATGACTAATTTCAAATGGGCGAAATTTCTTCTCAAGCAAAAAACAAGGTAGAAGTGTGTTTTTCACCAACACTATTTCCAATCTACTTTGATAATAGGAACTGCATTGTTGTAGTTATTGATGTGCTTAGAGCTACAACAGCTATTTGTGCAGCATTTGAAGATGGAGTAGCTGCCGTAATTCCTGTGGCAACAATAGAAGAAGCCACCGAATATAAACAAAAAGGCTATGTGGTAGGTGCAGAAAGAAACGCTGAAGTAATTGAAGGATTTGATTTTGGTAACTCACCACTCACATTTCAAAAAGGAAAATATAAAGACCAAACCATAGTACTAACCACCACAAACGGAACTCAAGCCATTGAGGTTGCTAAAAATGCTCAACAAGTAATTATTGGGTCTTTTTATAATTTAGATGCAGTTTGTGATTTTATAGAAAAAGAAGACAAAGATGTGTTATTGCTTTGTGCTGGGTGGAAAGAAATATTTAACTTAGAAGACACTCTTTTTGCAGGAGCAGTTGTAGAAAAACTTGCTGAAAACATTCGATTTCATGACTTAGCTGATAGTGCAATTGCGGCTTTAAACTTATATAAAAATGCAAAAGGAAATCTATATCAATTTTTAGGAGAATCCTCTCATCGAAAAAGACTTAGCAACCTCAATTTGGAAGAAGACATTGTATGTTGTCTTACCTTAAATCAGAGTAAATTAGTTCCAATATTAAAAGGGAATAAATTAGAAGTGAGTAAAATTGAAGAAAATGTGTTAAGGGCTAGTATTTAGGGATTAGTTGCGAGGTATTTTACAATATGAAATATATTTGTAGGGCTTAACAAAATTCGATAACTTTGGGGAAGATTCAATAATAATAAAAAGCAATATTTGAGATAAATTAAAAAAATAGAAAATTTATGGATTCAATATTAGCTATCGGATTTTTATTTTTTGTCCTTGCAATATGGTTTTGGACTATTATAGATATTACAAGATCACGATTTATAAATCCAACAATGAGAACTATATGGCTTATTGCTGTGCTTTTATTTCCTGTTTTAGGTTCAATTTTGTATCAACTGCTGAAAAATAAATTTATCAATAAAGAACCTAGAAAATTTCAACTACGTAGGAGTTAGTAATTAGGATTAGGTCTGTATGCCATATTTAAAAGAGGTGTTGTTTAGTCTTAATATTGTATGTTCTGTAATAAATTTTTTTATATTTTTGAATTATGAGGACATTGCAAGAAATAAAAAACATATTGAGCAGTCATAAAAAACGATTGTTTAATGATTATCCGATAAAATCAATGGCAATTTTTGGGTCTTATGCTCGTAAAGAACAAAATGATTCCAGTGATTTAGATATACTTGTGGAGTTTTCGGATAGAATTGGAATTAGATTCATTGATTTAGCAGATGATATTGAAAATATTGTAGGTTTTAAAGTTGATTTAATTTCTAAAAAAGGAGTTAAAGAAAAATATTTAAAATCTATTGACTCAGATTTAATTTATGTCTAAACGAGATACATTATTGCTATTGGAAGATATGTTTCAATCAGCAAAAAAGATTAAACGATATACAAAAGATCTTGATTTTGATTCTTTTTTATCTGATGATAAAACAATGGATGCAGTTGTACGTAATTTTGAGATAATTGGAGAAGCAGCAAATCGAATTGACCCAAATTTCAGAGATGAAAACCCAGAAGTTGAATGGAAAAGAATTCGTGGCTTTCGAAATCGAATAGTACATGATTATTTTGGAATTGATTATGAGATAGTTTGGGAAATTATTGAAACCTATTTAGACGACTTACTTGATTGGATAGATACTATAATTGACAATAATAAAGCCTCTTAGAAATTCTAACAGGGTTAAAATGCATTATAAACGATAAAATATGAAGTTTCTTTTCAAAATTAGTGTTGGTTTAATAATATTCAGTGGAATATTGTTTTTTTACCAACAACCAACTATCTATTCTTGGGGGTTTTTCGGGCATAAAAAAATCAATAGAATGGCTGTGTTTACGCTTCCTCCCGAAATGATTAAGTTTTACAAAAAAAACATTGAATACATTACCGAACATGCTGTTGATCCTGATAAAAGACGTTATGCTGTTGAAGGTGAAGCACCTCGGCACTATATTGACATAGATCATTATGAGCATTATGGTTCAGATCCTTTCATAATAGTTCCTAGAAAATGGAACGATGCTGTTCTGAAATTTTCGGAAGATACCTTGCAAGCCTATGGAATTGTACCTTGGCATGTTAATGTGATGGTTATCCGTTTAACAAAAGCATTTGAGACAAAAGATTATGATAAGATTTTGAAAGTTTCTGCCGATTTAGGACATTATATTGGCGATTCGCATGTGCCACTGCATACTACAAAAAATTACAACGGACAACTTACTAACCAAAAAGGTATTCATGGCTTTTGGGAATCTCGTTTACCCGAACTTAAACATCAAGAGTATGATTATTTTGTTGGAAGAGCTAAATATGTTGATGATGTTCAAAATGACGTGTGGGATGTTGTTAAAGCAAGTTTTACCGCCAAAGATTCGGTGTTGAACATTGAAAAACAATTGAATGATGAATTTCCTCAGGATAGAAAATACAGTGTAGAAAATAGAGGAGCTGCAATAATGAAAGTTTATTCTGAAGCGTATTCTAATAGATACCATGAAAAACTAAATGGTATGGTTGAAAGAAGACTTATTGAATCTATTGTGAAAGTAGGAAGTTATTGGTACACAGCATGGGTTAATGCTGGTCAGCCTAATTTAGATGAATTACTCGAAAAAGCCCCTTCTAAAAAATTACTTGAAGAAGACGTTGCTCTTGATAAAGACTATCAAAATAACAAGATAAAAGGTAGAGAACATCAAGATTAGAGGTTAAAAAGAAGTTTTGGTGAATTTAAATTCTTCAATCCATGTTTTTTTGTCGGAAGTAAGTTTTAAACTTATGGTTAACTTATCTCCTTCTCGGTAATACGTTAATCCATCAAAATAGGCGGTTTGATTTTCTATTTTCACCAAATTAAAAGTAATCCATTTTTCTTTTTCCTCCCAAGCAGAAAGGTCTTTACTAAAATGTTTTAGTTTCAAAAGCAATGTGCTGTCTTGCTCTTCAATCACCAAATATTCGGTGAAATTTGTTTTTCCTTCTTTGGCGTATCTGAAAATTCCATGAATAGTATTATCGATTTGTGGTGTCCAAATTTCATCACATTCACTACCAAAACCTTCTCCTTTCCAATAACCTACCAACCAATTTAGTTGGGATAATGTCGCTTTTGCAGGCTGTTTACCTTCATTTAGTTTAAGAACTTCTTGAGCAACTAAAAAAGAAGAAGCGTAAAGCAAAAATATAAAGAGTAGTGTTTTTTTCAATATAATACTTATTTAAATAAAGATTAAAACCGTATTACTTTTTCCGTTTTCAACAAAACACCATCACCATAAATCCTTATGAAATAAATTCCAGCGGAATAATTGGTTTTGATTTGCAATTTGTTTTGATTTAAAACAGTTTGCGTTTGTTTTAATTTTCCTGTAATGTCATAAATTTCAGCTTTAATAATAGTGAAATCTGAATTACTAAAAGTGATATTTAATACATCATTAAAAGGGTTTGGATAAATGTTGACATTATCTTTAAGTATGTTTTCAGCTACTGAAACTGTTGCAGAATCAATTACAAAAAAACCGTCAAAACCTGCTTCTGCAATATGACCTTGACCTTCATCGGTTGCTTTAACAATCAGTTGCATTGTGCTAGTAGGAGTTAAAAAATTAGATACCTGAACACTTTTGTTTACCCAAGCATGAGGATTAGGTGAATTTGCATCAGCAAAATCAACTCTTGCGAGGGATGTTCCATTTGAAAGGATAACCACCAATGAATCGTCAGGATTTCCAGAACCACCAGCATTAAAAAACCAACGAGAAAAGTGTACGTAAGGATCAATTTGCGAAGACAAATCAAAAATAGGTGAAGTTAAAATTACTGTTCCTCCGTCAATATCATCACTTCCAGCTCCACCTCCACCATTGCCTGTTACATACGCTTGATTGCCACAATCAGTAGAAATATCATTTCCTGGGTTTGAAGGAATGCCTGATAAAAATGTTCCTACCGGAGCATCTCTTTCCCAAAAACCTGATGTTGGATTGTTTTGCGTTGTTGCTGTCCATCCTAAATCAAAATCAAAGTCATCATAGTAGCCAATATTTAAGGTGTATGTATAAGGATTTCCAGTGGAATTAAGCATTTGATTGGATAAACAAATGTTTTCATGACCCCAATGAGCAATAGAGACATCATAGGTTGTGGCAATAAAATTAGAAACAGCAAAGTTTCCGTTTACATCAGTTGTTACTGTGGTTGAAAATTGACTGTTTTCAATTTTTACTTGAGCATTTGCAATAGGATTATTAGTCCAGTTTTCAAGCACTTGACCTTGTAAAGTAAAATTAGCCATCGGTTGTAGTGCAACATTTCTAATTGTTGTAATTCCAGCCGTTAACGTAACATTAAAAAGTGTGTCAGGAAAAAAGCCAAATTTTGAGTAGATAACATCATAAGTGCCCGCATCCGCAGTACCAGTTTTATAGTTACCAATTAAATTAGAAGTAGTTGTAATATTTGTAGTAACAATTTCAACCAAAACATTATCAAGAGTAGCTGAGGTAACAGAATTAGTTACATTTCCTTCTAAATAAGCAGCTCTCACATAAGTTGGTCCTAAAACAAACAACCCATTTTCTATGTCAGAAACCAACAAATTTCCAGAAGGCAACCAAGGATAGGTTCCCCAAGCACCATTAAATCCATCGCCACTAAAAGCAGGAGAAGTATCGTAATGACCAACTTCTATCATATTAGAGGGGTCGCTAACATCATGAATAACTACTCCATCTCTATAATAAGAAGTAATAACATAATCATTCATAAAATGAGCATTGTGAGGAATAACATTTTGCCCTGGACTTGATTGAATTTTATCTAAAAAAGTAATGTTTGTTAAATTGCTAACGTCATAAGCATCTATAAAAGCATTTCCAACTTCGTCAGTAGTAAAAACGGTTTGCCCATCATCAGAAAACCAAATGTTGTGCGTAAAAGAACTTGATGTGGTTTGAGATGCCATATTTACTGGTGCAGTTTTGTTTGAAATATCAACAACAATAAAAAAACCATTGTTTACTGCAGCACCCCAAAGTGTGTCGCCTCTCACAACACCATCGTGCAAGTAGAAACTGTTGTATCTTCCTAATTCAATGGGAGCTTTAGGATTTACAGATAAATCGAGCATAATAGCACCCCCAACACCATTGTTAGCTCCAAAAACATAACAAACTCCATTTTCATCAATGTATAAATTATGTGCAGATTGAAAAGGATAAGTACTTCCTGTGTAATTAGTTACATTAGCTGCTGTTAATGTACCAGGAAGCGCGTTGAGGTCAATTATCATTAATCCACCACTGGTTTCATTGGTAATGTAAACATGATTGTTCCATGTCTTTAAATCTCTCCAGGTAGAGACAGCTCCTGATGCATAAAACACCTCAACGGGGTTTGTTGGGTTAGTTACATCTACAATTGAAACTCCAGTTTGTAATCCTACAAGGGCATATTCATTGTTGCCTACTTTAATCCCCCAAATATCATTAGCATCTCCTCTTGAAGAAGGATATGTTAAATTTGATAATAAATTGATGTTTTTACTTGATTGAGAAAAACCTAAATAGGCTTGGCTTACTATTAATAAGGCGGTTAGTGTTCTTTTTATCATGATTATAAATTTTAGTGCAATGTATGACTAATATTTTATAGTTTTGAATATAAATTAAATGTAACTTTATATTCTTAAAATGTATTTTTGGAGCTTTAAGCCGAACGAATCAATCCAATAAAAAGAAGTATGTGTGGTATAGTAGGAATTATTTCAACGCAACAGACGGAGCTCAATAAAATTGAACAAGCAACAAAACTACTTTCCAAAAGAGGTCCAGATTTTCAACATTCTATAATTTTTGATGGAATTGCTTTAGGTCATGCTCGACTTTCTATAATTGATACCTCAGAAGCAGCGAACCAACCTTTTTCAGATAAAACAAATCGTTACACACTCGTTTTTAATGGAGAAATTTATAATTATAAAGCGTTAAGAGCTGAATTAGAACAACAAGGAATAGATTTTTTAACTCAAAGTGATACAGAGGTTTTGTTGAATCTTTATGTTAAATATGGAAAAGCTTGTTTAGAAAAATTAAACGGTTTTTTCGCTTTTGCAGTTTATGACAAGCAAGAAAAATCATTGTTTATTGCTCGTGATAGATTAGGAATTAAACCATTAATCTATTATTTTGATGGAGAAACATTTGTTTTTGCCTCAGAATTACAAGCTATTTGTAAGTTTGATATTGAAAAAAAAATAGATAAAGTAAGTCTTTTTAATTATTTACAATTTAATTACATTCCATCAAACAATAGTATGTTGTTGAATGTTAAAAAGTTAAACCCGGGTAGTTTTGTTTTTATTGAAGATATATTGGAAATAAAAAAAATTACAGAAACGGAGTATTATTGCATTCCTTACACCGATAAAGAAACGCTTCAAAAAACGGCAAGCAACTACGAAAAATCCAAAACAATGCTCTATGAGTTGATGCACGAATCGGTTGAAAAAAGATTGGTTGCAGATGTTCCTGTAGGTACTTTTTTGAGTGGTGGCGTGGATTCTTCAATAATTAGTTTGATTGCAAAAAAATATAAATCTGATTTGAATACTTTTTCAATAGGATTTAAAGATGAACCTTTTTTTGATGAAACGCATTATGCCAATGCAGTAGCTAAAAAAATAGGAAGTAAGCATCATGTGTTTTCGTTGACTAATGCCGAAATGTTCGCACAATTAGATGAGATTTTAGATGCTATGGATGAACCTTTTGCTGATTCTTCGGCCATTGCAGTTTATCTGTTGAGTAAATATACCAAAAAGCAAGTTACTGTTGCCCTTTCGGGAGATGGTGCGGATGAACTTTTTTCGGGCTACAACAAACACGCTGCAGAGTTTAAAGCTCGAAATCTTGGAATTAAAGAACAGTTTGTTAAAATGGGATTTCCATTATGGAAATTGTTGCCAAAATCGAGAAATAACAAATTTACTAACCTGAACCGACAATTTTATAAATTTAGTTTGGGATCAAACTTGAGTAATAAGGATAGGTATTGGCTTTGGGCATCAATTATCAACGAAGAAAAAGCAAATTATTTATTGAAAGAAGAGTTGATTTTTAATCCCCAACGATTGAGCGATACTGCTTTTGAATACAAAAAACGCAAAGAAGAATTGCTGAAATACATCCGCAAAGAAGGTGATTTGAATGATGTGCTTTATACAGACACCAAAATGGTGCTAACCAATGATATGCTTCGAAAAGTAGATGCAATGAGTATGGCAAATGGCTTGGAAGTGCGCGTACCTTTTTTAGACCACAAAGTAGTTAATTTTGCATTTAATTTACCAAGGGCTTTTAAAATTAATGAAAGCATGAAAAAAAAGATACTTCAAGATGCTTTTCGGGAAGAATTGCCTCAAGAAGTTTACAATCGACCAAAACACGGTTTTGAAGTACCTTTATTAAGTTGGTTTAGAAATGAATTGCGTTCTACCATTGATAATGATTTATTAAGCCAACCCTTTATAGAAGCACAAGGAATATTTAATCCGATTGCTATAAAAGAATTAAAAAAACAACTTTATTCAAAAAACCCAGAAGATACAGCTGCAACAGTCTGGGCAATTATTGTGTTTAATAAGTGGTGGAGGAAATATTTGAATGGTGAATGGTGAAATGTGAATGGTGAAATGTGAATGGTGAATGGTGAAATGTGAATGATGAAATGTGAATGATGAAATGTGAATGGTGAAATTGGCAATGTGCGTTTGCCTTTTCCCCCCACTGTCCCCACTGTCCGTAGGTACTGTCATAAAAAACAAATAAAAGTCATATTTTTTTTATAATTTTGTTTCAGACGAAAGAAAGCACACTTCGATTCTTCGATGGATGTTTATCTTGTGAAGCTTCGGTAAAAACC
>JAHYJH010000073.1 GCA_019429185.1 Vicingaceae bacterium
GTCGTTGAATAATTTCATAATGATTTTTTTTGTAAATCTATACCCCAAAGCTACAATAATTTTCTCTAAAAAAACAACATAAGTTACTAACAATCAGATGTTTATAAATTTATGGACAGACACTAATGAATCATGCATATCTCTAATTTGTCCTGTTATCCAACCTTCAACCAGTGATCTTCTGAAAACGCCATTATTAAACAAGGTGTAATTATGATGTTCATTAGAGCCAACCGTTGGCATGAGGCATTTTATTGGATTATTGGCTACACTAAAGGGAATATCTGATAAAGCTTGGTACTGAGAATTTCCCAAGGCAGAAGCTCCATACATCCCAATACTTCCATTGGAATACTTAAAAACTTCATTTATTCCGTCATGGTCAACATCAAAACTTCTAAACAGACTATCCGCCAAAAAGAAAATGGCTTCACTTCCATCGGAATGATGCAACGAATTTGAAGAGCTTGATGTCGGGTATAAATCCATAGGCATACTCAAGCTTGGATGGTAATTATTTTTTTGCCAAGAATCGCTATACATTGGGAAATAAACTCCTTCACTTGCATACCTTCCTCGCATATCTTGCATTGCATACCCATAGCCCAAGAAAGGAAATATTTTTCCACCTAAATCATCTGTACTAATGTCATAAGGTGTTCTTGAAAAAATAATAGGTAAACTATAATTTGTTGCACTTAAATTGGTGGTATCAAAAATTACAAATTGGGTGTTTTTTTTTATAAGCTCTATGGTATAAGTAATTGAAGCAATGGTAATGTCTGTTACTATTGAATCCCTGAAAACAGGTAAATAAATATCTGTTGCTAATTGTATTCCGTCTTTAGTAAGTGTATAGGTTGTTTCTTTTAAGGATAGTTCATCTAAATTATCTATTTTTCCATTGGGGATGATTTGAGTAAATAAATTAGTTGAAAAGATAACAAAAAATGTTACTAAATAGATTTTAAATAAATTCATGAAGAAAGGTTTTTTCAGGTGTGTTTAACAAATGTAATAAAAAAAACTATACTTATCCTTTTCATATTTGTATTATCTGATTAATGTAACCTTTCCAATAAAGTCATGCCATTTTCCAAAAATATCTTTTGCTCTAATTTTATAGGTATAAACCTCCGTTTTTGCAAATGTACCTTTATATGTTCCATCCCATTTAGAGTCTAGCTGATATCCTTCAAATATAATTTCTCCCCATCTATCAAAAATTAACGTCTCTAATTGAGTGATTCCGTAACCAGATGCAAAGAAAAAGTCATTAACTTTATCACCACTTGGGGTAAAAGCATTAGGAATATAAATAGCAAACGTAGGGTTAATTTTCACTGTTTTTTGGGTAGTATCTCTACATCCATATTGGTTTTCGATTTGAAGAACTACGGTGTATGAACCAGAATCCAAATATTGATGTACAGGATGCGGAATGACAGCAGATGCTTCATCACCAAAATCCCAATTCCATTGATCTGCAACAACAGATAAATCTGTAAATGTGATTTCACTATCATAAATGTCTGTTTCCATAGGAGAATAGGTAAAGTCTGCAAATGGTTTAGGGTATATTGTTATCATTTGAGGCATGAAAACACTTGTAACACATTGCTGGTTAGAGATAGCTGTTAATGTTACATCAAAAGTACTAACTGTTGCTGAAGAATTATTTTCATAACAGTGAGCAGGGGTTATGGATGTTGAAGAAACTCCATCACCAAAATCCCATAACCAAGAAGTGATGGTTCCAGAAGTAATAGAACTAGTATTTGTGAAATTAACACACATAACCGGACCACAATCTTCTGTTACATCTCCAAAATTTACCTGTGGCAATGGATGTACAGTTACATCAATAGTTGTATCGTGTGTACATCCATTGTTGGTGGTTACAGTAAGTGTAGCCTGAAAAGTTCCGCTTTGTCCATAGGTATAAACAGGATGTTGTTGCGTGCTAGCTCCAACACCATCTCCAAAATCCCAATTCCATTGAGCTAATGAATTAGATGTAAACATATTAGAAACCATAGTTACATCCGTAAATTGAGTTGCTACATTCAAACATACATCTACTGGAGAAAAACTGACTATTGGATTAGGATAAACATTTATTTGTTGAACAATAGCATCTGAACAACCATTATTAGTTGTAACAATTAGCTGAACATTATAAACTCCTTCTCCAGCATACAATTCTGTAGGGTTTTGATTGGTGGATGTATTGTTGTTGCCAAAATTCCAGTTCCAAGTGGCAATATTTCCTGATGTTACAGAAGAATTATCTGTAAAAGGAACAGCATTTCCATCACATTGATTTGTGAAACTAAAAGCTGCAACAGGCATAGGATGGATGGTAATTGGATTTGTAACGGTATCAGAACAACCCACTGCTGTAGTTACAATTAATTGCACATTATAGGTATTGGCAGTGGCATAATTGTGTGAAGGATTTTGAGAAGTGTAATCAGTAGTATGTGTTACTCCATTAAAATCAATATCCCAATCCCATTGGTTGATAGTTCCGCCATTTCCAAGAGATTGGTCAGTAAATTGAGCGGCTAAATTTTGACATACATCTGTAGTAGTAAAAACTGCTGTGGGTTTTGCACTTACCGTAACAGGAATAACAATAGTATTAATACAACCACTATTTGAAGTAATTGTTAATGAAACATTATATGTATTTGCTGCACCATATAAATAACTGGGATTTTGAACATTACTTGTTCCTACTCCATCTCCAAAATCCCATTGCCAATTTAAAATATTACCGGTGGTGATAGTAGAAATATCATTAAACAAAGTTGATTCTGTCAAACAAACACTAGGTGCTGTAAAATTAGCTACTGGAATCGGGTTGACAGTAATTACTTTTGTAATGGAATCCTTACATCCTAATGCGGTTTGAATCATTAATTCAACCGTATAGTTACCGGCAGTAGGATAGCCATTGGTAGTATTTTGAGTAGTGCTATTGACTATTCCGTTATTGGTAAAATCCCAATTCCAATTGGTGATTGTTCCTCCATTAGCATTAGATTGATCTGTAAAAGAGGTTGTTGTTCCAAAACACAAAGTTGTAAAAGTAAAATTTGCTGTTGGAGAAGGATCAACTGTTATGGTATAACTACTCGGTGTTCCTACACAACCATTTGCTGTTGGTGTAACTGTTATTGTAGCTGTTATAGGAGCTGTAGTAGTATTAGTTGCTGTAAAAGATGCTATATCGCCTGTTCCATTGGCTGCTAATCCTATAGCTGTACTGCTGTTTGTCCAAGCAAAGGTAGTTCCTGTTACAGGACTTGTGAAATTAGTTGTGGGTACTGTTGCTCCATGACATAAGTTAATGTTAGCTGGAACTGTAACCGTTGGTATTGGGTTTACTGTTATGGTGTAAGTGGTAACCGCTCCGGGACATCCATTAATAAAGGCTGTAACACTTATGGTAGCTGTTATTGGATTGGTTGTAGTATTGGTAGCTGGAAATGCAGGTGTATTTCCTGTCCCACTGGCTGCTAACCCTATGGCTGTATTGCTGTTTGTCCAGTTGAAGGTTACTCCAGCAGTTGGACTTGTATAATTACTTGCAGGGACATTGCCTCCATTACAAACCGTTATATTAGCTATGGGATCAACTGTTGGAGAAGGATCAACTGTTATAGTATAACTATTTGGTGTTCCCACACAACCATTGGCAGTTGGTGTAACTGTTATTGTTGCTGTTATTGGATTGGTTGTAGTATTAGTAGATGTAAACGCTGCTATATTACCTGTACCACTCACTCCTAAACCTATAGCGGTATTGCTATTTGCCCAATCAAAATTAGTTCCCGTAACAGGACTTGTAAAATTAGTAGCAGGTACTGTAGCTGCTGCGCACAAAGCAATATCAACTGGAACAACAACTGTTGGTGTTGGATTTACTGTTACATTTACTTGATCGGTTGCAATACATCCTGCAAGATTGGCAGTAACTGTATAAGTAATAGTTCCTACTGCTGGGGTAAAAGGTACTCCATCTGTTACTCCATTATCCCATGTAATTGTTGCTCCATTTGGATTGGAAGCTGTTAGAATAACTGAAGTTCCTTCACAAACAGTTTGGTCAGCACCAGCATTTACTGTTGGCGGATTAGGGTCGGTTAGGGTAATGGTACTATTATCTGTAGTGGTACATCCATTTAAAGTTACAACAAAATTGGTGTATGAACCTGCTGCAAGTCCCGTGATAATAATATTACCAAAAGCATTTGCAGTCATAGTTACTGCAGCTCCTCCGTTATAGGAAACGGTATAACTTGCTCCCGGGTTAAGACCACTTAATGTTATGGTTCCATCTGTTCCACCACAAGTGGTTGGATTGGTGGATGATAATGTGAATATCGGGTTGGGGTTTACAGTTATGATATATGTGGAAGGAGTCCCCGTACATCCATTAGCTGTTGCTGTAACAGAAATAGTTGCTGTTATTGGATTAGTGGTGGTATTTGTAGCTGTAAACGCTGCTATATTTCCTGTTCCATTTGCTGCCAATCCTATAGCTGTATTGGAATTTGTCCATGCAAAGGTAGAGCCTGCTACAGGACTTGTGAAATTTGTAGCTGGATTCGTTGCTCCAACACATAAAGTTATGTCAGCCGGAACCACAACTGTTGGTGATGGATTTACTGTTATAGTATAAGTGGTAACTGCTCCAGGACATCCATTAATAAAGGCTGTAACACTTATGGTAGCTGTTATTGGATTCGTTGTGGTATTGGTAGCTGTAAATGCAGGTGTATTTCCTGTCCCACCAGCTGCTAACCCTATGGCTGTATTGCTGTTTGTCCAGTTGAAGGTTACTCCAGTGGTTGGACTTGTATAATTACTTGCAGGGACATTGTCTCCATTACAAACTGTTATATTTGTTATGGCATTTACTGTTGGAGAAGGGTTAACTGTTATAGTATAACTGTTTGGTGTTCCTACACAACCATTGGCAGTTGGTATAACTGTTATTGTTGCTGTTATTGGATTGGTTGTAGTATTAGTAGATGTAAACGCAGCTATATTTCCTGCACCACTCGCCCCTAAGCCTATGGCTGTGTTACTGTTTGTCCAGGTATAGGTAGCTCCTGCTACAGGACTTGTAAAATTAGTTGCAGGAACTGTTGCTGCTGCACATAAAGTAATGTTAGCCGGAACCACCACTGTTGGTGTTGGATTTACTGTTATAGTATAAGTAGTCGCAGGACCTGAACATCCTCCAGAAGTTGCTGTAACACTTATTGTTGCTGTTATTGGATTGGTTGTGGTATTGGTAGCTGTAAATGCTGGGGTATTTCCTGAGCCACTGGCTGCTAAGCCTATGGCTGTGTTATTGTTTGTCCAATTAAATGTAGCTCCAGTGGTTGGACTTGTATAATTACTTGCAGGGACATTGCCTCCATTACAAACCGTTATATTTGTTATTGGATTGACTGTTGGTGCAGGATTAACTGTAACTGTTGTAGTTGCAGTAGCTATACATCCGCCCGAATTAACTGTAACGGTATAAACACCGCTCATAGCAATTGTAGCATTCGGAATAGTAGGATTTTGAACTGTTGATGTAAAACCATTTGGACCAGTCCAACTATAAGTTCCCACTCCAGGAGTATTTAATTGAATAGTTGTACCAGCACAATAAGGACCAGTATTTGAAGCAGTTGTCGTAACAGGACTAGCTGTATAAGTAATTGTAACTAACCCATTTCCTGTGTTCCCTCCTGCAGTACACCCTCCACCACTAGGTACAAGACTAGAACCACCACCTCCTCCTCCACCTCCTAAAGGAGGTAAGTCGAAACAATCACTTCCTCCTCCTCCTCCGCCATAAAAACCACCGCCTCCACCACCACCAGGACCGAGATTGTAACATGGATCTGAACCTCCACCTCCACCTGTTCCTAAACCACCTGCACTTCCTGCATTTCCACTTGCTATCCATGGTGGACCACCAGCTCCTCCTCCTATTTGAGATCCTCCAAATCCTCCTTGCCCGAAAGGACTAACTCCATTTCCACCTGTAGCACAACCACCGGCTCCTGCTTGTGCATCTGTATCTCCTCCACCCATTCCACCACCGCCACCAGCAACAATAATTCTATTTCCTAACGTATAAGGCGGTCCTGTTCGAATATCAGAAGCACCGCCTCCACCACAAGACGCATTACCGCCACCAGCAGCATTTTGTCCTGATCCTCCTCCATTTGTTCCAGCTCCAGGACACCCTCCTTGACAACCAACATTAATTTGCAATGTTTGACCTGGAGTTACAGGTAATGTAGCTGTAACTACAGCACCTAGACCACCATTAGCTCCTCCTCCCTGAGCTCCTCGGACGTTAACATTTATACTTGTTACACATGGTGGAACCGTCCAGTTTTGACCTGTACCACAATTAAAAGTAACCGTTGTTTGAGAAACGACATTAAATGATAAAAAAACAAATCCTGCAAAAAACAGTTTTCTCATATTTTTCAATTTTTAAAAATAAATAAACTACAACAACTATTAAAGCTATATAAGAATTTATTAAAATTACAGTAAATTCAATAACCAATGACGAACTTAAATAAAAAAGGATGCCTCTCAATACACTACTATTAAATAAGTTGTTAACAAAAAAACTTGATTCTCAATATTCTTTATCCATATTGAAATGGACGAACAAGCAACCAATACATAAAACAAAAACTTAATTGGAGAGTGCTTCAACGAAAAGTTGACAACTGAAACAAAATACCCGAAAGCTGATATTGTGATTGGCGGTCCACCTTGCCAACCATTTAGTGTTGGCAGAAAACAACTTGGCTTAAAAGATTCAAGGGACGGATTTCCGATTTTTCTATCAGCAATAAGACAGCTTGACCCAGAAGTGTTGCTTTTTGAAAATGTTCGTGGAATGCTTTACAAGAACAAATGGTACTTAAAAGAAGTGATTGAAGAACTTGAAAGTTTAGGTTATTACATCAATTTTTTTGAAAAAGATTGAAATTTGAACTATACCGAAACCTGAAGCAGATGGAAAATAAAAGGCATTTTAGTTTTCGAAAAATAGAAATTTACAATTTCTAAATTTTTGAGTATTATATTACTGCCTTAAGCTATTTATTCCATCAGAATACCAAAATTACATAACATAAATACCAATATTACATAATTAATACATATCATATGTGATATGATAAATCGTTTTGCAAAGAAGAAAGTCATAGAAATGGCTCAAAAATTTCCTGTGTTAGTTTTTACAGGACCGAGGCAGTCTGGAAAAACAACCTTGTGTAAAATAGCTTTTCCGACTTACAGGTATGTGTCGTTAGAAAACCCTGACATGTTGTATTTTGCTACTTCCGACCCAAAAGGTTTTTTAAAAGTTTACGACAAATATGTAATTATTGATGAAGTTCAAAATGCTCCACAACTATTTTCATACATTCAACAACTAGTCGATGATGCTAATGTTACAGGGCAATATATTTTAAGTGGCTCTCAAAACTTTTTGTTACTAGAGAAAATTACACAAAGTTTAGCGGGTAGAGTTTATATGATGGAGTTGCTGCCACTAAATCACAAAGAAATAGCCCCGATAGCTATCGGGGTTAAAGAACAAACGGTGTATGAAGAAATGGTTATTGGAAGTTATCCAAGGGTTTATGATAAAGGAATTAATCCGCAAGATTTTTATGGGCAGTATATCCAAACATATATAGAAAGAGATGTTAGAAGTATAATCAATGTTCAAGATTTAACCTTATTTAGGAAATTTTTGATGCTTTTGTCTCATCATGTTGGACGGTTATTCAATGCAAACAGCATATCTAAAAACTTAGGTATTGATGTAAAAACAGTACAACGATGGTTGTCAATTTTAGAAGCTAGTTACATTGTTTTTACCCTTCCTTCATGGTATAAAAATTTTTCAAAAAGAATTGTAAAAACGCCCAAATTGTATTTTTATGATATAGGTTTAGTTGCCTATTTATTAGGAATTGAAACATCGGAAGAGTTAATACTTTCTAGCTATAAAGGGGCATTATTTGAAAACTATGGATTATTAGAGCTATTAAAGTCGCATAAAAATTTAGGCATAAAACACAATTATTATTTTTGGAGAGATAGTAATGGACATGAAATTGACCTAATTATTGAGCAAGGTCAACAGGTTAAATGTGTTGAATTTAAAGCATCAGAGACAGTAAAAAGCGAATATATAAAAGCATTACATTATTTAGATGGGTTGGATAGGAAAATAAACTTAAGTCACTATTTATTTAACACACAGGATATTACTCAGAAAAGAAGTAATGAAACAATTGTTTCTTGGAAAGATGTTGCTACAATTTTAAAATAATAATCGAACTTAAGTTTGCATTAACGGACGAGTAATTGTGGCAAAAAGAAGCAACGAAATAATTACAACAAAGTTTATTCACAAACTTTGTTGTTATTTATTTAGTTAAAAGTAATTTCGTCAAAAATTTAATGTACCATGGCACAACGCATAAAAATTAAAGATTTATTTGAAAAACAACCTATTGGTGAAGAAGTTACCGTAATGGGTTGGGTAAGAACAAAAAGAGGTAGTAAAAATGTTGCATTTATTGCGTTAAATGACGGTTCTACTATTAAAAATATCCAGATTGTTGTAGAATTAAATGCCAACAATGAAAATTTAGTGGATAAAGCAACGACAGGAGCAGCAATTGCTGTGAATGGTAAAGTGGTAGCCTCTCAAGGTAGCGGACAAGCCATAGAAATAAATTGTACTATGCTTGAAATTTTAGGAGAAGCTAATCCTGAAGAATACCCCTTACAGCCAAAAAAACACTCCTTAGAGTTTTTAAGAGAAATAGCACATTTACGTTACAGGACCAATACATTTAGTGCTGTGGGTAGAATTCGTCATGCTATGACTTTTGCCATTCATAAATTTTTTAATGATAAAGGATTTTACAACATCCACACACCGCTAATCACAGAAACAGATGCCGAAGGTGCGGGAGAAATGTTTCAGGTAACTACCTTGGATATTGCTCATCCTCCAAAAAATGAAGATGGTACAATTAACTATAAAGAAGATTTTTTTGGAAAGCCTACCAACCTTGCTGTAACAGGACAATTAGAAGCGGAGTTAGCTGCTTTGGCATTAAGTCAAGTATATACTTTCGGACCAACTTTTAGAGCAGAAAACTCTAATACAACCCGTCATTTAGCGGAATTTTGGATGATAGAACCCGAAGTTGCTTTTGCAGATAACAATGATAACATGGATTTAGCGGAAGAAATGCTAAAATATTGTGTAAAATATGCGTTGGAAAACTGTAAAGATGATTTAGAGTTTTTAAGTTCTCGACTAACAGAAGATGAAAAATCAAAACCACAAGACCAACGCTCTATGGAGTTGATTGAGAAATTGCAGTTTGTGTTAGCAAATGATTTCGAAAGAATTACTTACACAGAAGCCATCAATATTCTGAAAAATTCTAAACCCAATAAAAACAAAAAATTCAATTATATTATTGAAGATTGGGGAGCTGATTTACAATCGGAACATGAACGATTTTTGGTAGAAAAACACTTTAAAAAACCGGTAATTATCACTGATTACCCTGCCGGAATTAAAGCTTTCTACATGAAATTAAATGATGATGGAAAAACCGTTAAAGCCATGGACATTTTATTTCCAGGCATTGGCGAAATTGTGGGCGGCTCTCAGCGTGAAGAAAGGTATGAGGTGTTGAAACAAAAAATTGAGCAATTCAACATCCCTCACGAAAGTGTTTGGTGGTATTTAGAAACCCGAAAATTTGGAACAGTTCCGCATGCAGGGTTTGGTTTAGGTTTTGAGCGTTTGTTGCTTTTTGTAACCGGAATGACGAACATTCGTGATGTAATTCCATTTCCGAGGACTCCAAAAAATGCGGAATTTTAGTTAGTAGAGTTTATCCATAATGTCCGATATCTTCGTTATTCTCGACTTTATGGACAGACACTAATTAGAGCCTGTTTTTAAAGCTATAAATACCTTATTGTTATTAATTTATTATTATTTTTTAGGAAAAAATTATGGTATCTTTAGGGTATAAAATTACAAAAAAACACCATGAAATTATTTAACGACCTGCGAGGGTGTTACGAAACCACAAGTAGCACCGTAGGTAAATTTCCCTTTCATTAAAAATATAGTAACTCCTATATAACTGATTTTTAATTTACTGATTTTCAAGATATTTTACAAATATTTATGTAGAAAATTTAAAGGCTCACGCACACCCTTAATCCCTAAAGGGAGCCTGCGCACGTGGTAGTGTTGGCACTCTCCGCCTCAGGCGGATTCGGGGGTAGCGGAAGGAGTAAATCCTTAATTTCCTTAACGTCTCCTATATAATTAATTTTAATACAATGCCTTTTCCAATGTTATCTATTTTGATGTTGGAATTTTTCCATTCCCGCTGACTACTCAGCTGCTCTTTTTACCACAGTCCGCCTTAGGTATCTCAGTGGCTATGTAGTAAAAAAAGAGATAAATAAAATTGCTTTTCTCAAAAAAACTGTTATTATACACTCAACCTAACTTATATAGACCAATTAAAACTGTATCAAAACTTCAGCTTGAAGCGGATTAAAAAATGAATATATTTTGGTTGAATATATTCAAACTATTATTACTACTTTTGGAATAATTATTGATAACCATTTTGCTTTAAAAAAATAATCTAAAATTATAAAAATGAAAACACTCAGTAAATTATTAATTATCGCTTTATTTTCTTTTCTATATGCTTGTAGTTCAAGCATTCCATTCACAAATGACGATAAAGTTAAATACAACTTGGATGAAGCAAGTTTGAAAAAAGTACAATTCTTCGTTTCACGAGACATCGTTCTTCAACGAGGAGAGCGAACCAGCGAAGCTCAAGAATTTGATAAAGATGGCAAATTAATTATTTCCAGCTCTGCCACATTAGATGAAATAACCATCAAAGAAGGAACTCCAGGTGTATTAGTGAAAATGGTTGATGGAAACAAATTAGCTATTAGCTTTGATGATGTTGATGATAATAAATACTTAGTTTTCGGAGATCCTAACAACCGAGGCAGATACAACCTTATGGGAGCTGAGTGGAATAATGGCAAAGGAAAAATAAACTATGGAGGAAAAGTTTATTACGTGATGCCAGGCGGTGCTGGAGCTTATTTAAAATACAAAATGAAAAAAGTTAATGATAACAAAAAAAGCCAAAGCACCGTTAAAGGAAGAAAAGTTAATTAATTTTATTACAAATTATATTTCTAAAAACCTAACCAAATTTATTGGTTAGGTTTTTTTAATTCATTGCCTATTATGGAAAAAAAACTCGAAAAAACTGTTAACTATATAAAAGAACAAGGCATTATTTCTCCTGAAATTGGAATAGTTTTAGGAACTGGATTGGGTGGTTTAGTGAACGAAATTGAAATCATCAAACAAATTAGTTACGATTTAATTCCAAATTTTCCTGTTTCAACTGTTGAATCACATCATGGAAAACTAATTTATGGTAAAATAAATAATAAATTAGTGTTGGTAATGCAAGGAAGATTTCATTATTATGAAGGTTATGATATGAAACAAATCAGCTTCCCTATTCAAGTAATGAAACAATTAGGCATTAAGTATTTATTGATTTCAAATGCTGCAGGTGCGTTGAATCTCAATTTTAAAAAAAGCGAGTTAATGCTAATTACCGACCATATTAATCTTTTTCCTTCCAACCCATTAATTGGAAAAAACAATGAAGATTTAGGTCCTCGCTTTCCCGATATGAGTGAGCCTTATTCAAAAAAATTGTCTAGTTTACTTCAAAAAATTGCCTCCGAAAAAAACATAACACTCAACACTGGTGTTTATGTTTGCGTAATGGGTCCCAACCTTGAAACCAAAGCCGAATACAAAATGCTTAAATTATTAGGAGCCGATGCTGTTGGAATGAGTACTGTCCCTGAAGTTATTGCAGCCAACCACATGAAACTACCTTGTTGTGCAATTTCGGTATTGACCGATGAATGTAATCCTGAAAATTTAACTTCTGTAGCCATAGAAGACATACTCAAAGCTGCTGCAATTGCTGAACCTAATCTAACAACACTTTATAAGGAGCTAATCAAAAATCTATAATTTTTTTGTTTTTATTGCCAACTAAACTAGTTTCCTTAATTTTGCACTCGTTATGAATATTCAAGTATTAAAATCTAAGATTCACCGTGTAAAAATTACGGAAGCCGATTTGAATTATATTGGTAGTATTACCATTGATGAAACATTGATGGAGGCAGCTAACATTATTGAAGGTGAAAAAGTTCAGATTGTTAATTTAAACAATGGCGAACGCTTGGAAACTTACGTAATTAAAGGAATAAAAAACTCAGGAAATATCTGTTTGAACGGACCTGCAGCAAGAAAAGTAGCTGTTGGAGATGTAATTATTATTATTTCGTACGCTACTATGGATTTTGAAGAAGCCAAATCATTTAAACCTACACTGATCTTCCCTAATGAAGCCACCAATAAACTTAAATAGTCTTTGCAAGAAAACGCCAAATACTGCGTTATTCTCGTTTTTGAAACAGTCATTTACCATAAGTAAAACTGGCTTCGCCTTCTTCCTCCTTGCAAGTCATAGTCAAAGAAATCTTTGCCTCTGCCCTTGCTTCGTTCGTCAGTTCCTTATTTTCAAAAACTTCGAAAGCCTTGTCTTTGACTTTTTCTTATCAAAGACATTAAAAAAGACAGTTTTCTTGCAGACACTAAATAACTTTTCTAATTGAAAAAGACTATTATTTCTACACTTAAAGTAATCATTCCTCTTGGGTTGGGTATTTTCTTAATCTGGATGGTTTACAAAGATTTAACACCTGAAAACATTTCAGACATCAACAAATCTTTTCATGAAATCAATTATGTGTTTTTGCTTTTATCCGTTCTTTTTGGAATTTTTAGCCACTTAAGCAGGGCTTGGAGATGGAAATACCCCTTAAATCACTTAGGGTATAAACCCAAAATTTACAACAGTTTTTTTACAACAATGATAGGCTATTTTGCAAACATGGGTATTCCTAGAAGTGGAGAAATTTTACGTTGTGGAGTGATGAGTAAATATGAAAACATTCCTTTCACCAAGCTGGTTGGAACAGTTATAGCCGAACGTGTAGCTGACCTCATTATCCTTTTCCTATGTATAGCTACCGTATTTTTCATTCAGTTCGATTTGCTTAAAAACTATTTTATTGAACTGGGGTTGTTAGATAAATTTTCACCCATAAAACTCCTGATTATTGGAATAACTTTTTTAATCCTAATTTTTATTTTTTACCTGATTATCACAAAATCTAATCGCTCAATTTTTACAAAAATCAGGCTATTTTTAAGTGGTATCAAAGAAGGTATTCAATCCATTTTAATGATGCCAAACAGAGGTTGGTTTTTATTTCATACCATTTTTATTTGGCTGATGTATTTTTTAATGTTTTACATTACCTTCTTTAGTTTAAAAGACATTCAATCCGTACCCATGGGCGGAGTTTTCACAGCTTTTGTTTTAGGAGGAGTTAGTATTGCTGCAACTAATGGTGGTATTGGTGCATATCCATTGGCTATTAGTTCTGTATTATTACTTTACGGTGTTGAAGAAACTACTGGTTATGCTTTTGGTTGGGCAATTTGGACAGCCCAAACCATTATGATTGTTGTTTTAGGTTTAATTTCGTTACTTTTAGTCTCAAAATTGAATCAATCCGTTGTTGATGATAATTAATTAGTATGGACGCTCTAATTACCATAAAAAATAAAATTATTAGCTACTCATCTCTACTTGAGTTAAAAGAACAGTGGCGAAATAAAAAAGTGGTTTTCACCAATGGGTGTTTTGATATTTTGCATCAAGGTCATATTACTTATTTAGCACAAACTGCCGATTTAGGCGATAAACTACTTGTTGGAATTAATTCAGACGCTTCTGTAAAAATGCTCAATAAAGGAACTACTCGTCCCTTACAAGATGAATATTCCAGGGCATTAATTATTGCATCATTAAGTTTTGTAGATGCCGTTATTATTTTTGATGAGGCTACTCCTTTACAATTAATTTCAGCTATTCAACCTCAAGTGTTGGTAAAAGGTGGCGATTATGATAGTGCTATTAACGATCCATCCGACAAAAAATACATAGTAGGTTCAGATGTGGTAAAACAAAACGGAGGCGAAGTAATCGTAGTTCCTTTTTTACCTGGATACTCTACTACAAGTATTGAGGAGAAAATAAAAAGGGGGTAATTACTTCCCAACCACTACTTCAATTAAATCTTCTTTTTTAAGGTAGTTCTTAGCTAGTTTTTTTAATTCTTCGGCATCAATGTTTTTTACTTTTTCGATGTAGTTGTTGTAGTATTCAAAATTAAAACCGAAGAAGTGAACATTTTCAAAAAGAGAAGCCATATTAAACGGACCATCACAGCTTCTTAATACTTGTCCTAGAATGTAGTTTTTTACCAATGCCAACTCATCATCACTCACCAAAACGGTTTGGAGCAATTCAATTTCCTTATAAATTTCTGCCAACGCATTATCGGTTACGTCAACACCAACTTCAGTATTAATATAGAAAAAAGCCGCTTGCTGCATGCTCATAATTCCGGCATTTATACCGTAAGTATATCCTTTATCTTCTCTAATGTTTTTCATTAATCGAGAGCCAAAATAGCCTCCTAAAATGGTAGTTAAAATTTGCAAACCAAAATAATCAGGATGATTTTTATTAGGCATTACCCTACCAATTCTTATGGCAGATTGCATAGCACCTTCTTTAGAAATGTGTTTTGTTTTTTCTGAGCTGGTTTCTTCAGTAATGCTTGGGTGGTTAACCTCAGGAGTAAAAGGAATAAGTAAATCTTTTCTTCCCATTTGTTGGTTTAATATTTTTATGTCATGGTCGGTTACTTTTCCAGAAGCAATAATAGTAACATGAGCAAAATTATAATGTTGTTGGTGGAATTTTTTAATGGCTTCCAAAGAAAGCTGCTCAAAATGATGTGCTTCTGTTTTATTTCCGTAAGGATAGTTTTTTCCAAAAAGCATTTCCATAAATTCTATATGAGCGACAAAACTTACTTTTTCGAGGTTAATTTTAAACTTTTCGTAAGCATTTTGTTTATACACTTCAAACTCATGTTCAGAAAAAGCAGGAAAAGCAATTACTTCTTTAACAAATGGTAAAACATGCGGCAAATGTTTAGATAAGGTATAAACCGTAACATTAGCATTATCGTAAGCAAATTCGGCATCTAAAAAAGCTCCATACTGATCAATCCCTTCGGCAATTTCTACAGAAGTAAAATTTTTAGAACCCTCTTGCATTAGTTTGTTGGCAGAAGAAGCAATTAGCGGACTAGGTTGATACCATTTTCCAGCTTTAAAAATAAAACTGATTTTTAGGATTTCTTCACTACCACCTGAAATATAGTAAACAGGCACACCATTGTCTAATTGTGTTTTAATAGGCTCTAAAAAAGCGATGCTTGATACTTGATTAAATGGAGGTGCTTGAGTTCTATTAATTTCAGTCATACAATATATTTTTTGTAAAAGTAATTAATGTTGTTGGGCGATGTTGTGAATAGAATTAAAAATTGATAAAAGTATGCTGTTTTTTTTTATTATAAGGGTCTGTCCATAAAGTCGAGAGTTTTCAAAATAATAAAAGAGTGGAAAATAATTAAGGAGTAATTTAATTTCATCTTTTTAAAGTCCATCTATAAAATCCCTTAACAACAAAAAGATGTTGTTGAACTCATTCATGGGTAACGTGGAAGCAATATCTTCCACATCGTGATAAGCTTTTCTGCTGCCTAATCCGTAGATAAAAAAAGCAGGAATTCCCTTTTCAATAAACCAATAATGATCGCTGTTGGGAGCATTTTTTCTTTTTTTAATTGTTGTTACATACTGATTTTTTGTATTGATGGTTTGTAATTTATCAAATGCAGTACTTAATTCTATTCCATTCACCACCATCAACCCTTCCTCTCCTGTTCCAATTACATCCACATTAATTAAAAAATTAAGTTGTTGGAGGTTAAATAAAGGATGTTGTATAAAATAGTTAGAGCCTAAAATTCCTGATTCTTCTGCTCCGAAAGCCATAAATACAATGGTTTTTTTAGGAGGATGTTGGGTATAATGAGCTGCAAAATTCAACATCAATGCAATGCCACTTCCATTGTCATTTGCTCCAGGAAAATAAACTTCATCACCCATTCTTCCTAAGTGATCATAATGAGCAGTGATAGCAACTAATGAATCAGGAAATTCTGTTCCTTTGATGTGACCTATTACGTTTTGTGATTGGTAATCGGATACTAATTTTTGTTGAATGGTTACCGAAATAGAATGACTTTTTCGGTTTATTTTTTCTCGCTTCACTTTTAAAATAGCATAATCCACATAAGTAGTTGCGAGTGATTGGGTAAGTTTATCTTCCAAAAAAATAACGCCTGTTGCTCCAACAACATTGATTTTTAACAAGGACAGAGTTTCATTATCGGATGGAATAGTTGCCCCATCTATAACAATAAATTTATTGAGAAAGAAGTTTCGTTTACTCAATTTTTGCATTGTTTTTTTTGAAGGAAGATTAGCCGCATTGTAATGCACTAAATCAAACGTACCTTTAAGTTTACCTGAGTTGGCCCCCACAATAAAATCAACACCAGGTTGAAGTTTTTCACCATCAATGGCTACAGATAAATCTCCATAAATAGTGTTTATAGGAGTTTTAAAATATTGAAAATAGCTGTTTTTAAAAGGCTGAACACCTAACTTTTCAAACTCTTGGGCAATATAGGTGGCTGCTTTTTTTTCACCATCATTTATGGCTCCTCTGCCTTCAAAATAAGGAGAAGTTAAGGTATCCAATACCTTTTTTGCATAAGAAATGTCTTGCGTAAAGGAAAAAGTAGAAATACAATAGAGTGAAAGAAAAAAAAGTATCTTCATGTGTTTATATCTTTTTTAAGAACCATCAAACTAGCGGTTAAACCTGCGTTCAATGAGTTCGATAAATTCAAGATAGAAGGTATTTTCTTCATCCCAATTAGATTGTTCTTTCAAACGGTTGAAAATAGTTATTGCTTCGTCTAAAGAGGCACATTCGTCTATTGATTTTACAGTAACATTAAACGCTTCCATGTTTTTATCAAATAACTCATTAGCATATAAATATCTATCGTTCAACGAAAATGCATCTTTCAAGGTTTTAATAGATGTTCTGCTGAATTTTTGAGCAATTTCCTGCTTGGTTTGCATATTTTCTAAAACAGTAGTTGATTTTTCTTCTGTTTTTTCTTTTTGTTGAGTTGCTTCAGGAATTTCATTCGCAGAAAGTTTCCGTTCTGTAATATTCTCAGTGACATTTGTTTCTAACACATTATTCTCTATCTCCACCAACTCTTCTTTTTGAGAAGAGTGTTGCTTTTGTGAAGGAGTATTTTTTTGCTGATTCTCTTGAGTTTCCAACAAATACCTTAGGATATTCAAACGCTCCTGCATTTTGCTCACTTTAGAAATAACCGCACTTACTTCTAATGATGGTATAGGCCGATTTGCAGGGAAACTTTCGGAATGTTCCACAATATTTTTAAGTAACCAATTTAGCTCCTTACGAATTTTTTTCACATCCATAGTCAACATTTTTTTAATCTATATATTTCCGAGTATAAAAATAGTAAAAAAACGATTAGTTTTACAATTTAATTTTAATTTATGTTTTTAGAAACTCCAATACAAACTTCAAAAAGAAAAGGCTGGATAGAAGTTGTTTGTGGATCAATGTTTTCTGGTAAAACTGAGGAACTTATACGCAGAATGAAGCGTGCTAAGTTTGCCAAGCAACATGTTGAGATTTTTAAACCAGAAATAGATAAACGCTACGATGATGAAAAAGTAGTTTCGCACGATGCCAATGAAATTCATTCCACTCCCGTTCCTTCTTCTTCTAACATTATTATTTTAGCGAACAATGTAGATGTGGTGGGCATTGATGAAGCCCAGTTTTTTGATGATGGCTTGGTGGCAATTTGTAACCAATTGGCAAATAGCGGTATTCGAGTTATTGTTGCCGGGTTAGATATGGATTTTAAAGGAAAACCTTTTGGACCTATGCCTCAAATTATGGCTTGTGCCGAATACATTACCAAAGTACACGCTATTTGTATGCATTGCGGAGAATTAGCCAACCACTCTCATAGAATAAATACAGACGAAAATTTAGTCCAATTAGGTGAAACAGATGCTTATGAGCCACTTTGTAGAAATTGTTTTCAGCAGGCGGTGAGGAAAGCCCCCTAAATTCCTAGAAGCCCCCTAAATCCCCCGAAGGGGGACTTATCCATCACTACAAAGCCATTTCCCATCCCAACCTTCCTATCCCGATTCCGATAGCTATCGGAACTATCGGGAGGAAGGAGTTGCCAACACACAAAGCCTATTTAGAACTGTCATTCTGAATGTAGTTTTGTCGAAAATTTATTTTTCGTAACAAAACAAAATGATGAATCTTTTTAAATTTGATGAATAAGTATGAGGAATAAAAAATGACGTGAAAGATCTCTTCTTACAACAAAGCAACCTTTTGTATAACAGAAAAAAATCTTATTTAATCGCTAACCAATCGCTCGGTTATACCGAGTGAGAAGTATTTAT
>JAHYJH010000074.1 GCA_019429185.1 Vicingaceae bacterium
TCTAAAACTTAAACCCTTATTTTATTGGGATATTTAAGATTAATAGGATTAAATCAGTTTTTTAAAGGTCTTTTTTGACTGAATTTAACATTTTTTTAACTTATGACCTGCAACTTGGGTTAAATCAGTGGAATTTTTTGTTTTTTTTATTGTCTTTAGACAAGTAATTTAGCGGCTGAATAGAAACAACCAATCAATTAAACCTCCAAGGTTTTCAAATCAATTAAACCTCCAAGGTTTTCAAAACCTTGGAGGTTTGTTAGTAACAGAATAACTGCACATCTTCAAGCTGCCCTACCTAATCTAATCTAACCAACCAATACGTTATTAACAATTTCGCTCTTTTTGTGAATAACTTTGTTGAAAAACACATTTGCTTAACCTTAAATTCATATTATACAACTTGTAGATTTGTACAAACCAATTGATACGTAATCATGTTTACACTGTTCAAAAAGAAAAAAGTAAAAGAAGATGTAGCAGCCAACATTTTCATCAACTCTATTTTCAACACCATAGATAGTGGATTTCCTGAAATTGTAGGGATTTTAAATGATGCTCCTGAATTTGTTTCTAGTCCGCAATTGTCTGTAGCTAATGATGATCATTTTGTGCTACTTGTTTTTGCTACTAACCTTGATATGATTGACACTCATTTTGAATCTTATGAAGCTGATAATCTGAAAATTGCAATTATAGAAAAATTAAGCGAAATTTTTGAAACTTCATCTGACGACTTAACAAAAGTTGTTCTATCTTACCAAAACTACCTTTCTAAGGTTAATTTTCCTTCCAAAAACAAAGTTTACGCCATGTCAAAAGGCATTTTTGGAAAGTATAATTTATATAATTTTCAAGACGAATACTTTAAAAACATGAAAAGCCCTAACCCTATGCTTTTAAAACGCTTGGATGAAGTTATGGAAAACTTTGTTTTTAACTGGGATGTTTTTGAAAAAAAATACCATCTTTCTCACTAATAAACTCAACTTTCTCGCTCAATTCGGCTACTTATTAGTTGGTAAATTTCTTTTAATTCATCATTATCTTCGAGCATTTGTAAATGCTTCTGAATCGTATTAAAATCTTTTCTTTTTGCGGGTCCTGTTTGTGCTTCTTTAGGTAATTGATATTCAATTTTTTTGGCTGTTTCTATAATTAAAGGTTTTAAAATGTCAAAATTAATGTTGTTTTTAGTGGTTATTTTTGCTGCAACAGCATACATATAATTGGTAAAATTACAGGCAAAAACGGCAGCTAAATGCAAAACCTTACGTTGTTCAGAGTTAATTTCATAGACTTTGTTTGAAAATGATGTTGCTAAATCAATCAACAACTGAGTTGTTTGTTTTGAATTTCCTTCTATACAAAAAGGTACATTTGCAACGTCTGCATCTTTGTCTTTTGAAAAGGTTTGCAACGGATAAAACACACCAAACTGGTTGAATCCATTAAAAACAGTTATATCAACACTACCCGAAGTGTGTACAATCAATTTATCTTTAAACAAAAATTGATTTACAACAGTTGCAATAGCATCATCTTTCACACAAATTATATAAATATCAGAGGTATTATCTATTTCGGCAATGTTATCTGTTGCTTTTATTTGTTGATTAGTAGCTAGTTTTTTAATCAAAATTTCAGCATTAATTTTTGATTTACTAAAAACCTGATTAATACTAAATCCCTTATTGATAATTACTTTAGAAAGTATTGTTGCTACATTGCCTGAGCCGATTATGGTAATTTTTTTTATCACTTTTTTTTAAATGTTTTTAACTATTTATAACGATTAAAAATAACTAATTTTGGACACAATTAAACTGAAAAATCCTGTAAATAACAAACAGGCTTTCTATTGTTTCAAAACCTAACGTAATGTTAAACTCAATCAAAAATATACTTTTTTCAACAAAACTTACTGCTTTTCTACTTTTTGCTTTTGCTTTTGCTATAGGATTGGCAACTTTCATAGAAAACGATTATGGAACTCCAGCATCGAAAGCCCTTATTTTTAACACCAAATGGTTTGAATTAATTATGCTTTTGTTAGCAATTAATTTCACTGGAAACATTTTTAAATATAAATTATATCGCAAAGAAAAGTGGGCAATTTTAATGTTCCACCTTTCATTTATTGTTGTAATTATAGGTGCAGGAATTACTCGTTACATCAGTTTTGAAGGAATGATGCACATCAGAGAAGGAGAAATGAGCAATCAAATTATTTCATCAGATACCTACTTTCAATTCAGAGTGGATGACGAGAAAATGCAATACAGTTTTGATAAGCTACTTTACTTAAATCCCAGATACAATACGAAATTTGAACATTCTTTTAAATTTGAAGGCAATCAAATTGAGATAGCTTACAAAAATTTCATTCCAAATTCTATTGACACAGTTGTTCAATCCGAAAAAGGAACTCAAATTATAGAAATTGTTACTGTTGGTCAAAACGGTCGTGTTTCACAATACATTGAAGATGGTGATATCGTTTATTTTGGGAGCATTCCCGTTTCTTTAAATAACAATCAATTCAATGAATCTGTTCAATTAACAACAACCGATAGTGGTATTTACATACTTTCTCCTCATGATATTCAGTATTTAAGTATGGATGACCAAACCACAGGCATTTTAAATGCGGATACACTTCATGCTTTTACGAATAGGAAACTTTATACAATTGGAGATGTTCAACTGGTTTTTAAAGAAATACATCAAAACAGTATTATTGAAAAAATGAGTGTTGATAAAAAATTGAGAAAAGGCGAAGATGCTTTAGTAGTTGATGTTACTTGCAATGGCGAGACTAATGAGGTAACGCTCTTTGGCGGTCAGGGTTATATTTCAAACAAAACCATTTTTCAATTATCAGGATTAAACTTTACATTGTCTTATGGGTCTAAAAACTTTTATACGCCTTTCAGAGTAAAGTTAAACGATTTTAAATTAGAGCGTTATCCTGGTTCAATGAGTCCTTCATCTTACGAAAGTGAAGTTACACTCTATGATGATAGAAACAATGTTGAACATTCGCAACGTGTTTATATGAACAATGTGTTGGATTATGACGGCTATCGATTTTTTCAATCGTCTTATGATCAAGATGAATTAGGAACTGTTTTGTCCGTTAATTATGATTTTTGGGGAACATTAGTAACCTATATCGGTTATTTTTTCTTGTTTTTAGGAATGATTTTAACCTTAATGGTAAAAAAATCTCGTTTTAGATTATTGAGAACTAAAATAGAAAAATTAAAATCCACCAGAAACATTGCTGCTGTTATTTTGTTGATTTGTTTTTCTTTTTCAACAACAACTATTTTTGCAACAGATTCCGATAGCTATCCGAACAACGATTACGCTACAATTGATAAAGCACATGCCGAAAAATTTAGCAAACTAATCATTCAAGATGCTGGAGGACGATTAAAACCAGTGCATACATGGGCTTCTGAACTTTTAAGAAAAGTTAGCCACAAAGACAACATAAACAACCTCAATCCCGAACAAGTTTTATTAGGAATGATTTACAATCCTAGGCACTGGCAAAGTGTTCCTATGATTTATATCAACCGAAACATCACGCAACTTCAAGAAGAACTCCATGCGGAAGACAATTATGCTTCATTTTTTAATTTTTTCGACAAGGATTTCAACTATGTATTGACCGAACAAGTGAAAGCTGCCAACAGTAAAAAACCAGGCGAACGCTCAAAATATGATGATGAAGTACTCAAGGTTGATGAACGAATTAGCATTTGTTATATGGTTTATGAAGGCAGTATGATACGCTTATTCCCTAAAGCAAACGACCCGAACAACAAATGGCACAGTGCATTAGATTATAAAGAATTTGAAACACATGATTCTGTTTTTGTAAAATCAATTCTTGCACTCTATTTTCAATCAATAAATGAAGCCATTACTAACAATAATTGGAATCAACCCGATACGTTGCTAAAATACATTGATCAATATCAACGAAAGTTTGGAGCATCGGTTTATCCAAAACAAGTAAGCGTAGATTTAGAAATTGCCTATAACAAATTTGATGTTTTTAGTAAATTAACAAGGTATTACGCCATCATTGGATTGTTGATGTTGTTTTTCTTATTTGCCGACATTGTTAGTCCTAAAAAGTACAAACTAAAAATTGTGAATGGATTAGGAATTGGGTTAGCCGTGTTATTTTTGGCTCACACACTGGGGTTAATTGCCCGGTGGTATATTTCTGGACATGCACCTTGGAGCAATGGCTATGAGTCGGTAATTTTTATAGCTTGGGTTACGTTGTTGGCTGGTTTTATATTTTCGAGAAACAACAAAATGGCAATGGCTGCAACTGCTATTTTAGCATTTATATTGCTATTTGTTGCCAACCTCAATTGGTTAGACCCTGAAATTACACCATTAGTTCCCGTATTAAAATCCTATTGGTTAATGATTCATGTTGCTGTTATCACCGGAAGTTATGGATTTTTAGCATTAGGTTCTCTGTTAGGTTTTTTAAACTTAATATTAATGATATTTAAAAATAAAAACAACAAAAATCGTTTCGACAACACCATTAAACAACTTACTTACACCATTGAAATGACCTTAACAGTTGGTTTATTTATGGCAACAATAGGCACATTTTTAGGAGGAATTTGGGCAAATGAAAGTTGGGGAAGGTATTGGGGATGGGATCCTAAAGAAACTTGGGCATTGGTAATTATAATGTACTATGCCATGTTATTACATTTACGACTTATTCCAGGAGCAAATGGAAAATATTTATTTAACCTACTTGCTGTGCTTGGTTTGGGCGTTGTAATTATGACTTATTTTGGCGTAAATTACTACTTATCAGGATTACATTCTTATGCAGCTGGTGATAGTATGCCTTTTCCTTCATCTTTAACTTACTTGATAATTATAGTTACTGTTGTTGCACTAGTGGCTTTTATTAAAAATAGAAAATTAGAGATGTGAAATTGGCAATGTGCGTTTGCCTTTTCCCTTGAGGGAAACACAAAGGGTGAAATATGAGGATGGAAGACCTAAGACTCTAAAATAAGAAAGGTGAAATATGAAGCACATTGTTAAAATGAATAGAAATTAGAAATAACAACTTTCAAAAAAAAAATATGGAAACAATCACAGAAGTACAACAAATGAAGGAACTACTTACCAAATATGAAAACAAAACACCCGAAATTGTTTTTGAATGGAAAGATGCAGAAACAGAAGCACAAGGCTGGGTAGTTATCAACTCACTAAGAGGTGGTGCTGCAGGAGGTGGAACAAGAATGAGAATTGGTTTAGACAAACATGAAGTAACTTCATTAGCAAAAACCATGGAAGTGAAATTTACCGTTTCAGGTCCTGCAATTGGGGGGGCAAAATCGGGAATTAATTTCGATCCCAACGATCCTAGAAAAGAAGGCGTGTTGAAAAGATGGTATGCCGCAGTTACTCCTCTTTTAAAACACTATTATGGAACTGGAGGCGATTTGAACGTAGATGAAATTCATGAAGTAATACCAATAACCGAAAGTTGTGGAATTTGGCATCCGCAAGAAGGAGTATTGAATGGACATTTTCATCCAAAAGAAGGGCAAAAAATTAATCGAATTGGTCAACTTCGTCAGGGCGTACTAAAAAAAATTGAAGATACGCAATACACGCCAAGTGTTGAAAGAAAATATGTAGTTGCCGATATGATTACGGGGTATGGCGTTGCTGAATCTGTAAAACATTATTATTCCATTTATGGAGGAAACCTAAAAAACAAACGTGTTATTGTTCAAGGATGGGGAAATGTAGGTGCTGCAGGTGCTTATTATCTTGCACAAGAAGGAGCAAAAATTGTTGGAATCATTGATATTTCGGGAGGATTAATAAAAAAAGATGGTTTTTCGTTAGATGAAATTAGAAACCTATTTTTAACCAAAGATGGAAACAAACTAAAAGCTCCCAACATGCTTTCTTTTGAGGAAGTAAATAATCAAATTTGGGATCTAAATGCTGAAGTTTTTATACCATGTGCTGCCTCTCGATTAATAAAACAAGACCACATTGAACGAATGATAAGTGCTGGAATGGAAGTGATAGCGTGTGGTGCTAATGTTCCTTTTGCTGATCCAGGAATTTTTTTCGGTCCAATTGCAGATTTTACTGATAACAAAATAAGTGTTATACCCGATTTTATTGCCAATTGCGGAATGGCTCGAGTTTTTGCTTATTTAATGAGCAACGATTTAGAAAAATTAGACGATAAAGCCATTTTTGAAGATACTTCTAATACCATAAAAAAAGCAATAAAACAGGCTTATACTATAAATCCCTCAAAAACAACAATATCTAAAACTGCCTTTGGATTAGCTTTAAAACAATTAGTTTAAAACATACTTTTAAGTAAAATATAATTTTACATTTGTCGAAATATTTTTTTAAATCTTACTATGGAAATAGTTATCGTTTTAGTATTCGTTTTAGGCTATCTAGCCATTACGTTAGAACACAGTTTAAAAGTAGATAAACTCATTCCTGCATTATTAATGATGGCACTTGCTTGGACAGGTGTAGCTGTTGGTTTAGATGGCTTCACCAGTTGGTTCGATTCGCACACTAATAAATTAGTTGAAGGATTTGTCGATTTGTCGCATGATAAAAAATTACACACCTTAGAAAGCACCCTACTCCACCATTTCGGAAAAACATGTGAGATATTAATTTTCTTAATTGGAGCAATGACTATTGTTGAGATTATTGACCATTTCAATGGATTTTCCACCATCAAAGACTTTATTAAAACCAATAAAAAAAGAACCTTGCTTTGGATTATTGCTATTTTAGCATTCATACTTTCTGCAATCATAGATAACCTAACCGCAACCATTGTTTTGATAACAATTTTAAGAAAGCTATTACCCGATACTAAAGACCGAATTTGGTATGCCGGTTTAATAATTATTGCTGCTAATGCAGGAGGAGCTTGGTCTCCTATTGGTGATGTTACAACAACTATGCTTTGGATGGGTAAAAAAGTAACCGCAGTAAAATTGGTAGAATACCTTATTGTTCCTTCATTGATTTGTGTCGGTTTACCTGTTTTAATAGCAAGTTTTCTTCCTGCTTTTAAAGGAACTTTTCAAGTTTCTGCTGACACTGAAAAAAGAAATAAACATGGAAAATTAATGCTTTATTTGGGATTAGGATTAATCGTTTTTGTACCCATCTTTAAAACGCTTACTCATCTTCCTCCTTATGTTGGAATGATGTTTTCTCTTTCTATAGTTTCTTTGTTTGCTGAGATTATTAGCAGTAGAAAATTTAGTATCACAAGTGCTGTTGAAGTTATGAATAATGATTCAGAATCAGCTCATCATCATAAAAGCCCCACCTTTGGAGCATTATCAAAAATTGAAATGCCTTCCATCCTCTTTTTCTTAGGAATATTGATGACTGTTGCTGCATTAGAATCTTTAGGAATGATATTTACTTTTGGTCAAAATGTGCAAGCTGCAATGCCTAATGATATTTTCGTGTTACTTTTAGGAGTTGGTTCTGCAATAATTGATAATGTTCCTTTAGTTGCCGCAAGTATGGGCATGTACGATATGAGTGTATTTCCTATGGATAATCATGTTTGGCACTTTATAGCTTATGCAGCAGGAACAGGTGGAAGTATGCTTATTATTGGTTCTGCAGCAGGTGTGGTTGCTATGGGTATGGAAAAAATATCTTTCTTTTGGTACTTAAAAAACATCTCTTGGTTAGCTCTTCTCGGCTATGTTGCTGGATTTATTTTCATGGTGCTGTTTCATAGTTAAAAAACAGAAACACTTGTAAATATTTTCTCTATTTCTCCCGCAGATTATCGCAGAATTTCTATTTTTTTTTGTTGCCCGCAGATAACGCAGATTATCGCAGAATTTCTAATGACTAATTTCTAATTCTTTATCGGACTATTAGGCTCTTTAGCTAACTTATTAAAAATCAGTTTGCTAATTAGTTTTGGGAAGAATTTACTTAAAAATACTGCCATCTTTCCTTCAAAAGTAAGGATTAAGCGTTGTTGTTTTTGCTCAACAGCTTTAAAAATTTCATCAGCTACTTGTTCTGAAGTCATCATTTTTGTTTCATCTCTTGGAGATTCTTTTTGTGCATTTCCATCGGCTGCCAAAGCAGTATTTCTAATATTAGAAGCCGTAAAACCTGGACAAGCAATCAGCACATTTAAGCCTGTTTTTAAATTTTCTGTACGCAACGCTTCCAAAAAACCTTGCATCGCAAATTTAGACGCAGAATAGCCTGTTCGGGCAGGTAAGCCAACAAAGCCAGCAATAGAAGAAACACCAACTACTGTTCCTTTTGTTTTTAATAAATAAGGCAATGCGAATTTGGTACAGTAAACCATTCCATAAAAGTTAATATTCATCACTTTTTCAAGCACACTCACATCCATATCATTAAAAACAGCCCGCATAGAAATTCCTGCATTGTTTATCAACACATCTATCCTTCCAAATTTTTCAACCGTTTCCGTTATCAACAATTCACAATCCTCTTTTTTTGCAACATCACAAACAACCTCCAACAGATGAGGTGTTAATTTTCTGATTTCATTACCTGCTTCTTGGAGGTTTTCTTTATTTCTTGCTGCAATAACAATAGCTACATTCTCTTTTGCAAATCGGATGGCACACGCCTTTCCTATTCCTGATGAAGCTCCTGTGATAACAATTACTTTTTCTACTATGTCATTCATTCATTCTAATTTATAATCTGCTGCTAAATTATAACTTATAGATCAAAATTCTAATTGTTCCTTATATAAATGATATTTTTGCGTAACATCGAAAAGTGAAGTATGACAATTGAAGAAGTAACAACAAAAAAATTAATAAACACCTTTCATCAAATTCCTTATCATATTTATCATTCAGATAAAAACTGGATTCCGCATATCAAACAGGATATTGAAAAAGTTTTTGACCCTACAAAAAATAAAGCACATACCAATGGAAAAATTACACGTTGGATTTTATTTGATTCAACCCAAAAGCCAATTGGTAGAATTGCGGCTTTTGTAAATTTTGAACAAGCAAAAACAGACAAGCAACCAACTGGCGGAATTGGCTTTTTTGAATGTACAAACAACAAAGAAGCAGCCAAAATAATATTCAACACAGCAAAAAACTGGTTAATCGACCACAACATGGAAGCAATGGATGGACCTATTAATTTTGGTGAGAAAAATATGTTTTGGGGATTATTGGTCGATAATTTCACTGACCCCAACAGTTATGGAATGAATTACAATCCTCCTTATTATCAGCAATTATTTGAAGATTATGGTTTTAAAACCTACTACAAACAATTTATGTTTAGAAGATCTGTTGGAGTACCTGCGCAACAAGTTTTTGAAGATAAAAGTAATCGTATTTTAGCTGACGGAAATTACAGCATTTCCGATGTAAAAAACCTCAGCTTAAATAAAATTGCAGACCATTTTAAAACGGTTTATAACAGTGCTTGGGCAACGCACGATGGTTTTAAGGAAATGACAACAGCTACTTCCCGAAAAATTATGCAACATCTAAAACCTATTTATGACCCTTCCATAATGATTTTTGTGTTTTACAAAAAAGAACCCATAGCTTTCTACATTAATATTCCTGAACTCAATGAGCTTTTTAAGTATGTAAACGGAAACTTAAATTGGTTGGGAAAACTTAAATTTTTGTATCATAAAATTGTTCATCCACCACAAACTATGGTTGGAATAGTTTTTGGAATTGCAAAACGGTTTCAAAGCAAAGGTGTTGATGGTGCTATGATAAAATGGACACACGAAAGTTTATTAAAAGAAAAAAGATACAACCAAACTGTGTTGACATGGATAGGAGATTTTAATCCAAAAATGTTGCGAATTGCCAAAGATTTAGATGCAGAAGTATATAGAACCTACCACACCTATCGCTATTTATTTGATAAAAACAAGCCTTTTGAACGCTGTCCTATCATAGAATAAAACTGTTATTCAAGAGGTTGTAATTTTTTTTTAAAAAAAATAAGCTAATAATTTTTTTATACGATATACAATACTATTTTTGCACTCCTTTTTAGGAAGACTTGGTAGCTCAGCTGGTAGAGCATTTCACTTTTAATGAAGGGGTCCTGGGTTCGAATCCCAGCCAGGTCACACAGTAAAACAAAAAAGCTTTAAGGTTAACACTTTAGAGCTTTTTTTTTGTAATTTTTTTATCTTTACTACTTAAATATTCGTTACTACTCAGCTATTCATTATGCCACTGATTCCGATAGCTATCGGAATCAGTGGCAAAGAGAAAAAAAATGGAGTGCTGAGTAGTAACAATTATTCTGATTTGAATAACGCATTAATATCGAACAATAAAAATTAGATTAATTGAGTTAGTATTACAAACATTTTATTATTTAAACCTATTGATATGATAATAAATAACATACCCAAATTCTTCAATGTATTATTTGTAATCATTTTCACAATAAGTTGCAATCAATCTGCTGAAGAAGATAATCAGGTTTTAGCAAACACAAATGAATCTGAAAAAATAATAATACAATCAGAACAAGATATAGTTGAAGAAACTTCCACTTCGATAGAAAAAGTAATTATAAAGGAAAAACCTGAATCCTCAAAATTTAAAAAAGAAGAAATACCATTAAGAGTTACTAAATCTCAGTTGGATTCAATGAATCAAATAACACCAGTTTACGATTCTTATAAGTATGATGGAATAACAGTCGATTATTTTACAAATTTGAGTTCAGAACTTGGTGGCAAACCATTTTATGTAGAGTATGCAAACCAAATCAATAGCACACTTATGGAAATATTATCCACAAGATTAAATGACCAAACTGATGTTGTGTTACTGATTGATAAAACAGGAAGTATGGCTGATGATTGGGAAGTTGTTAAGAATAGTTTGAATGAAATTATGGATTTTTTAAAAGATTATAATAATGTGAGACTTGGGATTGCTTCTTACGGTGATAAAAATTATCATCTTGATTTCTGGTATAATATGGAAGACCTTAGTTATGACATTAACAAACTTCAAGATTTTATGGATACTTATTCTACCATGGGAAATCCTGACACAAGAGAGTCTGTTAACGATGCCATTGTAAAAACAGTAAATAACATGTCGTGGAACCAAGGTAGTAACCGAATAATGATTATAATTGGTGATGCTCCTTCACAACTTCCTCCACTTTCTGCTTATTCATTTGAAGATGTTATAAGTATTTGTAAATCTCAAAATGTATTATTTAATTTATATCCTGTAATAATAAGTTCATTTAGAAAAAGTATTAACGAACCTCCTTTGCAAACAAATATTGCAAAATTTTACCCAAATCCTGCTGTAAATAATATTACTATTGAAACTAACAATATTGATGCATTAACTTATGAAATAATAGATTTAACAGGTAAGGTTATTAAAAATGATTTGTTACATTCTAACATTCAAACTATTGACATAAGTCACCTTCCGCCCGGAACATATTTACTTCATATCTTTAATGAAAATCTAACTGCGTATTATTCGGGCAAAATCATAAAAGAATAATAACAGCAAGTAAATCTCCATTAAAAACTTAATTGTCAATTATATATCCATTCGAACAGGGACAAATTGAGCAAGAAATTTATTATCTTGTTTCCAATTTGAATCTGTTACTTTTTTTTTCTTGTTGCGTGTCTTGCGAAAAGCCAGTCAATACGAAAACAGCGATAAGAAAAACGGTCGTTGTTATTTTTTTTATTGTCATTTTGTTTTTAAAGGTTAATAATAATTGTTAAAGTTAAAATCAGTCAAGTTCGTTACGATTCTGTCAGATGATTGCCAGTTCGTGATATTTTTTTACAAAAAGTTATTGTTACTACTCAGGTGTTAAATTTGCCACAGATTCACAGATTAAAAACAACCAAAGGTTGTTTTATTAGTGAAAATCTATTAAAAATATTCAAATTTAATCTGTGAATCTGTGGCATATATTTGTATTCTTATGTTTTATACCAGCTGAGTAGTAACAAGTTATTTAACATTTCTACTTCCTGTAAAGTTCATCCTTTTGACTTTATGGACAGACATTTTAGACAAATGATGCTACTATTTTATTCCTTTTAATAGGTTTTGGTAAAAATCACCAATAATAGGAAGTGCTTTCTTTTCAGCATTTACAGCAGCAATTAATCCTAAAATCCAAAACACAAATAAACCAATATAGCTGATTTGAATTAAAACTACAATCATCCAGCCTAATATTGGAATAAACGCAAAGATTAAGCTAAGTATCATCAAACTAAATCCTGTAATAAAAATTCCTAGTGCTTGTCTGATATGGAAAGCTCCTAGTTCTGATTTATTGTTATTGTCGTTGTGCATTACAACAGCTATTATAAAACCAATAATTGTTATGTAACTGATTATTGCAACTGTTTTTCCTGGGTCATTTTGAGTTGTGTTTTCCATGTTTTTGCTTTTAATTATTTTCCAAAGCTATATTTATTTTTTATTATAATAAAGTTAATTGCTTTTATTTTAACAAATTAAATTTCTATTACCTCAGAAGTGCTGAGATACATTACATAACTTTTTATAGAAAATGTTGGATACATTTCTACAAGAATTTGCCTGTAATTTTCAAGCTGTTTAATATGCTTGTTTGATGGCTCACCAGTTTTATAGTCAATTATATAGATATTTTTATCTTTAAATGTAACTCTATCGGGTTGATAACTGCTGCCTGAAGAAAGCAAAATGTTTTTTTCATTTTTCACCCTGTCAAAGTCAGAAAATAAATGACCTACTAATGGATGTTGAAATTGTTTTTCCAATTGATTTTTAAGCGTAAGAGCTTCGTTTTCTGTTATAATACCTTTATTGATGTTTCTTGATAAAATTGCTTGTAGTTCATCTTTGTGTTTCAATTCGGACAAGATGTTGTGAATGAGCGAACCATGTTCTCCAATTTTTTCAGGAGATTCAACATCCCAAAATTTGGGAGCTTGATAGCTTATTTTAATTTTCTCTCTCCAACTGTTGTGTGTTATTATTGAAAATGTTTCTGTTTTAATAGCATCTTTTTTCGTTTTTTCTTCCTCAGTTTTTCGGTTAAATGATCCATATTCAAAAGTTGTATCACTATTTTTTGTTACAAACGATTGTTGGCAAAAATCATATAAATAATCATTAATTGCTCCAATGTTATTTTTAGTAATGTTTCCTTTGGCATCTTTTTTAATGCTCGATAAAACATACAATCGTTCTTCGGGTCGAGTTAACGCTACATATAAAATGTTAATTAAATCTAAGGTAAGTTTGCTAATTTCTTCTTCATAAATAGATGCGAACTTTGTTTTTTTTAATGCTATATTTATCGGTAGAAGTGCTACATCTAAATTTTGTATTCCTGTTTCTGTTGTCCAAAAGAAATCTTGTTGAGCATTATTTTTAACAGGTGAATTGGCAAACGGATAAATAACGACAGGAAATTCCAATCCTTTAGATTTATGTATGGTCATTACTCTAACAGCTTCAATTCCTTCGGGAATGATTATAGAAAATTTTTCGTTTTTTTCATTCCACCATTCGATGAAATTGGCAATAGAATTTCCTTTTTTTGTAGAAAACTCATATACTTTTTCCAAAAAGAATTGCAGGTAAATATTAATAGAATCATCAAGATTAAATTGATTTATTAGATATTCTGTTAGTTCGTAAAGAGAAAGTTTATTGATGCTACTTTCATTTAGATTTAGGTTGTTTTCATTAAGAAAAAGCCTAAGTGTGTTGGTTTTGTATTTTTCAAAAACATCAAAAAGGGATGCTTTTATGTTAAATTTTTCTAATAAAAATTGAATGATAAAAACAGCGTTTTCTTTATCTTTTGGAGCTAATAAATAATTGAAATAATGAATAAGAAATTGTACTTCTTTTGAATTATTGAGCAACAGGCTTTCGAAAGAAATTACATCAATTCCATTTTCAATTAAGTGAGAAGCAATCAGAACACCATCTTTTTTACTTCTTGTTAGAATAGCAATGTCTTTGAGCGAAAAATTATCCGATTTTAATGTGTTAATGGTTTCAATTATTTTTTGCAGCATTAAGCCATTCAAATCTTCTTTGTCAGTATGTTCTATAAAAGAAATAGCAACACCTCCACCGTTATTATCGGGATTAAACTCTTGGTTTAGGTTTTTATAAAGTTGTTGGTATTTTTCAGACAAATGAGCAGAAGTGAATTTAAAAAAGTGATTATTAAAATCAACAATCTCAGCCTTTGAGCGGTAGTTTGTATCTAATTCTTTTAATTTAAAGTTTCGTTCAAGTGCATTTTCGATAAGTGAAAAAGAATCGTTTTGAATGGAATTTGGAAAATCAATAATTTTAGGAAGGTTAATAATTTGTTCTACTTCGCCACCTCTAAATCGATAAATAGATTGCTTTGCATCTCCAACCAACATATTAAAATGACCACTTGCCAAAGAATTATCAACCAACGGAAGCAAATTGTGCCATTGAATAATGGATGTATCCTGAAATTCATCAATTAAATAATGGTGGTATTTTTCGCCCAATCGTTCATAGATAAATGGAGCTGGCTCGTTGGCAATTACTTGAGCAATTTTTTTATTGAAATCAGAAAAATTCAACACATTGTTTTCTTCTTTAACTTCTTGAATTGTTTTTTCAATTTCGTTGATTACAGCAAGGGTGTAGCTATATTTTAATAAAAGTTTATTGATGATGTAGGCACTTTCATGCTCGGTTATATGGTTTTGAATGGCATCATAATAAGCAATAATTGTCGATTTGTTAGCATCAATGAGCTGTTTTTGGGATGCATCAACTGCTTTAGAGTACCAATTTTGCTCATCAACCATTATTTTTTGTAAGGTTGCGTTAGCTCCAAAATCAGAAAATTTTTGCACTTTTTTGAAATAGGTAATTAAATAACCCCCATAGAAACTTTTTTCTTCAATTCCTTGTTTATTTACAAAGCCAATTGCATTTTCAGAAATACTAGTAATTTCAGCTTCAAATAATTTGATTTGAACAAAAAGCTCTTTTCTAATGGCATGAAAATCTTCAATAGCAAGTTTATTGAGTTGTTTGATATAAAATTCACCGTTGTCTTTCAATAAATTTTTAGCAAAAACATATAAGTCTTTATCAATGTTCCAACTGTTTTCATTGTCGGCTTTTTCTTTCGAGAAATCAATTAAGAGTTTTGTTAAGGCTTCGTTTTTTCCAACTTGAGCAATGAGTAAATCTATAGCTTTAGAGAGTATTTCTTGTTCATCAAGTTCAATTTCAAAATTGAGTGGAAGGTGTAAATCGTGCGCAAAAGTTCGAATAATTTTATGCGTAAATTTATCTATCGTACTAATTGCTAAATCATTGTAGTTGTGTAAGATGGAACGTAGTACTTGCTCACATTTTTTTTCTATGGTTTGTTGGTCAACTCCTAAACCACCTTCAGAAGTTGGTTTAATTAAATCGGCTAATAAAAAAGCAGTAGTTCCCTCTAATTTTTCTTTACTGGCAATTTCTTTTAGGGCTTTAATTACTCGCTCTTTCATTTCGGAAGCTGCTTTGTTGGTAAAAGTAACAGCTAAAATGTGTTTGTAATAATTGGAAGTAGGATTTTTTTGGTCGAGGGCTTTAACTAAAAATTCTTTAACTAAGGTGTAGGTTTTTCCTGAACCAGCAGAAGAGTTATATAAGGTTAGGTTGCTCATTGGTTGTTAGTCAATTGTGAATTGTGAATAGTGAATAGTGAATAGTGAATAGTGAATAGTGAATAGTGAATAGTGAATAGTGAATAGTGAATAGTTAACAAGGGGTCATGACCCCTTGCCTAACAAGATAGAATTTCAGCTAAAGTAAGCAAATCCATATTAATTTTTTGGTGGTGTTTAATGGCTTTTTCAAAAGGAGTAAAAGCAATGTTTTTATTTACAACGCCAATCATAACATTTGTTTTTCCTTCCAACAACGCATTTACAGCTGCATTTCCCAATCGGCTAGCCAACACTCTATCCATTGCAGAAGGGCTTCCTCCTCGCTGAATATGACCTAAAACGGTAACTCTTGAATCATAATTAGGACATTTTTCTTTTACTTGGCGTACTATCTCAAAAGCTCCACCTGTGCTTTCACCTTCGGCAACAATCACTATCATACTTGATTTTCTTCCATGGCGATCACTTTCCAATTTTTTTATTAATTCATTGATATAGGTGGGTGTTTCTGGAATGAGAATAGCTTCAGCACCAACACCAATGCCACTTCGTAGAGCAATGAAACCAGCATCTTTCCCCATTACTTCAACCATAAAAAGACGGTTGTGCGAACTTGCGGTATCTCTGATTTTATCAACAGCTTCAACAACTGTATTTAATGCAGTATCATAACCTATGGTGTTGTCAGTTCCAAACAAATCGTTGTCAATTGTGCCAGGTAATCCTACAAAAGGAACATCAAATTCTTTGTTGAAAATAGATGCTCCTGTAAATGTTCCATCACCACCAATAGCAACAATGCCATCTAATTCAAATTTTTTAATAGTTTCAAAAGCTTTTGCTCTTCCTTCTTTTTCGTGAAATTCCTTGCATCGGGCACTTTTCAGAATAGTTCCTCCTCGCTGAATAATATTGCTTACATCTCTCGATTTTAGTTCTACAACATTTCCTTCAATGAGCCCTTTGTATCCTTCATAAATTCCATAACATTCAATGTTTGAGTAAGCACAAGTTCTTACCACAGCTCTAATGGCTGCATTCATTCCTGGAGCATCGCCTCCTGATGTGAAAACACCTATTTTTTTCATTTTTGTTAAGTTATTAGCCCCACCCAACCTCCCCAAAGGGGAGGGGTTTCCAACACGCAAAGCCTTTGTTATTTGTTATTTGTTATTTGTTATTTGTTATTTGTTTCTTGCAATTTATGAATTTTCTTTGTGCCTTGATACATTTCGTATTTCATAAACCTACATTCTAAACTTCCATTAAAAAGCTTAATTTTTTGAGAAGGTCGTAACCCCACTTTTTTTAGTGCTTCGTTGTTGGAACTAATAAACCAAGCATTCCAATTGGCATATTTTTCTTTTAGGTTGTTTCCAAAGTTTTCATACAATTCATCTACATTTTCGCCAATACGTTCTCCATAAGGCGGATTAGAAATAATAATTCCAGGTTCAGTTGGAGGTATGAAATCTTGAAAACCTTTTAAGTGTAATTCAATTTTATCGGTTAAGCCTGCCGCTTTAATGTTGGCACGACTCATTCCCAACACTCTTCCGTCAATATCCACGCCAATGATTTTGTGTTTAAAATCTATTTCTTCGGCAAGAGCTTCATCCACCACTTTGTCGAATAATTCTTCATCAAAGTTTTTCCAGTTGAAAAAGCCAAATTCTCCTCTGTTGATGTTGGGAGGTATGTTGCAAGCTATCATTGCTGCTTCAATTAGCAATGTTCCTGAACCACAAAATAAATCTAAAAAATCGGAATTTTTATCCCAATCACTAAGCAAAATCATTCCGGCAGCTAAATCTTCTTTAATAGGAGCTGTACTTCTGCTGTCTCTGTATCCTCTTTTAAAAAGTGGGTCGCCCGAACTATCCAAACTTACAGTACAATCATTATTGAAACCTATATGTAAATTTATTCTAATGTTGGGATTTTCTGTATCTACATTTGGGCGTTTGTCTAGTTTTTCTCTAAACCTATCTGCAATAGCATCTTTTGCTTTTAGAGCTGGAAATTTAGTATGATTAAATAGGGTAGAGGTAACGGTTGAATCTATGGCAAAGGTTTGGTCAACATCGAAAATGGTTTCCCAAGGTATTTGTTTTATTTTTTGATATAAATCTTCCGTATCTTTAATGTGAAATTGGCGAAAAGGAACAAGCAAACGATTAGCAGTTCTTAACCAAAGGTTGGCTTTGTATAACATTTCTTTGTTTGCTTTGAAGCTAACGAGCCTAATTCCTTTTTCGGCTTGATGAATGCCTAATTGTTGTAGTTCTTTTATTAGAACATCTTCCAATCCAAAAGAGGTTTTGGCAACGATTTTAAATTCATTTTCTAACATCTTACAAAGATAAGGCATGATGTAGAATTATAGGCTAAGATGTGATTTTATTTTAAAAAACCTTCAAGGTTTCAAAAACCTTGAAGGTTGAAAAGCTGTCGGGATGATAGGATTCGAACCTACGCTCTCACGCCCCCCAGACGTGCGCTTTACCGGGCTAAGCTACATCCCGAAATGTAGGCTGCAAAAATAGTAAAAGTTTATAAAGTTAGAAGTAAAATAAAGTATTGCTTTCAGGGCAAACGTACACTTTTGGTTTAATAAAAAAAAATACTGATTTATAGGTCGTTATGATTTTAATGCTATTAAAAATTAAAAACCATACAATTAATCTGTGAAAACAATCTGCGATAATATTTGTAATCAGTGGCAAAAATATTTTTTTATCTATATATTCCTTCTTTTATTTCTATG
>JAHYJH010000075.1 GCA_019429185.1 Vicingaceae bacterium
TGCTCTTTTGCTCGCTAATTGTGTTGAAAATACTCGCCATAGCGTTGCTATGTCTGTGTTTTTCGTCTTATTAGCAAACAAAATAACTTCGCCTATTCTGTACACTTTATTTCATTACAGACCCTTAAAACAACTTAATTAATCGATTAATTAATATTATTTAACGAACAAATGTACAATTTTTGTTAATTAATCCAAATAAATTAGAAACTAAAATGTTTGGGTTTTTCGATAATCAAAATAATGAGTAAACTTCCAAAGACGAGGCTTTCGATATTTTTGATTCTAAGGAACTGACGAACGAAGCAAGGGTAGAGGCAAAGATTTGTTTGACTATGCCTTGCAAGGAGGAAGAAAGCGAAGCCAGTTTTACCTATGTAAATGACTGAATCAAAAATGAGAATAACGAAGTATTTGAGAGTTTTCTTGCAAAGATTAGTTACTTTCTATCCATTTAATGATTTCCTCATCATTAGGGAGTGTGCGAGGAGAGATTACTTTCACTAAATAACCATTTTCATCTAACAAGTATTTTTGAAAATTCCATGAAACATTAGAATCTTCAACTCCATTTTTTTCTTTTTGAGTTAAAAACTGATAGATTTTGTGTATATCTTTTCCTTTAACCGAAATTTTGCCCATCATAGGGAAAGTTACTCCATAATTTTCTTGACAGAAACTAGCAATTTCATCATTACTTCCAGGTTCTTGCGACAAAAAATTGTTAGCAGGAAAGCCAATAATCACAAAATCACTGTCTTTATAGTTATCATAAATTTCTTGTAATTGCTTGTATTGAGGTGTTAATCCGCATTTGGAAGCAGTATTTACCACCATAATCTTTTTTCCTTTTAAAGTGCTAAAATCAAAGGGTTCGCCATAAAGGTCGGTTACTTTAAATTGGTGAATGCTTTGTTTTGTTTCTTGAGCATTTAATAAAGTAACAGAGCATAGTATTGATAAGATAAATATGGAATTTTTCATGGGTGTATTATTTTAAATAATTGATTTTAGCAAATTTACTTTAGTTTTTGTTGAATTAGAAATTAAATTTTCTCTCAGTTCTCAGAGCTGTAGTTCTTTATACGAATTAAATATTAGCTAACACTTTAATTAATTTATCGTTCACTTCTTTGGCATGCACTTCGAGAGCTGAATTACCAACTGCACCCATTGCCGCAAGCGGGTCAATAATAGCTACTTCAATTTCGCCTGTTTCTAGCTGTCGAAGGGTTACATTACAAGGCAACATGGTGCTTATGGTTGGTTCAATGCTCAATACCTTGTCGGCATACACTGGATTGCAAGCTCCTAAAATTACATGAGGCAAATAATCTTTGTCTAACTTTTTTTTCATGGTTGCCTGAATGTCAATTTCAGTAAGCACTCCAAAACCTTCAGCTTTTAATGCTTCTTCAACTTTTGGGCGGATACTTTCTATGGTTGTTCCGCTAATTTTTTTTGAGTGATAGTATTTCATGAGTATATATTTTAAATTTATAAAGCAAAGTTATATTTTACAAAACAAAAACTCTGTTACATTTGTTACACGTTATAATAAAATTATTTTTTATCCATTTCTACAACAAAAATTCCACGAATTTCATTTTCGGAATATCCCATGGCTTTATCATTTGGATATAATTTTTTGATGTTAGCTAAAGTTTCAGTATTTATTTGTTTTTCAGGTATTCCGTGGCATTTCATACACATTTCGTTCGTTTCAATAGGGTAATATCCTACCATTTTATTATTGATTTCCACTACTTTTGGAGGAAATTTTTCTCCTTTAATTTTGGCTTTTTTCCAATTTTCAATATATTCCAATTCATCGTTATTTGCAGCATTTATAGGATTTCTTGGTTTATCAGAAACACGTTTTACTTTTGCATTTAACACAACAGACATACTATCTGTGATGGGAATAGCTTGTATATTACAAAATTCAACCGCTCCTGCTGCTCCTTTTTCCTTAACAGCTGCCATAAGGTTTTTTCCTAAATTGGCTTTGGTTTCATTGGCAATATTTCTTCCTAAATCTTCATAGTTTATTTCTGTTGGAATTAGAGCTGTTTTCTTTTCAAACGCTTCCCATTGTTCATACCATTCATCAGAAGAAATATCGTTATCATATAAATATTCAGCTATTAACTGTAAATCTTCAGCTTTAAAACTCATTTTAGGCATTAGCCCAAAATTTCTTACTGCTCCTGGCATTATGGAGTTTTCTTCGGTGGGATTATTAATGAAGTTAATAATCGCAGCTACAAATTCTTCTTTGGTGGTTTCCTCATCATAATAGTGTTGACGAACTTTAAACCAAGGAGGTGCTACTCTATTTTCAATATCTAAATCTGGATTGTGGCAGGTAAAACAATTTGTTTTAAGTAATGTTAGTGCTTTATCCTCATTTACAGATTGGTTATTGATTACTAATAAATTATCTTCTGCTAGTTGTTTTTCAGCTTCTGAACAAGATAGTAGGACTCCTGAAAAAAGAATTGATAAAGCAGTTATTTTATTTAATGTTTTCATTCGAAATAGGTATTATATGTTTTAAAAGAGGCTTTAAATTTTTGATAAATTTTTTCTTGTGCTACTAATTCTGTAGCACTATCAAATTTTTCAGAAAGCTCTATAAAAGGCACCAACCATTTATGTAATTCATCATGAGCCTGACCTTCCATAGTACATTTTGAGGTTAATTCTGTAATGTTTTCATCAATTGTTTTTGCTAAAACTGCGTAATCTTTGTTTTCTAAAGTTTCAAATTCATTAACTGCTTTTTCCATGTTGCGGATATATACAGCCATGGTTTCAACCACTTTCCATTTGTTGCCGTTGTCTAAAACTATTTCTTCCATTTCATCGTGTTGATGATTTTCTTCTTGAACAACAGCTTCTTCTTGATGTTCATGGTCGTCATGGTTTTCGTGGTAACCTTCATCCTTACATGCAATAAAGGAAAAAAGAATGGCTGATACTAATAATAATTTTTTCATAGTAATTTTTTTATTTGATTAGATTAATTTTTTTATGGAACACTTTATCATTGCTATTTATTTCGAAAAAATAAATGCCTGAAGGTTGTTGTTGAAGATTAATAACAGCTTCTTTTTGATTGATATTATTTTTGATGATGATACGCTTTCCAGAAAAATCATATACCGTTATAGATGAAATTATTATGTCTTTTCCCATTTTTATATTTACTTTATCAGCAGCTGGGTTTGGGTAAATAAGTACTTCGTTATTGCTGACATTAATTTCATCAACAGCTACACTCGTAGGACAATCAACAACAAACTGACCCATCATACCATCATCTTCATGAGTTAACATATGACAATGGTACATATACATTCCCATTGAATCGCAAAAAGTTTCAAATTTAGTAATGAATTTTACAGTTTGTCCTGCTCTTACAAGCACCACATCTTTTCTTCCTGCTAAATGTGGAGGAGGTGCAACCCCAGCAATTTCGGTAATATAAAACTGAACATCATGAATATGAAAAGGGTGAGCTATAGGTGATTGGTTGGTTAATGTCCAAATTTCAATATTATCTAAAGGAATGTTGTAATTAACAACTCCCATGTTATAGCTTGTGTTATTAATAATAAAAGGACCTTGTATAGCAGTTGGACCTTGATTTACTGGTGTAAATGTTAGTGTTCTAAAATCATTAGCACTAGCTATTGGCCAAGGTGTGTTTGTTGTTAATGTTGTTGGAATAGTAGTTACAGGGTTTGTAGTTGGAGTTACAACAGAAAAACTCATTAATGGAAAGTCAGCTCCATTTAATGGATTTAAGGTATATCCCGGAATGGTTTGTCCGGCTCCCATACCAGGTTGAAGAGCTCCATAAATACCATTAGGTAATTCGGAGGCAAAACTCATTAAATTGATATTTTGACCTGTCATTCCTGAAAAATCTACTAAAATTTCAGCACGTTCTCCTGGTGATAACATTAATCTGGTTAATTGAACTGGAGCATTTAGTAATCCACCATCTGTAGCTATTTGATAAAAAGATATGTTTCCTTGTAATCCGATATTTAAAATTCTTTCTGATGAAGCATTTAACAGTCTAAAACGAACTACTTGAGCTGGTGTTGGCAAATAAGCATCTATTGTTCCGTTTACCATCATTACACTGTCAGCAGCATCATGAACAACAATTTGTTTATTGGTATCAAAACTTTTTGATTGAAGTACTAATGGAAAATCATCAACACCATATTTTCTTGGTAATATTAATGCTGCTTCTATAGTATCTCTAACTATTATCATTCCTGCTGCACCTAATGTTGCGTGCAAATTAGTCATGTGGTGCATGTGCGGATGATACCAATAACTTGCTGCATAATCTCTCACTTTAAAAGATGGTTTCCAAATGGTATCTGGTGGAATTACAATATGTGGTCCTCCATCATTTTTTGCTGAAACATGCAGTCCGTGCCAGTGAATAGTGGTGGTATCCATTAATTGATTGTGTACATTAAGTTGGATAGAATCTCCTTGGTTTAGAAATAATGTTGGTCCTAAATAATTGGTATTTACTCCAAAAGTATTGGTAGTAAATCCAGTAAAAAACACGTTGTTGGTGTCTAATAAGTTTAAGTTAAATGTAGTTCCAGAAAGCGTATCAGGAATAGCTAATAGATTTTGTGCGTTTACATTAACCAGCGATCCAAAAACTATTGAACCTAAAATAAGTAATGATTTTCTCATTGTTTTAAGGGTTTATGTTGATTAGATTTTTTTAAGATAAAGAAACTTATTGCAGCTAAAGATGCCGTAAAAATAATTCTAAAAATCATAGCTTTAATTGTTTTAGCTTCATGAATTCCTCCATTACTTGCATAAACTTGAAGTGTAATAAAAGCAATAATTAATAAACCAGTAGCAACTGCCAACACATAAAAACTATTCGATTGTTTTTTCCAGTTAATGTAGGCTGCATAAAGGTAGATAAGTCCGCAAACTAAGTTGGTATAAACAATAAACAACACATAATTTCCTTCTTTTTCACGTATTCCGAACCAATCGAAAATAATGGATAAAGTCATAAATACCGATAAAGCTCCAAAGCCTGTTAATAATAGTGATTGGATGATTTTAAGTGCTTTAATCATAGGTTAAATTTTTTAGTGATGTATTGTTTTAAACTAGAGGCAATGTGCGTGTTAGTTATAATTTTTTCTAATTTGTTTTCACTAGGTTTTTTGTTGTAAATTATCCGATAAACCTCTAATACTGTTGGAGCATTTTCGTAGCTATCCATTAAATACATTTCATCATTTTCTACAACATTCCCTTCTTTAAGAACTCTAACATAAATTCCAGGGCTATGAGCCAATCGAAACGTATTTACAACTTTTTGATTGTTAAATTTAACTCCCATTTTATAGCAAGGTTGGCGAGGTTGCGTAATTTGTATAACTGCTTCGCCAAGTTGAAAAGTGTCGCCAATTTTTAATTTTGCTTCGTCAAGATGCTCAATAGTAATGTTTTCGCCAAACATTCCGAAATCAAAAGTCAAATCTGGAAACTGTTTTTGCCAAAATTCATAATGGTTATATCCAAATAAATAACAGGCTTTATCTTCTCCGCCATGATGTTCTCTATCTACAACACTATCATTCTTCACATCAGTTTTACCTAAAAATATGGATTCAACTGGCTCTTTAAAATAGCCCGTCTGTTCCTCTTTACCATTTATTATGATGGTTTTCGGTTCGCTAATATTTACAGAAAGTACTTTCATCTCTTTTCTATCATTTTTAGAATACCGTTAAGCATAGCTTGTCCATCTTTTACTAAATTGGATTTATTACCTGATAATTTCCATTTTAGCACTACCATTCGCATACTTCCCATTATCATTGTTGTGGCTACAGCAGGACTCAATATTTTATTAAAACATTCTTCGTCTTGTCCTTTTTTTATTAGAGCATTGATTTTTTCGTGCATCAAATCCATCATTTCACTAAGTTTATTGCTCAATTCATTATTAAATTGAAAAATCCCCTCAGAAAAAACGACACTAACTATGGCAGGATTTTGTGTAAACGTATTCAATTGATTATTGAATAAATCTCTTAATATATCACAAGGTTTTTTAGTTTCATTGGCAATAATTTTGTTGATTTTTTCTTTCATTTCTATAACGAAATAAGAAAGCATTCCTAATAATATTTCATTTTTACTCTTAAAATGACGATACAATGCTGCCTCTGACAATGCTAAATCATTTGCTAAATTTTTTATAGTAAGCTCCTGAATTCCATTCTTGTCAATTCTTTTAGTAGCAGCTTCTATTATTTGTATTTGTCTGTCTGAAAAATTCATTTCAATTTCTTTTTTTTGTAAGTTAGTGTTTACTTACAAAAGTAATTTATTATTTACAATTAGCAAACAAAATTTATTTTTTTTTCTAAATCTCTTTCTGGTAAGAAATTACATCCAAGGTTCTGCCAAATTTAATTCCTATGTTTTTGAGATGTCCGCATTTAAAATAACCACATTTTTCAAATAATTTGAGGCTTCCTGCATTTTCTGAAGTAATTACACCTACTAAGTTTTTTAGACCTATTTCTCTAGCGGTTTTTTCCATAAAGGAAAGGACTTCAACACCAATTTGTTTACCTGTAAATGTTGGTTTAATATACAAGGTTACTTCTGCAGAAATATCGTAAGCTTCTTTTTTGCGAAATTGTCCTAAATAACAAAACCCAACAGTTTCATTATCACAAACTATCACAAAAGATTTATAAACAGGGTGATTTAATGAAAGAGTAGCTTCCATTTCTTGCTCGGTAACAGGCTGCAAATGAAAAGTTGCTGTAGAATTTTCCACATAATAATTATAAATAGCTGTTATTTCTGCTATGTTATTTTGTGATATTGAGTGGAAATTAATTTTCATAATGCCAAAAATAATAACCTAAGTTCGATTATTTTCCATAATTATTAATTGCTTTTTGAAATTTGCACAAAAACCTTTTGTCCCACCACCATCTTTGTTTCATCCTCTTCATCAGCAAAATGTCCATGAACTTTAACTGTATTATCATCTTCAATCATGTCGTTGATTAAATAAATAGACCCATGAATGGTATCGTTTTCTTGAACAATAAAAAAAGGCTGTTCCAATTTTACTTCTGAAAAATTTGATGCTGAAATTCTCATTTCAACATGTAAATGGCTTTTATCTAAGATTGTAAATAAATGTGTGTCAGGGCTAACTTTAGAACCATTTTTTACATTTATTTTCACAACAGTTCCATGTGTTTTGCTTCGAATGGTTAGTTTACTTGAATTTGCTAATAGAAATTGTTCAGGGTTAAATCCAATGGCTGTTAGTTCTTCTTTTAATCCAAAATAATTAGATTTTGCCAATAGGAAATCTTTTTCAATGGTTTGAAAATCTTTATCGGAAATCGCTTTTTGATTGTACAATAATTGATTACGCTCGAAATTTAGTTTTTGCCATTCATATGTTGCTTTTGCCACTTTAAATTCTTTTTGAAGTTTTGCAAATTCAGGCGATTCTATTTCAGCTAAAATTGCTCCTTGGTTGATATGCTCACCTTCTAAGATATTTAATTCCACCATATATCCATTGGTTTTTGCATAAACTTCGTGAATAGATGAAGGAGGTACATCAATAATTCCAAAGCATTCAATATTTTGATTAATTGGAGAAATTATATTTTCAGTGGCTGCTTCTGTAGTTTTTATTTCTGATAAAGTTTCAGTAGTTGTTTCTGTTTCGTTGTTGCAAGCCATCATAAATAATGATAGAATTGCAAAATATATTATCTTTTTCATTGTTTTTTGGTTTAGAAATTAGTTGTTAGAAATTTATATTTGATGACGTTTTGATTGTATTTATTGAGCATTTCTAATTCGCTCAACGAACCGTCTATTATAATTGAACTGAGTTTAATGAAATCAAAGAAATTAATTTCGCCTAAGGAAAGTTTTTGTTGTAATTGTTCTATTCCTTTGGTGTTATCTTGTAAATTAATTTTCTTTCCATCAAGTGTGTTTTTCATCATTAAAATACTTTGTTGCAATGCTTTTAATTCATTCGTTAATTGATTTTTTAGATTGGATTGTTGAAAGGAAATAGCATCCATTTGTAATCGATTAATGGTTAATTCGTTTCGTTTCCCACCAAAAAACAAAGGTATAGTTAAACCTGCTTTCACGCCTTGAAAACCTTTTACATGGTCTAAACTTTGGTTGAAATATCCAACTTGAAAGGTAGGTTGAAAGGCGGATTTTATTACCTTTTCTTTTTGTTCAAGCTGACGAATTTTAAAATCATTTTCACTATATAAACTTGTGCTTAAAACAACATTTAATTCAACGGGTAATGCAGACAATATAGTGTCTTTTATTATTACATCTAATCCCGAAAGAAATAAGAGTTCGGTGTTCTTTTGTGTGAAACCATCATAATAATATTGTAATTTCTGACGTAACGAATTATTGAGCTGTTTAACTAACAAATAGTCTGTGTAACTAATTTCACCTGCATTTGCTAGTTGTTGGTTGTTTTTTTCTGAAGCATCGAGCAGGTTATTTATTTGTTGAACTAATTGATAGGCATTTTTATAGTAGAGCCAATTATAATAAGTTGAAGTGATGTTATAGGTTATTTCTTGGCTCACTGATTTAGCTTTTTGAGATGCAAAATCAATTCCTAATTTTGCAAACTCTTTTTTTCTACCCATGTTCCAAGGCGAACCTATATCTTGCATTACATCCACGTATGTGTCCATAAGTTCTCCATCAATTTGTCCGTGTTGCATACTAATTTGTAGTGGTTGAATTACATAGGAATTTTTACGTTCGCTTTCCCATTGTTGCTTTTCTAGTTCCACCATTTTTACCTCAAAGCGATTTTGTTTTCCTGCTTGAATTAATTCTGTTAAACTCGCCTCATTTTGAGCAGATAAATTAGTTAAAGGAAACATAAAAGCACAAACTAAGAAAGGAATAATAACATTCATTTTCTTTTTTCTATTCATGGTATGGAATAATAAGTAAAGTGCGGGTAAAACCATTAATGTTAGTAGTGTGGATGTGATTAAACCTCCAATAACAACAGTTGCTAATGGACGTTGCACTTCAGCACCATTGGAAGTGGCTAAAGCCATTGGTAAAAATCCTAAAGAAGCAACTAAAGCAGTCATTAGCACTGGTCGTAATCTGGAAGTTGAACCTGCTAATATCAAATCTTTTAAGTTATTAAAAGTAGCTCCATGTTTAAGTCTTTTAAACTCATTTACGAGTACAATTCCATTTAACACAGCTACGCCAAATAGAGCAATAAAACCAATTCCAGCAGAAATACTGAAGGGTAAATCTCTTAACCACAAAGCCAATATTCCTCCAATTGAAGCTAATGGGACAGCCATAAATATAATTAGCGATTCTTTTATAGAGCCAAAAGCAACGTAAAGAAGTAGTAAAATCAATAATAATGCTACAGGAACTACTATTTGTAGTCGAGCTATGGCATTTTGTAAATTTTCAAATTGTCCACCATACTTAATTGTGTAGCCAGCTGGCAACATTAATTTTTCATCTAATATATGTTGTATTTCTTCAACTAAAGAAGCAATGTCTCTATCTCTAACATTTACACCAATTGTTATTCTTCTTTTAGCATCTTCCCTAGAAATTTGCATGGGTGCGATGACCTCTTCAATTGATGCAACTTCAGCCAATGGAATAGGGTTTCCTTCTGCATTATTTACAAAGAGTTTGTTTAATGATAAGTGTTGAATATTTTCTTCGTTTAATCGGACTACTAAATCAAAACTACGTTCATTTTCATAAATTGTCCCTGCTTTAGAACCTGCATAAGCTGATTTTATGGTGCTGTTAACGTCATCTACATTAATGTGATGCATTGCTAGTTTTGATCGATCAACAACAATGTTTAATTGCTTTAATCCATCGGTTTGCTCTACTTTTACATCACCAACACCACTAATGTTTTTAATAATATGAGCGGTGTTATCAGCTAAATATTTTAGTTGATGCACGTCTTCACCAAAAATTTGAATAGCAATATCGGTTTTGGCACCAGTCATCAATTCATTAAAACGCAATTGAATAGGTTGCGAAAATTCAAATGAGGCAGCAGTAATTATTGCTAACTTTTCTTTCATCTTTGCAATTAACTCTTCACGTGTTGAAGCGTTTTCCCATTCTTCTTTTTCTTTTAAAATAATCATTATATCAGCATCTTCAATTGCCATAGGGTCAGTAGGTACTTCTGCAGTTCCAATTTTTGATACTACGTGTTTTACTTCTGAAAAATTATCTTTCAAAATTTTCTCAGCTTGACTTGAGGTTGCTATACTTTTTTCGAGAGAACTTCCTGGCTCAATTGCCATTTGCATTGCCAAATCACCTTCTTCAAGTGTGGGAATGAATTCTGAACCCATAGTGGAAAATAATGCTACAGCACCAAAAAATGTAATAATGGCAACCAAAAATACTTTTTTTGGATGTTCAAGTACAAGTGTTAAACTAGGGATGTATCGTTTTTGAAGTGCTAATACAATTTTATCGGAGAAAGTAACCTTGTCGCTTATGTATTTATTTAAAAATAAAGCTGAGGCAACTGGTACATAGGTAACTGATAAAATAAGAGACCCTAAAATAGCAAAACTTACTGTTTGTGCCATTGGTAAAAAGGTTTTTCCTTCAATGCCTTCTAAAGCAAAAATAGGCACGAAAACAACTAAAATAATTAAAACACCAAATGCAGCAGTGTTGTATATTTGACTACTTGCAACCTTTATTTCGTGATTCATTTGTGTTTTTGTGAGCGTTGTTCCTTTATGTTTTTTGTGTAACACGTGCAACACACCTTCAACAATAATTACAGCACCATCTACTACTATTCCAAAATCGATAGCTCCTAATGACATTAAATTGGCTGAAACGCCTAATAAATTCATTAAAATCAATGCAAACAACATAGACAATGGGATAACAGACGAGACTATTAATCCAGCTCTAAAATTTCCTAAAAACAACACCAATACAAAAATCACGATTAATCCGCCTTCGATTAGATTTTTGATTACAGTGTTAATTGTTTTTCCAACCAAAACAGACCTATCTAAATAGGGATATATTTCTAGTCCTTCGGGTAAGAATTTTTGAACTAATTTCATTCGGTCTTGCACGTTTTTAACAGCTTCTGATGAGTTAGCTCCTTTAAACATTAAGGTGATTCCTCCAACCACTTCTCCTTTTCCATCCATAGTCATAGCACCATAGCGTTTTGGGTTTCCTAACTTTATGTTGGCTATGTCTTTAATTCGTACAGGAACACCATCATTTTTTATGATAATATTTGCTATATCTGAAAAATTCTCTGCCCTGCCTTGCGTCCGAATATAATAAGCATGGTCGCCCTTTTCAATGTAACTTCCTCCACTATTGTTGTTGTTTATTTTTAATGCTTCTTCCACTTCATTGAGTGTAACTTTAAAAGCCAATAGTTGTTTTGGGTCAACCGATACTTCATATTGTTTTACTAGACCTCCAAAACTACTTACTTCAATAATTCCTTGTAAACCTGCTAATTGTCGTTTTACTATCCAGTCTTGAATGGTTCGTATTTCCATAATATCATAATGCGATTCATACCCAGGTAGGACTTGCAAAACATATTGATAAATCTCCCCTAATCCTGTGGTTATAGGCATCATTTGAGGGGAGCCTAACTCAGAAGAAATTTCATCTCGAGCTATTAAAAGCTGCTCAGCAACAAACTGACGTGCCCGCATGATATCAACGCCATCTTTAAATACAATGGTAACAACAGATAACCCATAACGGGAAATACTCCTAACTTCGGTAACATCAGGAATGTTAGATACAGACATTTCTACTGGAAATGTGATGAATTTTTCAATTTCCTCAGCAGCAAGAGTAGGAGATGAAGTTACTACTTGAACCTGATTGTTGGTAATGTCAGGCACAGCATCAACAGCTATGCTTCGTAGTGATACTATTCCTGCAAATATTAATACTACTATCATAAGCAGTACCATTACCTTATTCTTAAGCGAATAAGCAATTATTTTTTCAAACATAAAATATGTGTTAAGATGGCTAAATTTTTAATTTATTATCGTCCTTAATATGTGAAATAAAGACAAATTTTAAAAAAAATTAAGCAAGTGGAGGAGGGCGAATACCCCACGCAGATTGAACTCCTGAATGAACAGCAAAAAATTGTTCTGGAATTAAAAATGTACGAATAATAATTAGTGTTGACTTTTCTAGATTAAAGTTAACTATTGCCTCATGAATAAAATTTAGCTGTTGTGCGAAAACATGAAAATCATCATGCGTACGAACAACAATTTCTTCCATTTCACCTTCATCGGTAAAATCATGAAAAATAATTGCTAAAAAATCAATGAAATCAGATGTTTTATTTTCAATGATGAACTGATGTTCTTTATCAGAATGAGAACTATGATGAACGTGGGGAACTAAGTTGTGCATCAACACAACAATAGTAGCCAAATAAATAAAACCGTATTTTATTAATTTAAACATTTTTGCAAAGGTAAGAAAGGATATAATAAATTTTTGTTAGTTAGATGTTAAAATTTTTATAAGACAATTGTTCAGTAAAATATTCTAATGTATTAACTTAGATGATATGTTATAGTTAGATTAAATCAATAATAAAGTATAATAAGTCGTACATTTGAAATAAAAAAAGATGGCCGAACACAATCTTTTAGGGAAAAAAGGGGAAGAAAAAGCTGTTGAATTTCTTAGAAAATTAGGCTATGAAATTGTGGCGACCAATTGGCTGGAGCAAAAATTTGAAATCGATATTATTGCCAAAGATGACCAAGAACTTGTTTTTGTTGAGGTAAAAACAAGGGCAACAGATTTTTTTGGTACACCCGAAGAAGCAGTTACTCCTGCTAAGCAAAATCATTTAATTGAAGGAGCTGACTATTATATCCAAAAACACGAAATTGATTTGGAAGCTCGTTTTGATGTTATTGCCATTGTTTTAAATAAGCAGAATATCACTATCAATCATTTTAAATCAGCTTTTTATCTATAGAAGTTGTTTAAAGTCCAATCTATAAATTAAAAAATGTTTCTTTTTTCACACTACTTTGTTATTTTTTCTAACCATAGCTAAGGCTATGCTTCTCAAAAATGCCTCGTATTGTAAAAAAATAATTCATTTTCATTCTTACATTTGGATTTCAAACAACTTCATAAAAAAACCTAACAGGTTTCTAAAACCTGTTAGGTTTAATAAGTAGTTGATAATTAATATATTATCCACATTTTGAATGTCCGCAGCTTTTGCAATTTAAGCAACCTTCTTCATATACTAAGGCTGGTTCATTACAACTGGGGCAAATGTTTTCAGATGGTTTTGTTCCGTCTGGAATGAATTTTTTTAATGAGCGAACAACACCTTTTTTCCAAGTGTTTAATGTTTCATCGCTTAAGTGAAGATTGTCAACCATATCAACCACAAAATTGAGTGGCATTCCGTGTCGCAACACACCCGAAATTAGTTTTGCATAGTTCCAATACTCTTCGTTGAATGTTCTTGACAATCCTTCAATAGTAGTTTTGTAACCGTGGCTGTCCTCATATTGAAAATCATAACGTGTTTTTCCATCATCAGATTTGTTTTTAATTACCCAACCTTTTTGTACTTGTGAAAGAATAGTGAATGATTCTTTGGATGCTCCTGTAAAAATTTCATAAGGTCTGCCATCTAATAAACCAACAACAGCTATCCATTTTTCGTTTTCATTGTTGAATTGGATAATTTCTGCTTCTAATTTTTCTGGACGTTTTGGAGCATTTGTTTCTAAGAATTGATTAATGATTTCTTCATTTTCAGTTTTTTTGTCATTAGCAACCAATACACCACTTCTTGAGCCATCTCTATAAACAGTAATTCCTTTACAACCGCTTTCCCAACCTGTTAGGTAAATTTGACTTACCATATCCTCAGGCACATCGTTAGGAACATTTACAGTTACGCTAATAGAATGGTCTATCCATTTTTGAACGGCACCTTGCAAGCGTACTTTTTCAACCCAATCAACATCATTGGCTGTTGCTCCGTGATAAGGTGATTTTGCTATAATTTTGTTCAATTCATCTTCTTCCATTTTAGCAACTTCTTCCGAATTATAGCCATTTGCTTCTAACCAAGTAACAAATTTGTGGTGGAAAACGTGAAATTCTTCCCAAGAATCACCAACTTCATCAACAAAATCAATTTTTACTTTTTTATCGTTAGGGTTTACTTTTCTTCTTCTTTTGTAAGAAACCATAAACACAGGTTCAATTCCTGAAGATGTTTGCGACATTAAACTGGTTGTTCCGGTTGGTGCTATGGTTAATAAAGCAATGTTTCTTCTTCCATATTTTACCATATCGTTATAAAGCGTTTCATCGGCAGCTTTAATGCGTTGTATCATCGGATTTTTTTCTTCTCTGATGGAATCATAAATTGGAAAAGCACCTCTTTCTTGTGCCATAGTTACCGATGAACGATAGGCTGCTAACGCAAATTTTTTGTGTACTTCTGTAGAAAATTCGGTTGCTTCTTTTGTTCCATATTTATAACCTAAAGCGGCTAACATATCTCCTTCGGCAGTAATTCCAACGCCTGTCCTTCTTCCTTGTATGGATTTTGTTTTAATTTTTTGCCATAAGTTAAGTTCTGTTCTTTTTACTTCCAAACTTTCTGGGTCGGCTTCTATTTTATCTAAAATTCGGTTTACTTTTTCTATTTCTAAATCAACAATATCATCCATAATGCGTTGTGCAATTTGTGTGTGTTTGTTAAATTTTTCATAATTAAAAGTAGCATTTTCTGTAAATGGATTTTCTACATAACTGTATAAATTTACAGCCAATAACCTGCAACTATCATAAGAACACAACGGAATTTCGCCACATGGATTGGTTGAAACCGTTCTGAAGCCTAAATCGGCATAGCTATCAGGAATAGACTCATTGATTATTGTATCCCAAAATAAAATGCCTGGTTCGGCAGATTTCCAAGCGTTGTGTATGATTTTATCCCACAATGTTTTTGCATTAACTGATTTTGAATACATTGGATTATCGGAAACAATAGGGTATTGTTGTTTGTATGCTGAATTTGATTTCACAGCTCGCATAAATTCATCATCAATTCTTACCGAAACATTTGCTCCAGTTACTTTTGTTCCGTCCATTTTTGCATCAATAAAATGCTCTGCATCTGGGTGTTTAATAGAAATAGAAAGCATCAACGCACCTCTTCTTCCATCTTGAGCTACTTCTCTGGTTGAGTTTGAATATCTTTCCATAAAAGGAACAACTCCAGTTGAGGTTAAGGCACTATTTTTAACTGGGCTTCCTTTAGGGCGAATGTGGGATAAATCGTGTCCAACTCCACCTCTTCTTTTCATTAATTGCACTTGTTCTTCATCAATTTTCATAACTCCACCATACGAATCAGAATTTCCTTCGTTGCCAATAACAAAACAATTGGATAATGATCCTATTTGAAAATCATTACCAATACCCGTCATTGGACCACCTTGAGGAATGATGTATTTAAACCCCTTTAAAACATCATATATTTCTTCTTCAGAATAGGAATTGGCATATTTGCTTTCTATGCGAGCAATTTCTTTTGCCATTCTTCGGTGCATTTGATCAGGATTCGACTCAAAAATATGACCGTCTGAATCTTTCAATGCATATTTGTTTAACCAAACATTTGCTGCTAATTCATCTCCCTTGAAATAATTAGTCGCATCTGCTAACGCTTCTTCAAAAGTATAGTTTTTCATACCTAATTCTTCATTTTTTTCGTTTGCACTTACTAAAACTTCATCGTTTGTTTTTGTCATTTCATCTACATTTACTGCTGTTTTTTCCATTCTGATAAGGGGTTTTAAGGGTTACTAAAATAATCGTGTATTTCATCAAAAAATACTTGTGCAATTTAGAAAGAGAATTGCCATTTTATGATATGTTTTGATGCATTTTTTTATCAACACTAAGATAAGTTTTAATTGTAAAGGCGTTGAGCTCTATTTTGTTTTTTTTATTAACAATGCACTCTTAATTACAATTTTTTGCGTAAACAAATAGGTATTTTTTTGTCAGCTTACTGACTAACAAAGTTATTACAACAAATTGTCAAATAAAAAAGTTTAAATAAAATTCAATTCCACTCAAAAACTTAATTTTGTTTTTAGATTAAAACAACATCGAAAAGTTACACTAATCGTTTATAATACCAAATGAATGAAAAAATTTGAAATTCCTGCTTATTATAAAAGTTCTTTTATTTCTGCCATAAAAAACGCAAGAAAAGATACTGACCCTCGAAAAAAAGATATGTCGCCTACTGTTTTAGATTTTGGTTCGGTGCACTTTCTTATTGCTCGTCATTTTGGGTTTTGTTATGGGGTAGAAAATGCCATAGAAATTGCCTACAAAGCAGTTGAAGAAAATCCAGGGAAAAGAATTTTTTTATTGAGCCAGATGATTCACAATCCTATTGTTAATCATGATTTACAAGAAAAAGGCATTCAGTTTATGATGGATACAGAAGGCAATCAATTGGTAGAGTGGGAAGCACTTATTAGTAATGATATTATTCTTATTCCTGCTTTTGGAACTACCATAGAGATTGAAGAAAAAATTAATGCGTTGGGTTTGCAAACCGAGAAATACAATACTACTTGTCCTTTTGTAGAAAAAGTTTGGAAACAATCGGAAAAATTAGGCAAAACCAACCACACTATTATTATTCACGGAAAACATAACCACGAAGAAACGAGAGCTACTTTTTCACATACTTACCAAAATGGGCCTTCTATTATTATTAAGGATATGAATGATGCCATATTTATTGCTAAGGTAATGCTGGGCGAAATTCCTGCTGCCGATTTTTATGAAAAGTTTAAAGGAAGACTTTCTGAAGGTTTTGATGTAGAAAAACATTTTGAAAAAATTGGTGTAGTAAATCAAACTACCATGTTGGCAACAGAAACACAAGCCATTGCCGATTATTTTAAACAAGTGATGCTCCAAAAATTTGGCGAAGCAACTCTTAAAAATCATTTTGCTGATACCAGAGATACCCTTTGTTATGCTACCAATGAAAACCAACAAGCAACATTTGCATTACTAGAGGAGTCTGCCGATTTTGCTATAGTGGTTGGAGGGTACAATAGCTCTAATACTTCGCACATAGTAGAGTTGTGTGAGGAAAAATTGCCTACTTATTTTATCAGTTCGGCTAATGAAATAGAAAACCAATACACCATACATCATTTTAATTACAATGCAAAGCAATTAGAAACTACCAATAATTTTATCCCCGAAAAACAACCTGTAAGAATTATATTGACCAGTGGTGCTTCTTGCCCCGATACCTTGGTAGATGCTGTGTTGGATAAGTTACTTTCTTATTTTCCAAACGCTAAAACGAAAGAGGAAGTTTTGGCAACGCAGGGGTGATTAAAAACGTCATTGCGAAGCTTCTTTATACGTCATTGCGAAGCCAAAGCGTTGGCATGGAGTGTAGGAGCTGAAGCAATCTGTCTAATCGAAGGACAGAATCTAGTTATCTTTTTTAATAATAAATCTTTTCATTGGTAGCTGATAAATATTATTATACCTATCTTTAACTATTATATTTTCAAAATTAATTCTGGAGTTATGGTATAATTTAGCGATTATCTCTTTCATCGGAGGTGTTATTTTGTTTGAGTTAACTTCTATTTCATATCTATTTCCTTGAAAAATGTAACTGAATGTGTAGTGAATAATTTTATAATTACTGCTGTCTTCCAAAGGTATTTCGTTTAACTTTAACAACTTATTTTGTTGTATTTCCCTGTTTTGGTGATTAGGAAATATTTTTAAAGAGTAATGAGTTTTAGGCTTAACATTTATTTTATTGTTGATTGTTAGATGTATATCATTTAAATAAATAACCTCCTTTGTTTTTTTATTAATAAATCTAATATTAGTAAAATATACATCTATTTCAGGTTTATATATTTTAAAAAAAAAATCCATACCTTCTTTAGAAATTTCTTTTCCAAACTTATGTATCGTTAAATATCCATTTTTAATAGTAGTTGCATCTACTGCCAAAAGTTTATATTTTTTATTTCGACCTAAACTGTCAGAAATGATGATTTTTCTTGTTTTTTTAAATTTATCCCATGAAATATTACCATCTATTATATTATTGTAACTAGCAACTAGTGCATTAACTTGCAAGTTTCTGTCGGTATTTAACAGTGTTAAAAGCCCAATTAATAGGCTTGCTTAAGATATTGTTGTAGTAACAGATAAAATCAGCTATTTGTTTTTCCAAACTATCCA
>JAHYJH010000208.1 GCA_019429185.1 Vicingaceae bacterium
TATTTTTGTTTTTTAGATTAACAAATATAAACAAGGTTTCATTCTTTTTCTTACTTCATTTCGCTACGCTCCATTTCGTAAGAAAAAGAATGAAAATAGGGAACAACGTAGTGAAACTAATCAACTAATAACTAATAACTAATGACTAATGACCAATGACTAATTTATAAACAACAATGAAAAAATCAGAAATAAACATAAAAGTAACTTTAGATGACAATCACATTCCTGAAAAAATTGAATGGAACTCAACGGATACAGGAGAAAAAAATTCAGAATGTAAAGCATTAATGCTTAGTCTTTGGGATGCTAAAGAAAACAACACACTTCGTATTGATTTGTGGACAAAACAATTGATGGTTGACGAAATGAAACACTTCTTTTTTCAATCGTTAATCACTATGGGTGATACGTATGAACGAGCAACAAGTGATGCTGAAACAGCTGAAGAAATAAGGGATTTCAGTAAAAAATTAGGTGAAAAAATATTAAATAAATAGAGCCTGTCTATAATGTCCGATTTACTCATAAATATATTGTTTTTTAGATGTATTCGTGAGTTCGCTTCGCTCAGTTCTTCGTTATTCTCATTTTAAAAACCAGTCATTTACGAAAGTAAACTCCTGATTTTCAAAACTTCGAAAGCCTCGAACTCGAACATTATAGTTCAGCCTCTCAACATTACAGACAAACATTAAATAAACAATGACAGATACTAATTTAATTCAAAAGTACAACATTGCTGGGCCAAGATATACCAGCTATCCAACCGTTCCTTTTTGGGACGAAGCTGGAATTGATTACAATGATTGGATAAAAACATTGCAACAATCGTTTGCCGAAAGCAACAAAAAAGAGGGAATCAGCCTTTATATACACTTGCCTTTTTGCGAAAATTTATGCACTTTTTGTGGATGTCATAAACGCATTACCAAGCAACACAATGTTGAAGAACCATATATAGAAACTGTTTTAAAAGAGTGGAAATTGTATTGTGCTTTGTTGTCCGAAAAACCGCTTATCAAAGAAATTCATTTAGGAGGAGGAACGCCCACTTTTTTTAGTCCAGCAAATTTGGAACAACTTATAAACGGAATTTTTGAAACTGCTGAAAAATGCAGCGAATACGAATTTAGTTTTGAAGGACATCCAAACAACACAACAGAGAAACACCTAATAAAACTAAATGAATTAGGTTTTACAAGGAGTAGCTTTGGAGTGCAAGATTATGACCCAAAAGTGCAAAAAACAATTAATAGAATTCAACCTTTTGAAAAAGTAGAACAAGCTACATTAAACTCAAGAAAATACGGTTATAATTCTGTGAGTCATGATTTAGTTTTTGGTCTTCCTCATCAAACAAAAGAAAGTATAATAAATACGATAACTAAAACAAAAGAGCTAAAACCCGATAGAATTGCTTTTTATAGTTACGCACACGTACCATGGGTAAAAGGTGTTGGACAAAGAGGTTATGATGAAAATGATTTGCCCTCAGCAGAAGAAAAGCGAGTACTATATGAAACTGGTAAACAGTTGCTTGCTGAATTAGGTTACGTTGAAATTGGAATGGATCACTTTGCACTTCCTACCGATTCTATGTTTGAAGCAATGAAAAACAAAACATTGCATCGTAATTTTATGGGATATACCGCAAGTAAAACTCAACTTATGATAGGATTAGGTATGAGTGCTATTAGTGATTCATGGTATAGTTTTGCCCAAAATGTTAAAACCGTAGAAGAATATACTGAAATAGTTAATAATGGTATTTTACCAATTTTTAGAGGTCATTTACTTACAAAAGAAGATTTGGTTATTAGAAAACATATTTTAAACATTATGTGTCATTTCGAAACCTCTTGGGAAGATGAAACGATGCAATTTCCTGAATTAAACGATTGTTTAGGTCGCTTGGCAGAAATGGAACAAGATGGTTTAGTGGAAATATCCTCAAAAGGATTAACGCTGCCCGAAAAAGCACGTCCTTTTGTTCGGAATGTGTGTATGGCTTTTGATTTACGATTACTCCGAAATCAACCTAAAACAAGGATTTTTTCGATGACGATTTGAAAATAATGTGAAAATGAATTAATGTGAAAATGTGTGAATTAGGTGTTAGGTGTTAGGTAATAGATATTAGTATTGTTGTCAGTTCGAGTAGATTTAAAGGAGTTTTAGCGGAATTAAATCGTAAAGTTTATATTGAGCTTGCCGAAATAAGAACTTAATTTCTTAATGATTTTTAGAAATGTTGAATTTTGAGTTATAAATTTTAAGGGTCTGTAATGAAATAAAGTGTACAGAATAGGCGAAGTTATTTTGTTTGCTAATAAGACGAAAAACACAGACATAGCAACGCTATGGCGAGTATTTTCAACGCAATTAGCGAGCAAAAGAGCA
>JAHYJH010000003.1 GCA_019429185.1 Vicingaceae bacterium
CCGCTAAATTACTTGTCTAAAGACAATAAAAAAACAAAAAAATGCCACTGATTACACACCACGAAGTAGCATCAACACATCTTGAAAAAATAGATAAACTGTTGATAAATTTTCGCAGATTACATACGCAGATTTGATTTTTCTTTGAAAAATCTGTGAAAAAATCTGTGTGAATATACGTAATCAGTGGCAAAGAGAAAAAAAATAAGCGGCTGAGTAGTAACTATTATTTAAATAAATTATTTATTTTTAACAATTAACAACTTGTAATAATATGTTTATCAAATTATTAGAAATGATAGTTTTCACTCCAAAAAATCTTCAGGATTAAAAGGAATATCATCATCAGGGTCGTGGTCGTCATAATTCACTCCGGGAGGGTTAAACAAACCCCACCTGTCTATAATGTAATCCCAAGGGTCAAAGGTTTTTACCCATTCGGCAAATTCAACACGAAACAACTCAATTTCTTCACGTAATAAATCTAAATAGTCGAACCCTTCAATCTTAAACATTTTTAAGCCCGTGCAATTTACCTTTATTTCTCGGGCAGCCTTTCTAATAATAGCGGCATTTTCCATTTTTAAATCATACAAATCGACAGCATCTGCTCCTGCAATTTTTGCAGCAATAATATAAGCATTACCAACGATGTCATCTACATAGGTTTTAGCCATCATCAACTCTGCATCTTCAAGGTTTTCATCTATGGATTCATTAATAAAACTGGAAATTTTATCCGTTAAATCAATAATCTCCACTGCTTTTTTATAGACAGGGAGTTTTTTATACTTTTCTAAGTCTTCACTTTCTTCTTCTTCAAACATAAGTTTAGTTTTATTAATTCAATTTATTCTACCTACTTCCTAAAGAACTACGAAAATAAAACAAAAGCAAGAAACAGTAAAATCAAAATAACTAAAATCAGAATAAATGAAAAACAACCACCGTTATTGTTATTCCCCCAATAACCTCCTTTATGATTTTTAGGAGAACTAAATACTGGAGTTATATCTCTTTGATAATGTTGTTCCATAAAATTTATCAAATCAGTAATTAGCTTAACATTAAATTTACTATCAATTTAATCATCACTTCTTTTTCTTCAGTATTACTTTCTGCAATCATAATAGTTATAGCAACTAAAGCATTATCAGCAATAATTTTACTGCCATCTGGATTATATAATTTCCTGTTTTTATCTAAGAAAAATACAAATAACCCTGCTGCAATCCTTTTATTTCCATCCGAAAAAGAATGGTTTTTAACTACAAAATAAAGTAAGTTGGCTGCTTTTTCCTCTATGCTTGGATATAAATCAATACCATCAAAAGTTTGGTAGATGGTTTCTAACGAACTTTTAAATGAAGCATCTTTTTCATTTCCAAACAATGCTCCTCCATTGTGACTATCTCTCCATAACTTTATTTGTTTAATAGCTTCTTCGTAAGTTAACTTATTTATATCCTTATCTACCTTTTTTTGTATAGAAAGTTTTTGGTGATCGTACTGGTCTAATAAACTTAGTGCATGTGAATACTCTGTAATTACTTTAAGCAGACTTGTTGCCTCATCAGAATTTAATTGTTTTTGATTAACAACATTTTCTAACAATTTAATGCTTTGTTGTAATGCTGAAAATTGCTGTTGAGTCTCCTTTAACTTTTTTTCATTTAAAGCGTAGCCTTTAACTAAGAAATCTTTTAATACTTTATTTGCCCAAATACGAAATTGTGTTCCTCTTTTCGATTTTACACGATACCCAACGGAGATAATAACATCAAGATTGTAAGAAGCAACAGGCTTATCCGAATTAGCAATATGCAAAAAATGCATATTACTATCTTTATCCAATTCTTTTTCTTTAAAAATATTATTAAGATGTCTTGAAATTACAGATTGATCTCTTTCAAATAAATCAACCAATTGTGCCTGTGTCAACCATACAGTTTCATCTTGAAGCTGAACATCTATTTGCATTTGTCCATCTTCCGATTTATATATTACTATTTGGTTTTTGTCCAACATTTCTATATATTCACTAATTCAATTATTGAAATGGAAAAATACAGCTAAATTTTTAAATTAGCTCGAGTTTTAAGCTGTTTTTGAGGTTTACAAGTAAACTCCCAATCAAATCCTCGACTGATATGTAAACAATTCAAAATAACGTCCTTGCTTAGCAATCAATTCATCATGGTTGCCTTTTTCTTTTATTTCGCCATTTTCAATTACTAAAATTTGGTCGGCTTTACGGATGGTACTCAATCGGTGAGCAATTACAAAAGTAGTTCTGCCTTGCATTAAGTTGCCTAAACTTGCTTGTATCAACGCTTCGCTTTCGGTATCTAAATTAGAGGTGGCTTCATCTAAAATTAATATTTTAGGGTCTGCCAATACCGCTCTGGCAATGGCTATCCGTTGTCGTTGTCCTCCCGAAAGTTTTATGCCTCTCTCACCTATTACGGTTTCTAAGCCTTTTTCAAATCGGTCGGTAAATTCATTTACATAAGCTGTTTTTACTGCTGCTTGTATGGCTTCTTCGCTAGCAGTTGGTCGAGGAAAGGTAATGTTTTCCCTAATCGTACCTTCAAACAAAAAATCATCTTGCAGCACTACTCCCAAATGTTTTCTGTAACTGTTTAAGGTAACTTTTGATAAGTCTTTGCCATCTATGGTTATTTTACCCGAATGAGGTGTTAAAAAGGAAGAAACCAAACTGGCAATGGTACTTTTTCCTGAACCGGAAGAACCTACCAATGCCGTTACTGAACCTTTGGGTGCATGAATATTAATGTTATGAATTACTTCTTTGTTTTCTTCATAGGCAAAAGATACGTTTTCAAAAGCAATATCTCCGTTTACTGCTTCGAGCTCTATTACTCGCTCTTCCTTATCGTGTTCTGATTCCATATTCATAATTTCTTCTGTTCGGTCTAGTCCGGCAAAACCTTCTGTTAGCTGACTACCAATGTTGCTCATCTGCACTATGGGAGCTATCATAAAACCTAAATAAAGCGTAAATGCTAAGAAATCTCCAAAGGTTAGTTCATTATTCATAATCATATAACCTCCAATACCCATAATACCTGTGGAGGCAAGTCCTAATAAAAAAGTAGCCGAACTGGTAATTAAAGCTGTAGATGTAAGACTTTTTTTGACGTTTAAGAACAACTTTTCTACCCCTGTTTCAAAACTTTTAATTTCTTGTTGCTCAGCATTAAATCCTTTCACCACCCTCACCCCATTTAAGGTTTCTGTTAAACGACCTGTTACTTCTGCATTTATTTTTCCTCGTTCTCTAAAAATAGGTCGAATAAATCCAAAGGCTTTCATGGCTACAAATCCGAATATAGCAACTGGAACAAGCACGTAAGCAGTCATCATCGGACTAATTTTTATCAATAACACCAAAGAAATAACCGCAGTTAACGTCCCTCCTACCAATTGAACCAAGCCTGTTCCTACTATGTTTCTTACACCTTCTACATCTGTCATAATTCTGGAAACCAACTCCCCCGATTTGCTGTTATCGAAAAAACTAACTGGCAGACTCAATATTTTTTGTTGCACTTTCACTCGCAGTTGAGCAATTAAATGTTGTGCTTCCACACTCAATAGTTTGGTTAGTAAAAAAGAAGTAATGGCTTGAACCAAAATTGCTCCGGCAACAACAAGAATGATGGTGTATAGTTTGTCAAAATCGTTGTTAACAATAACATCATCAACCAGGTATTTGGAAACTCCTGGTAGTACTAAACTTGCTAAACGGCTAATTACAATAAGAATTAAGCCTACAAAAAGCAACTTCTTTCTGGGCCAAATAATGGTTTTAAATACACTACCTATAGATACTTTTGTTTTACTCATGTGGTGGTAAATTCAAGTCGTAAAATTAATGGAATTGAAAACCAATCAATCAAAATTGATTTAATATTCTTACTTGGCAGATTCAAGTAAGAATATGATAATTTCGATTGACTGGAGGGTTTAAACTGCTTAACAAAAAAAGATTCCCGACAATTTTTTGCGTACCTCAAAAATTTCAGGAATAACGTGAAGTGATGGGGAAGGTAAGTTTAGTTAACTATCTCTCTTCCAATACTGCTGTAATAAAAATCTAACTCTTTCATTTCATTGATATCAAATAAGTTTCTTCCATCAAAAATTACTTTTTTATTCATTTTTTCGGCCAATAATTTAAAGTCAGGATTTCTAAACACTTGCCATTCGGTTGCAATAACTAATGCGTCAGCACCAATAATTGCCTCATCTCTACTTGATGAAAAAGTAACTTTATTACCGTATTTTTCTTTTACATTTTCCATTGCTTCTGGGTCGTAAGCGGTAATTTCCGCACCCAATTTCAATAATTCATCTATGATATATAATGCTGGAGCTTCTCTAATATCATCAGTATCAGGTTTGAATGCCAGCCCCCAAAGTGCTATTTTTTTTCCTTTCAAAGTATTGTTGAAATATTTTTTAATTTTAGGAATAATAATCGTTTTTTGGTCTTCATTTACTTGCATAACCGATTCTAAGATGCTAAAATGATATCCAAATTCATCACCTGATTTTGCTAATGCTTGCACATCTTTAGGAAAACAACTTCCTCCGTATCCAATTCCTGGAAATAAAAATCGTTTTCCAATTCTGCTATCAGAACCAATTCCTATTCTAACCATATCCACATCTGCCCCAACTTTTTCGCAAAAGTTGGCAATTTCATTCATAAATGTAATTTTTGTAGCTAAAAATGAATTGGCAGCATATTTAGTTAACTCAGCCGATTTTTCATCCATAAAAATAATTGGATTTCCTTGGCGAACATAAGGCTTGTATAAATGTTCCATTACTTTTCTTGCTCTTGCCGATGATGTTCCAATAACCACTCTATCGGGTTTTAAAAAATCATCAACCGCATACCCTTCTCTTAGAAACTCTGGATTTGAAACAACATCAAATTCAACCGTTGCATTTTTAGCAATTGCTGCTATCACTTTTTCTGCTGTTCCAACAGGCACAGTGCTTTTATCAACGATAACTTTGTAATTTTTAATGATTTTTCCTAAGGTTTCGGCAACACCTAAAATGTAGGACAAATCAGCTGACCCATCTTCTCCAGGAGGAGTTGGTAGTGCTAAAAATATTATTTCAGCATCTGCAACAGCTTCATTTATATCTGTTGTGAAGTGTAATCTTTTTTGTTTAATATTTCGTTCAAAAAGCACATCTAAATGGGGTTCATAAATAGGTACTTCACCATTTTTCATTTTTTCTATCTTTTTCACATCTATGTCAACACAAATTACGTCATTCCCTGTTTCGGCAAAGCAAGTTCCTGTTACTAATCCTACATATCCTGTTCCTATTACTGCTATTTTCATGTTATTCTTAAATTAATTTATTATTTTTAATACTGCTTCTGCAATATATTTCAACTGTTCTTCTGTCAATTCTGTATGCATTGGTAAGGAAAATACGGATTTACAAAGGGCATTGGTTGTTTCAAAATCTTCTTCTTTCATTTCTATTGTTCTATAGGCTTCTTGTGTGTGCAAAGGAACTGGATAATAAATCATGCAAGGAACTCCTTTTTCTTGTAGTTTTTGTTGGATTTCAAAATTGTTAATTCCACAACCAACAAGGGTGTATTGATGAAAAACATGAGATGACTTTTTGTCTCTAAAAGGTGTTTTTAGTTTTGGATGATTGGCAAAAGCAATATCATAATAACTGGCTGCTTTGTTTCTTGCTGCTGCGTAGGTATCCAACAATGGTAATTTAACCCGCAGAATTGCTGCTTGAATTGAATCTAACCTAGAATTTACACCTATTCTATCATAATAATAGCGTACTTTCATTCCATGATTTACTATGGAACGACAAATTGCTGCAAGGTCATTATCATTGGTAAACAATGCTCCTCCATCGCCATAACAGCCTAAATTTTTTGATGGAAAAAAAGAAGTTGTTCCAATGTTACCAATAGTTCCTGCTTTTTTTGTTTTTCCATTATTAAAGGTGTAAGTTGCTCCTATTGCCTGTGCGGTATCTTCAATTACGAAAATATTGTTTTCTTGAGCAATTATCATAATCTCTTCCATATTGGCACATTGCCCAAATAAGTGAACAGGAATAATCACTTTAGTTTTTGGAGTAATTGCCTTTTTTAATTTTTCTGTATCTATACAAAACGTGTTTGGATTAACATCAACCAAGACCACTTTTAATTGCAAAAGCCCAACAACCTCAACGGTTGCAGCAAAAGTAAAATCGGAAGTGATAACCTCATCGCCTGGTTTTAAGCCTAACGCCATCAGTGCAATTTGAAGTGCATCTGTACCATTTGCACAAGGAATTACGTGTTTCACACCTAAATAATCAGCTAATTCTTCTTGAAACAGTTTAACTTCCTCTCCATTAATAAAATTTGTAGAATCAATAACACGTTGAATAGCGTTATCTATTTCTGATTTCATAGGAAGGTACTGATTTTTTAAATCAACCATTTCAATTTTCATCGCTGCTTTCTTTTTTTATTGGGGAACAAAAATAATTAAAAATATACCGAAACCAAATAGCTTTTCGGAAAATAAATGTGATTTAGTTACCAATTTATAATTTCTAATTTTTTCGAGTATCCTCATAACAGAAAGAAGTTATAAATTTCTGTTGTTATGGGTTATGGGTTATGGATTTCGAGTCTCGAAGGTTAAACTTTCGATAGTCCCGATTCCGATAGCTATCGGAACTATCGGGATGACTGATTTGAAAGTCGAGAATAGCGAAGATATCGGACATTTTGGACAACTCAAATTATTTTTTCTCACAAAAAGCTATTAATTTTGAGTGTATCAATCGTTAATATTATACTATATGGACATTTCTATTGCATATCCTCAATTTAGAAAATATAAAAACAATAAATCATTTTTTAAATTATATTCAAATAGCGAATTTGAGGAAATTCAAGTTTTAGGTAACACTTATTCTCTCTATCATTTTAAAGCAAAAATTCTTCCTGATAGAAACCTCATTTATGACCTTACTTTTGATTATCACAACTATTGCGATGTGATTTCAGAAGATGAATATGAAGAAATTAAGCAAAAAGTCATCTTTTAACTTTTATTAATTTTGCAACAATTAAATTCTTATTCTATCAATATAACAAAATGAAAAAAATCTTAATCAAAAACATCAAAGAACTTGTTCAAGTTGAAAATACGCCTAAAGAAAAGATTGTTGGAAAGAAAATGGCATCACTTAACACCCTAAAAAACGCTTGGCTAAGTATTGAAAATGGAATAATTACCGATTTTGGTGAAATGATTCATTGGAATGGAATTTCTGATTGGTCAAATTTAGAAGTTATTGATGCTTCCGAAAAAATGGTATTTCCTTCTTTTTGTGATTCACACACACACTTAGTTTTTGCTGCATCTCGCGAAGAAGAATTTGTTGATAGAATAAAAGGATTGTCTTATGAAGAAATTGCTGCTAAAGGTGGTGGCATACTTAATTCTGCTAAAAAACTTCAAGCAACATCTGAATACGATTTGTTTGAAACAGCACTAAATCGTTTATGTGAAATACAAAAAACAGGCACAGGAGCTGTTGAAATTAAAAGCGGTTATGGACTTTCTGTTGAAGCTGAAATAAAAATGCTTCGGGTAATTCAACGACTAAAAAAAGCAAGTCCACTTACTATTAAAGCCACTTTTTTGGGTGCTCATGCCTTGCCAAAGGAGTTTAAAGAAAACAGAAATGGTTATATAGATTGCATCATCAACGAAATGTTACCTATTATAAAGGAAGAAAATTTAGCCGATTACATTGATGTTTTTTGTGAAAAAAACTATTTCACTCCAGCGGAAACCGAACGAATTATTCAAGCAGGAATAAAACAAAGGTTAACTCCAAAAATTCATGTCAACCAATTTAATTCTATTGGAGGAATACAAGTAGGAATTAATAATAATGCTTTGTCTGTTGATCATTTAGAAGTAATGACACCAACAGACATTGTAGATTTAAAAAACTCAACTGTAATGCCTACCTTACTTCCTTCTTGTTCATTTTTCCTGAATATTCCTTATGCACCTGCAAGAGCATTAATTTCAAACAACTTACCTGTCTGCCTCGCAACCGATTTCAACCCAGGTTCTACCCCATCAGGAAATATGCCTTTTATATTGTCATTGGCTTGCATTTATTTAAAAATGACTCCCGAAGAAGCCATTCATGCAACAACCATAAATGGTGCTTATGCAATGAATCTAAGTCATGAATTAGGAAGTATTGCTATTGGCAAAAAAGCAAATCTATTTATCACCAAAAAAATTCCGTCCTACAACCATATTCCTTATGCGTTTGGTTCAAACCCTGTAGAAACAGTTATTTTAAATGGAGTTCGTTATTAGTCATAAGGTATAAGGTATTAGTCAATCGTAATTCACAATTCATAATTCATAATTCACCATTCATAATTCACCATTCATAATTCACCATTCATAATTCACCATTCATAATTCACCATTCATATAATGAACCAATAAGATTCCAATAATACCATAGATATACATTTTTTATATTCTAATAAAATTCTAACTTTATAACCATATTAATAACTAACAAATTTTATTATGAATAAATTTTTCTCTCTCACATTCGCTTTTCTAATTATTTTCTCAGTAAATGCTTCTGAAGATGCTAACATATTTTCTGGAAATGAAGCCAATAAAATAGCTGCAAACAGCAACTTAGTTAGAATGAAGAGTTTTACTTCAATCCCAAATTACGTTCAATTTACTAAAGGAAAGGAACTTCCGTTGAACAAGTTGGAAAATTGGTTACAATCGTACTACAAAACAGATGATAACTTTGGTTTGAAATTGCTTAGTGTTGAAAACGATGAATTAGGTTTTACACATTATCGTTACCAACAAACCATCAACACTTTTCCTGTGCGATTAGGGATGTATATTGTTCATACCAAAAACGGATTAATTTATTCAATGAATGGTGAATTGTTTGACAACTCCAATATGTCAACGCAACCTGCTTTAGCAGAAAATACGGCTCTTTTTAAAGCACTAAATCACATTAATGCTCAATTATACAAATGGGAAAGCCCAGAAGCAGAAAGTCATTTGAAATGGGAACAAGACGACCCAACAGCAACATATTACCCAAAAGGTGAATTGGTTTTTGTTAATGAAGGAGGAATAATGAGTAATCCATTAAAACTTACTTATGTTTTTAATATTTATGCTCAAGAACCGCTTAGCAGAAAAGAAATTTATGTAGATGCTAAAACGGGAACAATTGTTTGGGAAGAAAATAAATTACATGATGCAGATGTTGTTGGAACTGCTGCTACAGGATATAGTGGGACAAAAACAATGACTTCTGATAATACAGGAACAAATTATAGACTTAGAGAAACGGGTAGAGGAAATGGAATAAGAACTTTTAACAACCAAAACACAACCACATATTCCAATACTGATTTCACTAATGCCACGGCAAATTGGACAACATTTAATCCGACTGTTGACAAGTATGCAACAGATGCACATTGGGGTGCTGAAATGACTTACGATTATTATTTTATTGAACACAATAGAAATAGCATCAACAACAATGGTTTTCAGTTAAATAGCTATGTACACCATGACAATAATTTTTTCAACGCATTTTGGGATGGGCAACGAATGACTTATGGAGATGGAAACAATAATGCAACTCCATTAACAGCAATTGATATAGCCGGACACGAAATTACACATGGACTTACTTCATTTACTGCCAACTTAGTTTATCAAGCAGAATCAGGAGCATTAAATGAATCTTTTAGCGATATTTTTGGTAATTCTATTGAACTCTATGCTCGACCTGGTCAAGCCAGTTGGCAATTAGGAGAAGATTTAGGAAACGCTTTTAGAAATATGCAAAACCCTAAACTAAAAAATGACCCTGATACTTATTTTGGTCAATATTGGGCTTCATTAACTGGTGGTGATAATGGAGGCGTTCATACAAATAGTGGTGTGCAAAACAAATGGTATGTATTACTTGCTGATGGTGGTAGCGGAACTAACGACAATAATGATGTTTACAGTGTTACTGGTCAGGGAATTATAAAAGCAGGAAAAATTGCATTCCGAAATTTAACTATATATCTAACTTCTTCTTCTCAATTTGCTGATGCACGTTTTTTTTCCATTCAATCTGCTGTAGATTTATATGGTGGATGTACGCCTGAGGTGGAAGCTACAACTAATGCTTGGTATGCTGTTGGTGTTGGTTCTGTTTATGCTCCTTTCACAGTAAGTGATTTTGGTTCTCCTATTGTTAATTCTTGCTCTGCTCCATTCACAGTTTCTTTTAACAACACAAGCGTTAATGGAAGTACATTCATCTGGCATTTTGGTGATGGAACAACCAGTACACAAATGAACCCATCTCATACCTATAATACAATTGGAACTTTCAATGTTTCTTTAGTAGCTGATGGAGGTGCTTCTTGTGGACAAGATTCTGTTTATAAAAATGCTTTTATTACTATAGACACAAATTTGCCATGTATTACTATACTTCCAGCAAACGGAACAGCTAATACTCAAACTGCCTGCATCGGTAAAATATTTGATAGTGGTGGAGCCTCTGCAGCTTATGGTGCAAATGAAACTTCTCAAATAACCATTTCTCCTATTGGAGCATCTAGCGTTACCCTCAACTTTATCTCTTTTGACGTAGAAGCAGGAACTGGTACTTCATGTAATTATGATTACTTAAGAGTGTTTGACGGTCCGAACACATCTTCAACTGTTATTGGTACTTATTGCAACAATAATATTCCAACAACAATTTCATCAACTGGTGGTTCTATCACTATCCTTTTTAGCTCTGATGGAGGTGTTGAAAATGCAGGGTTTGAAATTGATTGGATTTGCGTTCAATCGAACCAACCTCCCACAGCCGATTTTACTTCAAACATAGATACAACTTGTACTGGAGAAATTCAGTTTTACGATAATTCAACCAACGGCCCTACAAGTTGGTTGTGGAATTTTGGTGATGGAAACACTTCTCCACTCCAAAATCCAACGCATATTTATGGTGCAAGTGGAACGTATAATGTACAATTGACTGCAATCAATGGCAATGGTAATGATGTAGAAATTAAAAGTAACTTTATTACTGTTAACCTTCCTGCTTCTCCTACAGTTACTGGTGATATAATTTGTGAAAACAACACCGCATCGTTATCAGCATCAGGTTCAGGTACACTAAATTGGTATAATACACCTTCTGGCGGAACACCTATCAATACAGGATTAACCTTTACAACTCCAACTCTTTCTTCTACTACAACTTACTATGTTGAAGCTATTACTACTGCACCTATTCAAAATGTGGGTAAGCCAAACAATACAGGAGGTGGTGCTAATTTTAATAACCAACAACACCTTATTTTTGACGCATTGGCTCAAATGGAAATTGTGAGTGTTGAAGTTTATTCTGGAGCTAATTCTGTAAGAACAATAGAATTAAGAAGCAGTACAAATGCGATATTAGACTCAAGAACAGTTACCATTGGAACTGGTCAACAAACAATTCTTCTTAATTTTATTGTACCCATAGGAACTGGTTACCAATTAGGAATGGCAGCTGGTTCTAACATTGATTTATATAGAAACAATGGTGGTACTAACTATCCTTACACAACTCCTGGATTAGTTTCTATTACATCTAGCAGTGCAGGAAATGGATATTATTATTTCTTCTATAATTGGCAAGTAAAAGGTACAGACTGCATAAGTGCTAGAGAACCTGTTACAGCAACAGTAAATAGTTGTACTGGTGTTGATGAATTGAATAATAATAGTGGCATTTCTTCTTATTTTAATGCCTCTGCTAACAACGTAGAACTTTCATTAACTAATTTACCTCTTGGAAATTATACCATTGTGATAGTAAATCCATTGGGACAATTAATTAATGAAGAACTAATTTTTGTAACTAGTTCAAGTCAACTGGAAAGAATTTCTTTAGCAAGCAATTCTAAAGGCTTGTATATTTTAAAACTAATTAATTCAAACAACAATTACACAACAAAGTTTGTGAAGCAATAAGTTCATTTTCTAATATATAAAAGGTCTGAATAAAATTATTCAGACCTTTTTGTTTTTAATCAAGTAAGGTTACATTTGCCAAATGGAAAAGTTACGTTTGCTAAAAGATTATCTAATCTATTTTTTTAAATCTACCAACCAGCATGGAATTCATTCTCCTTTTGTGTTTGAACTTTATAACAATATTATAAAAGACCAAACTTCATTTTATGCTTTTGCAGATATTGAATCCATCAGAGCAATGTTGTTGCTTAGCAAGCAAGAAATTGAGGTGAAAGATTTTGGTGCTGGTTCAAAATTAACAACATCCAACAAACGAAAAATTTCATCTATCGTTAAAAATGCAGCAAAATCACCAAAATATGGTCAATTACTTTTTCGGTTGGTAAATCGTTTTAAACCTTCAACCGTATTAGAAATAGGAACTTCATTAGGAATCAGCACCATGTATTTGGCTGCTGCAAGTAAAAAAACAAGCGTCATAACCATTGAAGGTTGCCCAACTATCTCAAAAATTGCAGCCATCAATTTCAAAAAAATTGATTTTGAAAACATAACGCTTCACAATGGTAGTTTTGATGAAATACTACCTAAAATTATTGCGAAAGAAAACGTGTTAGGTTTTGTTTTTTTTGATGGCAATCACACCAAAAATGCTACACTTACCTATTTTAATTGGTGTTTAGAAAAAGCCAACGAACAAAGTGTTTTTGTTTTTGATGACATTTATTGGTCGGAAGAAATGAAATGTGCTTGGGAAGAAATTAAAAAACATCCAAAAGTAACCACCACCATTGATTTGTTTTTTTTAGGAATTGTATTCTTTAATCCAGAGTTAAGTAAGGAACATTTTGTGTTGCGATTTTAGAAACTAGTGTGATAATTCATTGTTGGTGCTACGCACCCAACGAAACCCTTGCTGTTATAGGACGTTTTTCTTCTGTCTATCAGTTCGGGTTTATTTTTCTTAATAGTTTTCTTGAAAAGTCAGTTTCAGCGTCTAATGAAGCTATCATTTCTCCGCCCGCGTTTGAAAGTCTTGCCAAGTCTTGTTTGGGAATAGAACCTTGGTCTGAAAAAATTAACAAACTCTCAAAATCTGCTTTGCTATTATTCAATCTCTCTAATACAATTGTTGTCAAACGTGCTTTGTCTCTATTGGGAATTCCAAAAAGAAAAATGGGGGCATACTTACCTTCAATTCGATAATCAATAGGATAGTCTCTCGCATTATCCATTTCATCAAAGTAGTAGTCTTTTTTTACTTTTTCTTCTCCTACAACTTTGAATAATTGTTCTTGCAGGTCTTCATAAAAAGTTGATTCCGCTCTTGCTCTATTTAGAAAAGTAAGATCATTGATTTTTGTCAATGCCTGTCCAAGTCTAAAAATATTAAATCCTAAATTTTCCACAGGTGTGTCTATGAAAAACTCTCCATTGTCTTCGTCAATAAATGTTTCAGCTTTTATCTGGTCAAATATTTTACCCCTTGTTCCTTCTCTAAATTTATCAATGTCATTGTCATAACTTAAATGCATCATTGTATGACCCATATCAGTTAATCTGATAATACCACCTGGCATTTCCTTAATGTAAATTTGATAAGGGTCTCCGTCAGCAAAGTAAAAAGGCGTTTCAATGAAAAGTAATTTTCCATTCTTCGGCTTTATATTTACTTCTGCACACATTAGTGAGCAAAGAGTCTCTTGTAGTTTATTTATATCAAGGTTCATTATTCGAATAATTTAGTTTGACTAGTATTGTCAGGCGTAGTGTTAATACCTGAAATTTTACAATCTGTCACTAGGCAATGTAAAGCTCCTTCAACAGTATTATATCTATCAGTTGCCATTGCAAATCCTTCAGCTTTTCTATTAGCCTTTATATACTTTTCCGTAGCCATATGAATGTGGCAAGTATAACCAAGTCTAACCTTTTCTAAATGGTTTGGATGGTCGTGATTTGGTCCGTTATATCTTTTTAGTGTTAGTGTTTCTCCATTAGGGGCGAGCCAACTTATCCCACAAGAAAAGTCGTCTTCCATACCGTCCCGAAGATTTTGTCGTTTGTATATCTCAAATTCGTGTCCTAAGTTGTCTAAAGCAACGGCTTTAAAATTAAATTGCTCATGACCTTCCTTATTTTTGCTTCTCGCTTGTGGATTTGTCAAGCGTTTAGGGCAGTTTAGAAAGTCTGCAATTTTGTCGTCTGTTAAACTCTCAAATGCCATTCTTTATTATTCAGTTTTTATATTTGCAATTTTACGAAAAATACTCTTATGTCGGTCATTTTGATTGGAAACTTTGTCTTTCTAAACTTACGCACACTTGTATATATGTCTGACAAAATCATACATATACACCCAAATTTGGGTAGATATGTATGAAAACTATCATACTTTATTTTAGAACAAATGTGTTCATTTGTTTTGAAATACTCAGCATAATGTTGTGTTTTTTAACTGCCCTTCAAAAGGATTTTAGAAACTAGGAGCACTAATTACGTTTCTTTAATTTTTCGGGATACATTAGTACAGGAAAAAAGTCCGTTACATAGATTTTTCTTATGGATTGATTTACGTAATAAATAATTTTTATTTCAAAATTTCTAGTTTCCTTGTGTAGTATAAACCTAAATTGTTGTGGATATTCTTTTAATACTGGTTCTAAGCTTCCTCTCTTTGGTATTGTTGAAAGACTTGCTACTAATGCCGTGATATTATCGTCTATTTCTGAGACTCTTTCTAAACTAAAATTCTTAACTAAGTAAGCCAAAATCTCTTCCTGATACCTTTTTTCTGCTGGATAGGTTATTTCTATCTTGAAGCTTTGTTGTTCAACCATTCTTTATTGTTCGCTTGAAATGTACTTAATGAAATTGTTTGTCCTTCTTCTATGGCTTTTATTGATTTTTCTGCTCGATATTGTAAGTGTGCTTGCTTCAATAAATTTTCATATTGTTGCAATATTCCTTCTTCTTTTATCTGCATTAACTTTTCTATTAATCCTAGTTTTTTTGTTTCTATACTCATCTTATTTGTGTTTAGGGTTACTACAAATTTAACATTATTTTTTGTTTTTTATTATCAAAATTTGTGATTTCATGTTTAAAATATTTCTTTTAAAACGAATGATTTCCTAAAAACCTTTAATCCTTAGGCGGACAAACATAAGTTTTTGTAGTTAAAGTCCTTAGCCTCCTCAGATAGCTATCGATGCTCTTGCCTCACTTCAGGGCAGTAAAGAATTGTATTCTTTAACCCCGATTTAACGAAAGAACACTTTGTGCTAAAGTTTTAAAAACTAGGAGCACTTATTGTTCTAAACCTTCTTTTGGAAGCTGATTTTGAAAAACCAAAACTTCCATCAAATACTACGGTATAAACCAACTCTTTGTTAAATAGTTCTCCCGGCTTTATTTCTATTGACCATGTTATTTCTCCTGCTTCATAATCAACTGTTCCGTTAGTTGTTTTATCTAACGTAACTTCTGCACTTTTCGATTGAGATATAGGAAATTGCTCCTTTAACTCAAATACAACAGGAAATGAATTGTTGTTTTTTAGTGTATATTCATAGGCATAAGTAACTTTTTTCTTTTTATTAAAACTAGTAGGTTCTTTCGCATATTTTTGGTCTGCAATTTCTTTTCGTTTCATAAAAATACTGTTATCCTTTCCCACTGGAAGGAGCAATGTGTCAGAAAATTCACTAAACTTAATAATCGTTTTTCCTATGTTGTTTTTGTTGTAAGTAATGTTTGCAACTCCATCCACAAAACCAAGCGTGTCCCAGTTTGTTATTTCTGAAACCAAATAAACTTCAGCATCTATACTTGGAAATCCATAAAAATAATAGGTTGCTGGCAGTTTAACTGTCATTATTGGAAAAGAAAAAACAGTGCTGTTTGATTTTATTGAATATGTACCTTTTAGTGTTCTTAGTTTTAGGTATGAAGGAATTGATATTTCTTGATATTCAACACCTTCCAATTTAGAAATTACTTGCTGTTGTTGAGCTTGTTCTTGCACCAAATTAGTATTATTATTTTGGTTTGTATATTTAGATCGGCTTGTTAGTGTCCACGGTTCTTCAGGAACAGGGAGTGATGTTGGGTTATTCAATGGGAATGAAGAAGATAAATGAACAACTACCTTATCCCAATTTTCGCCAGTTTGACTCATAATTCGAGCAAGGTATTTCACTTGTATTTCTTTTTCGGAAGAGCTTTGAACATTTATTTCATAAAATGGACTCCACCCTATTCCTCCAGTAATGTATTCAATTTCTAAATCAGAATTTAATGTTTTTTCAACAGAAACAAGCAGTTTTAAAATAGCTGCATTTTCGTTGTTTAGTTTTACTTCTTCCAATTGTTTTGCTTCTGCTATGGATGAGTCAACAAACCGAAGTTGCTTTTTTAACTCCATTATTTTTTTTGAATAAAAATCGAGCATTTTCTCTAAATCTGCAACTTCATTCACAAAATTAGATTCATTGTATTTTACTTCTAACAATGCCAATTGGTTTAACAAGGCATTTCGCTCATCTTCTAATTGATTAAATTCTTCTTTGGTGAGTTTTTTAATGAGGGACTTATTGAGAATAGTTACTTCCTTATTATTAAATTATTAATAGTAATGGTATTTAAAACCAATTTTGAAGAAATATTTTTCAATACAAGTTCTTGAATTCCTACAGTTAATCGTTGATTACTGGTTCTGGAAACCAATGCACCAGAATGATACACCGTAATTTCTTGAACATTAGAAAGAATTTCAACTTCCTTTGCAAAAGAAAAATTAATAAACAGGTAGTATATAATTACGGAAACAACTAATTTTAATCTCATTTTTTTAAGTTTTATTCTAAGGAATCATCATTCTTTCACAACACGGTAAACCTTACTACCTTCTTGATTTGAAAATTTAACGAAATAAATTCCTTGAGCCAATCCATTCAAATCAAAGCTTTCTTTTCGTTGTGTTATTTGTTTGGTAACCAAAGTTCTTCCTACAATATCTATAATCTGAATAGAAGAATTGGTTAGATTATTAGTGGAAAAATCAATCGTAATTGTGTTTTTAGTAGGATTAGGATAAATTAAAATTTCTGACAATTTTTGAGGTATTTCCGTTACAGAAATAACGATATTACTATCGCCTTTATAAAAGTTAACTCCACCTGCAACATTACCAACAACCAAATCAAAACCTCCATCATTAGTAATATCAGCAACAGAAACCGATGACCAACCACCTTGATTGATGTTTAAATAAGTTGAATCTACTAAATAGAAATTACTTCCTAAATTACCTTCGATGCTGTCATACATATAAATATAACCATTTGTTGCTCCTGAAATTAACTTATAACTTCCATTATCATCAAAAAAGAAAGGAATACAATTTCCATTAAACTCATTATAACGTCTGGTTTTTACTCCTCCAAGCTGTGTTGTTACTAAAGAAAAGGAAGGTACTGTTGTAGTTCCCATATTTTCATAATAATTTATAAAGCCCAACCGATCGCCAATAATTAAATCCAACAATCCATCTCTGTTCAAATCGACCAATTGAGGTGCTGCAAAAACTCCGATGTCAATGCCTCTATATTCAGGCTCATTTAAGACGAAATTAGCTACATTTCCAGGTCCGGCAATATTTTCAAAATAATGTAATTTTCCATTATCACCCCCAAAAATCATGTCCTCATCACCATCGCCATCAATATCACCAAAAGTAGGTATAATACGAAAAATAGGTTGATTCATTGCTATATCTAAATTAAGTGTTGAAATTAAAACATAATCAGAATCAATTAGTTGAAACGCTGGGATTGATGCTGTACCAATGTTTTCATATAAAAACAACGAAGACCTTATTCCAGCATTAGTTGTAGTGTCTGTATAACCTGCATTTCCAATCACTAAATCCATTAAACCATCAGCATTATAGTCGAAAAAAACTGGATGAGAACCAAGACCAACTTCTATCATATCTTCTTGCAAAAAAGATTTAGTTATAAAATCGAAATCAGGGAAATTTGTTGCTCTGTTATTTTTATACATCCAAGTTCCATTGATGTTTTCACAACCAGTAAAACAATTTGGAGCAACAACTAAATCCTTTACCCCATCATTGGTTACATCTAAATAATAACCTGCAGGAAAAAGGTCTAAGTAAACAGGAATTGTATTAGCATTATTGCTTGGGAAGGCTGTATCAAATGCAGTAATATGCGAAGAAGTTAAATTTGGTGAAGGATCTGAATTAGTTAATAACGTCATACTTTTGAAAGAAACATCTCCCAAAATCAAATCTTTTGTTCCATTTGAATCTACATCCATTGAAAGTATGGAAGAACCTGAATGTTTATTTCCACCACCAATTCTTTCAGGATTATTGATGTTAAACCCACATGAATCGTATAATGTTATTGTATTTGAAGTAGCTCCTTCTGTAAAATACCCCCAACACTTATTACGAAGTTCAAAATCTAAACTATCACAATCACCATATCTTTCTTGAGATAAATTTTTATGGTATTCAACTTGAGATCCTAAAATACTAAAAGTGATAATATCTAAATCGCCATCACCATCAATATCATCAATAACAGGAATATCTATGGTTGTAACAAATAAATTAACCATACTTGGAGTTGGTGAATCGGGCTGAAAATTAGAATATAAAATGGTGCTGGTTGGATTCCCTCCAGTAACCATAGAAAATTGTAAAGCCCCTCCTGTTGTAGTATTTTTATAAACCGTTACACCACCTGTTCCGGCAGTAAAAATATCCATAAGTCCATCGCAATTATAATCTCTCAACAATACCCAATCATGCAAATCAGCAGGGAACTGAGTTATATATTGAGGAGCCAATACATAAGAAGACTGATTAGGAATTCCTAAATTAATAAAGGTAGATATCCTATTAATACTTCTATCAAACACAAACAAATCCATAATATTATCGTTGTTTAAGTCTATTTCAGAAAATTGAGGCGAATTAAAACCTCCAGTCCAAGCATGTTTTAGGGTGTCTCCATTTTGATTTAAAACTACAATCGAATCGAAACGAGTGAAATTTAGTTGTGCAAATGATACTGTACTTGTGTAAATTAATAGAAAAAAAAGTGCACATTTATTTAGTTTTTTCATGCAAAAAGTATTGATTTAGGTGTTGGTGTAAAGGTATATAATTTTAACAATTAAAAAAAAAATAAAGAATTAAAATTAATGTTTGTAAAACGCATTTGAAATTCTATATTTGCAGGCTTATAAAATTTTATACAAAAAACACATAAAAAATGCAAAACAAAGGACTATTAACAACATTCACAGTGCTTTTCGCTATAGCGAGTATTTATTCTCTTTCATTAACTTGGGTAGCTGTTGGAGTAGAAAATGATGCAAAAGACTATGCCGAAACTTATCACAATGGAAATTCCGATGCTGAATTTGCCTATTTAGATTCAATGGCTTCAGTAGAAGTTTATCCATTAATTAACTACACGTATGGCGAGTTAAGAACAAAAATGTTAAACCTCGGTTTAGATTTAAAAGGTGGTATGAACGTAACGCTTGAAGTGCAAGTGGACGAAGTTGTGAGAGCGTTGTCATCTTATAGTACTGACCCTGCCTTTAATAAAGCTATTGATGAAGCCAATACAATGCAAATAAAAAATGGTGGAAATTTTGTTTCTCAATTTGCTGATGTTTACAAAAAAAACAATCCCAATGGAAAGTTAATTTCTGTTTTCTATACTAGAGATAATAAAGAAAGACTTTCACCAAATGCGACCAATGAGGAAGTTATTGAATTTATTAATGACATCGCAAATGCCGCCATTGAACAATCTTTTGAGGTAATTAGAACCCGAATTGGTTTATTCGGTGCCGCTCAACCTAACATTCAACGTATGACTGGTTCTGACCGAATTTTAGTTGAATTACCTGGTGTGAAAAACAAAGAAAGAGTAAGACAATTGTTGCAAGGAACAGCAAAATTAGAGTTCTGGACAACTGCACAAAACAATGAATTTTATCCGTTGTTAGATCAAGCAAACACTCGATTAGCAAAATTATTAAATAAAGATAGTGCTAAAGAAACTGATGACAGCACAACTGTTGCTAATGATTCCACTTTAGTTGCTGATGCTGATTTAGAGCTAAAAAATGACAATACTAAAAATGATAGTGCAAAAACTGAAACTGATATCTTTAGTGCATTGGATAAAACAAACGATTCATCTGCAACTGATATTTTAGATAAGGTTACAAGTGCAGAAGATTCTGTTGCATTATTCCAAAAAAGTGTGAAGGAAAATCCGTTGTTTGCTTTATTAACTATTCCAACCTACCAAAATGAACAAGGTCAACAAGTATTTGCTGAAGGTGCTGTTGTAGGAATTGTTGCCGTAAAAGATACAGCTAAAATAAATCGGTATTTGGGAATGAACGAAATAAAAGAAATTATTTCTCCAAGAAAATACAAATTACTTTGGGCATACAAAGCATTTGATGAAAAACAACAATTTGTTCAATTGTATGCAATTAAAGTAACCAATCGTGAAGGTAAAGCAGAGTTAGAAGGAGATGTTATTGTTGATGCTCGACAAGATTTTGGTCAATTTAATGGTGCTCCGGAAATTGTTATGCAAATGAATGGCGAAGGAGCAATAAAATGGAAAAAATTGACTGGAGAAAATGTTGGAAAACCTATTGCTATTGTACTAGACAACTTGGTTTATTCAGCTCCTGCTCCATCTGAAGAAATTGGAGGTGGTCGTTCAAGCATTTCTGGTTCTTTTGAAATAGAAGAAGCAAAATTAATTGCCAACATTTTAAAAGCTGGTAAACTACCTGCTCCAGCTCGTATTGTTGAAGAAGCTATTGTTGGTCCTACTTTAGGAAAAGAATCAATTACTAAAGGATTACAATCTTTCCTAATTGCCTTGTTAATTGTTTTAGCATATATGATATTCTACTATTCTAAAGCTGGTATTGCTGCTGTCATAGCATTGATTACTAATATGTTCTTCATATTTGGAATCTTGGCTTCCATGCCTCAATTAATTGCACTAACATTACCTGGTATTGCTGGTATAATACTAACAATAGGTATGTCGGTTGATGCCAACGTACTTATTTTTGAGCGAATACGAGAAGAGCTTGCTGCAGGAAAAGGAATGCGTTTAGCTGTTTCTGATGGATATAAATTTGCTTATTCTTCCATTATTGATGCAAACATCACCACGTTGTTAACTGGTTTTGTATTGTGGTTCTTCGGTTCGGGACCAGTTGAAGGTTTTGCTAAAACTTTAGTAATTGGTATCTTAACCTCATTGTTTACAGCAATTTTTATTACTCGTTTAATTTTTGAATACAATTTGAATAGAAATAAAAAACTGAGCTTTACTTCTAAATTTACTGATGGATTCTTTCAAAACTCCAAATTTAATTTCTTAAAAAACAGAAAAAAATTCTACATCCTTTCAGGTGTAATTATCCTTATTGGAATTGGTTCATTAGCTACCAAAGGATTACAAAAAGGTGTTGATTTTAAAGGAGGAAGAACGTATGTTGTGCGTTTTCAAAATGTTGATAAAATTGAAACAGAAAAAGTATTTAAACAACTTGCTTCACTTTTTGAAACCGCTCCTGAGGTAAAAACATTTGGTGATGATAATCAAGTGAAAATTACAACAACTTACCTTATCGATAGTAAAGACGAAAAAGCTGATGATATTGTAGAAGCAAAATTATTTGAAGGTATGTCTTCAATTATTGGAGCAGAAGTAGATAAAGAAACTTTTTTAAATACCTATTTAATGAGTTCCCAAAAAGTTGGACCTACCATTGCAAATGACATGATACGATCATCTATACTATCTATAGTTTTCGCATTAATCATTATCTTTTTATACATCTTGTTTAGATTTAAGCAAATGTCTTTTGGTGCAGGAGCATTAATAGCTGTTTTTCATGATGTATTAATCGTGCTATCCTTATTCTCAATTTTCTATGGAATTTTACCTTTCTCTTTAGAAGTAGATCAAGCATTTATTGCGGCTATTTTAACTGTGGTTGGTTACTCCATTAATGATACTGTGGTTGTATTTGATAGAATAAGAGAGTACTTAGGAGCTTTCAAAAAACGAGATACCGAAGATTTAATTAACTCAGCACTTAATACTACATTAAGTAGAACTGTTAATACTTCTTTAAGTACCATCTTTGTATTGTTAATGATATTTATTTTCGGAGGTGAGGTTATTAGAGGATTTGCTTTCGCTCTACTAATCGGTATTATTGTTGGAACTTATTCATCTCTTTTCATTGCTTCTCCTATTGTTTTTGATTTCATGAAAAAAAAGAATGAAAAAGAAGCTGCTATCCTAAAAAAATAAAAAGTCAATAAAATTAAATTTTAAATAAGCTGTTCGGAGTATTCAGAACAGCTTATTTTTTTTGTAGCTTTGCTCTATATTTTCTTATTATTAGTAATTATGATGCTTTTTTTAAATATTGGAGGTGGAGAACTTTTTATCATCGCTTTGGTGGTGATTATGTTTTTTGGTTCAAAAAAAATTCCAGAGATAGCAAGAATGATAGGCAAAGGAATTAGTGAAGTAAAAAATGCTACCAATGATATCCAACAAGAAATAAAAAGCTCTGTTCCTGACCTCTCAAAAGTAAAAGACTCTATGAATGTTCAAAAACAAATGAAAAGCTACTTTATTGATGAACTATCAACCACTCCTTCTCCTCAAAATAACAAAAAAGAACAAAATATTCCAGATACAACTTCTGAAGAAAATCCATTAAAACCAAACAATTCAGTTTCCAGAAATTAATTTTATAATGCAAATAAACGTACATTATTAATCCTAATTCGTAAATCAAGAAATGGATTATATATTACTCATAGGCGGTTTAGCTATTTTAATTGCAGGTGGAGATTTATTGGTTAGAGGTGCTGTCGGTATAGCTCTTAAATTCAACCTTTCCCCTTTAGTAATAGGCATGACCATTGTTTCTTTTGGAACATCTGCCCCCGAACTTTTGGTAAGCTTAAAAGCCGCCTTAGAAGGGCATCCTGAAATTGCAATAGGAAATGTAGTTGGGTCTAACATTGCTAACATTGCTTTGGTATTAGGATTAACCACCATGATACTTCCTATTCCTGTTCAGAAAAACACATTAAAAATAGATTGGCCCATTATGATGGGTTTATCTGTGTTATTTTATTTGTTTATCTTAAATGGAGTATTAAACACTTGGGAAGGAGCTATTTTTGTATTACTTCTTCTTATTTTCATTATATACCAACTTAAATCATCAAAAAGCAATGAAACAGATGATGACGATGAAGCAATAGAAGCAGTAAAATCAAACTATTCAAATGTATATCTTCACTTACTTTTTATTCTTTTGGGTGTTGTTGGCTTAGCTTTTGGTGCTGATTGGCTTTTGGAAGGAGCTGTAAATATTGCTAAAAATTTTGGTGTTACTGAACACGTTATAAGTGTAACAATAATTGCTTTCGGAACAAGTGTGCCTGAATTAGCGACTTCCATCATTGCTGCGTTCAAAAAACAAATGGATATTTCCGTTGGTAATTTAATTGGATCTAATATTTTTAATTTATTAGCCGTGCTTGGAATTACTTCCATGATTAGAGAAATACCAATCAGCAATCAAGTAATTACCAACGATGTATTTTGGATGTTAGGCACCTCATTTCTTCTACTTCCATTTATGCTCAACTATAACATCAGCCGATGGAAAGGAGCTGTGCTTACGCTATCTTATTTAGCATACGTTTTTTTTCTGTTGAGAGGAATTTAAGAAACCAAACCTCCAAGGTTTTGAAAACCTTGGAGGTTTTAAAGGTTTTAAATTAAAAAACGGTTAAACTAAACCCCATACTAATTAAATAAGAATTTAGTCCATCGCTTCTATCATAATTGGCATAACGCAAATTGATAGATTTGAATTTAACCATGCGTTTTTTACTCATCGCATTTTGAAAGATGCCAAAAAGAGGTTCGTATTTGAATCCTAACCCAACATAGTTCGACTCAAAATTAGATAAATCATAATCGGAAGTATAATATTTGTCGGTTAACTGATGTTCGCCAAAAGGGGCAAAATAGTCAGCGGCCGTTTGCGTATGATAACGATAAAAAGGATAAAACGCAATGGCTTTACTAAATCTTATTGGAGTCTCAATTTCATAGGTGTTTCCAATTATTCCAAAATCATCATAATAATAGCGATAAAATCCTCTTAAAATAAAAGTACTGTTTAAATAATAATGAAACCGAAGTGCAACTGGTATTTTCATTCGTGAATCGGGCAAAAATTCCCTTCTTCTTACTTTCGATGAAATTATGGTTGAAATTTCGTCTAATGAAGTCGTATTAACTCCATCATCAAAATAAACACGATGAAAAGGTGTTGCCAATAAGCCTGATTGGTAGGTGATTTCAGCAGTTAAAGCAAGTTGAAATTTTTTGGTCAACACTTGAGCATAAGTAGTCGCAAAATTAAGTGTTAAACGCGTATTCTCACCTTCTGGTTCATTTCTCAGCTCAATTGGGCGGTAGAGTGTATAGCTATCATAAAAAACTTTCCCTTTAAAAGAAAGACTTTTGTTTCTGTTTTTGGATTCAACCTCATAACCAGAACCAACATTAAAAGAAGCAACATCATATTCACTTGAAAAACCAAGTCCAACTTCATACGATTTTCGCTTATTAATTTTATGTGTAACACCAATATCTCCATGAACTCTAGTATCTTGCTTAGAATCGGAAGACACATCAATATCTATATTATCTGTTGATGCTGAAGTAATAAAATCTTGACCAAAGTTTATGGAATAAGTATTTTTTCCATAAGGAATACTTATAATTAAAGAATTTGTAAAATCTTGAAGATTTTCTGTTCCTCTTCCTCCCGTAACAGGCGAATGAACTCCATCCTGATCATAATAACTCGATAGAATATCAATTTCAATTTGACCTAATTTGGCTTTAACTGTGTCTTGAGTTGAAACTTCTGTTGAAGTATTTTGAGCGACTAAATTTCCTCCTAAAATTAATATTGCTGCACCAAGTGTTTTTTTAATTAATTGCATCCACAACCTCCTCCTGATTTACCTCCATTAGCACCAGAAGCACCTTCTCGATAAGATTGAAAATTGGTATCAAATACCTTAATTTTTGAATCGGACAGTTTCATGTCTTCATCATTGATAGCTCCTTTTTGAAATTCTTCAACGGCTGCACATGAACTCAAAAAGCTTATGGCTATTGTTGAAAGAATTAATGATAATTTTAATTTCATTCTTTAATTATTGATTGATTATTAGATGATTGTTGATTATTTTTTTAGTTTCTTTCTGTTCATAATAGTTTAATTTAATTCCATTTGATGTAAGCATTTCATCATTGTCAGTAACAATTAAACATTCAATATTTCTAAGTTTATTAATAAGTGTTAAGCCTTTTTCAGGACCTAAAATAAAAACAGATGTTGCTAATGCATCCGCTATTTCGGCATCGGCACAAATAATGGTAACACTTTTTGTCCCTGTTGCGGGCCAGCCTGTTGTAGGATTAATAATGTGCGAATATTTTTTTCCTTCAACCGTAAAAAACTTTTCGTAATTGCCTGAAGTAACCACAGCCATATCGCTAATTATCAACCAACCCATTACCTTGTCTTTTTCTTTTGGATTAGCAATTCCAATACTCCAATCTGCATTGTTTTCCATTTTCCCCCAAGTAATTAAATCACCAGCGGCATTCACTACTCCATTAGTAATTCCAAGTTCTTGCATAATTAATTTTCCTCGGTTTGCAGCATATCCTTTTCCAATAGCACCAAACCCAATTCGCATTCCTTTTTCTTTCAAAAATACGGTCTGATTTTGCTCATCCACAATAATATTCTTGTAGTTGATTTTAGACACCGAAAATGCAATATCTTCATCGGAAGGTAGTGTGTTTTGTGTTCCATCAAATCTCCATAAATTAGTTACTGATGCAAAAGAAATATCAAAAACACCCTCTGTTAAATCTGATATTTTTTTGCTTCGCACAATTAAATTCAACAATTCTTTATCAACCTTAACAAGCTTTATACCCGCATTTTCATTAATTAAACTCGTTTGTGAGGTTGGTTTCCATGATGAAATTAAATTCTCTATGCGTTGAATTTCCTTAATAGCTGAATCTATGCTGTTTTTAGCCAATATTTCATTGTCGGAAACAGCTGTAATTTCAAACCTTGTACCCATTAATTTGAGTACTTGCTTGTAAGCAAATTTTTCATTTTCTTGCGAAAATAAATTTGTTACAACTAGAAAAATCAGTACAGTTAATCCACTTACTTTCATTTAAGCAACTCATTTAAGTGTTTAATATATGCTTCTGCACCACCTTCAACAAAGCCTGTTCGTGCAAGCACTTTTTCATTACTATCCATAATAATTACTGTTGGAAACTGCCCTTCATTGTTGTACTTTTTAGCCAGTTCGGCATTTTGTTCGGAAAGTTCTTTTGAAAGTTTATTTTTAGATTTCATAGGAAAATCAACATTCAACAAAATAAATTTATCCTTTGCATACGTTTTGAATGCTTCTGTTTGAAAAACACTTTTTTCTAAACGAATACAATTTGAACACCAATCGGAACCGGAAAAATCCATCAAAATTAATTTGTTTTCTGCTTTTGCCTTAGACAAAGCTTCTTTGTAATTAGTTAGCCAATCTGAACTTTCATTATCAATAAACGATGTTAGCATTACTGTTGTGAACAGAAGTACTATCAGAAATTTTAAATTTTTCATATTTCTTTTCTTTTTTTAATTTTTTTCTAATGTTAAATAAGTATCTACAATATTAAACCCATTATAGTTTTTCAACTCAATTATTGTTGGTCTTTGATTTAACAATTTCCATTTATTGTTAACCTGTTTTAAATTAATTAAATAATTGAAATTAATAACTATTTCCAGGTTATCAATACTTGTTACCGTATTTCCCACAGGAATAAAAACACCGTTTTCTTCTTCATCTTCGTCTTCGTCTTCATCACCCGATGGAATTCTTCTTATACTCCATGTACCATTGTAAATATGGTTTGCTGTATCTCTACATAAAACAATATTATTAGCTTCAAATGAAAAATTATAGTTGGATAAATAGGTTGTGCTGTCAATCCCATTTTTTTCAAAATAGGTTATGTTCCAAGTTCCCTGTTGAAGGTTGTTTTTTAATTGCTCTGTAACTGTGTTTGCATTGTCTTTATTACTCTTAGAGCATGATTGAAAAGTTATTGCTCCGATAAGGAAAATAGCCAATAGCATTATATTTTTTGTTACTTTCATTTGATAATTTAAGTTTAAAATAAGATTACTTCTGTTTTAGAAAGCCTAAAAAAGACAGGTAATTAACCCATTTGAGTTGAATGATGAAATGTTTTTAGGCTTGAAAAGCAATAGGAGGACCTCTAAATAGAAGTTCAGTGAAAGGATTACTACTAATTATCCTGTGAGGGAAATTTCCAGTGAGAGCAAGCTCTTTATAATAATGTTGAGCCTTGAAAATGAATGTTGATAGATAAAAAGTAGAATTAAAAAATTCTAAATTACTTTCAACTTCTAGTGCTTGTGTAACAAAATTAGTTAAGTGGTTTTCACCAATATTAAGCGAAAAAATATCAGATAAAAAATCCTGAAGATTAACAGGTTCATTCACTGAATAAAACTGTGGATTCGAATTGTTTTTTTGATGATTATGAGCAATGCAACTATGAAGAACTAAGATAGTTCCTGCACAAAAAATAGCTATTTTAACAAATGATTTCATACAACTTCAAACACAAAATTAGAACTTTTTATGAGAGTAATCATATTTAGTGCAAATTTAAAAGTAAGAGTACGTAATAAAAAATGTTAGTTAGGTAATCAAAAAGACATGAAAAATCAGTCTTACAAAAAAAAATCTAATTGTATTTTTATAGTAACTTTGTTATTTAAAATTTATAAACTATGATAAAAACAATTCAAGGTGGTGTTGTACACGGTGATACTGTTCAGGAAATATTTAAAATTGCCAAGGAGCGTAACTTTGCTTTGCCTGCAGTGAATGTAACTGGCTCTAATACTGTTAACACAGTTTTGGAAACAGCCAAAGAAATAAATGCTCCTGTAATCATTCAGTTTTCTAATGGCGGTTGTCATTTTAATGCAGGAAAAGGATTGAACAACGAAAATCAACAAGCTGCAATTGCTGGAGGTATTGCTGGAGCTAAACATATACATGAACTGGCAAAAATTTACAATGTTCCTGTTATTTTACATACCGATCATTGTGCAAAAAACTTACTACCATGGATAGATGGCTTATTAGACGCTGGAGAAAAATTTTATAAAGAAAATGGCAAACCTCTTTATAGCTCTCACATGTTAGATTTATCTGAAGAACCCATAAAAGAAAATATTGAAATTTGCAAAAAATACCTTGAACGCATGAGTAAAATAGGTATGACATTAGAAATTGAGCTAGGAATTACTGGCGGAGAAGAAGATGGAGTTGATAATTCTAATGTTGACAACACGTTGCTATACACTCAACCCGAAGAAGTATCGTTTGCTTATGAAGAACTTTCTAAAATAAGTAATAGATTTACTATTGCTGCAGCTTTTGGAAATGTTCATGGTGTTTACAAACCTGGAAATGTAAAACTCACTCCAGTTATCTTAAAAAATTCTCAAGATTATATCCAACAAAAATTCAATACAGGAACAAATCCTGTTGACTTTGTTTTTCATGGAGGTTCAGGTTCTACCTTAGAAGAAATTAGAGAAGCTATTTCGTATGGTGTGATAAAAATGAACATAGATACTGATTTGCAATACGCTTTTACAGAAGGAGTAAGAGATTATTTTAAAGAAAAATTGGCTTACGTTCAATCGCAAATTGGAAACCCAGAAAGCGATGAAAAACCAAACAAAAAATATTACGACCCAAGAGTTTGGTTAAGAGAGGGTGAAAAAACTTTTAAAACCAGATTGATTCAAGCATTCAAAGATTTAAATAATGTTAATACTTTATAACAAATAACAAATAACAAATAACAATAAGCAATTGGCAGTTAACAAAGGCTTTTGCGTGTTGGAAACTCCTCCCTCCCGATAGTTATCGGGATGGGGAGGTTGGGAGGGACTAATAACAATTAACAAAAAATATGGGCTGGTTTAAACGAATAAAAGAAGGGATAAGAACCCCAACAAAAGAGAAAAAAGAAACACCAGAAGGCTTGTGGTACAAATGTCCGAAGTGTAATCATGTGGTTGCACACGATGAGTTTGAGGAAAGACTTCATGTTTGTGTGTGTGGATTTCATGAGAAAATTGATTCTTTAACTTATTTTAAAATTTTATTTGACGACAATAAATTTGAAGAATTAAATCCTAATTTATCATCTGCTGATCCCCTTGAATTTACGGACACTAAAAAATATACAGACCGACTTCAAGCTACTCAAAAAAATACCAACTTAAAAGATGCTATTCGAACTGCTGTTGGAAAAGTAGATAATCAACATTTGGTAATTGCTTGTATGGATTTTGGTTTTATTGGTGGTTCAATGGGTTCTGTTGTTGGGGAAAAAATTTCTAGGGCAATTGATTACGCTATTGCACATAAAATTCCTTTTTTAATAATTTCAAAATCTGGTGGAGCAAGAATGATGGAGTCTGCTTATTCTTTAATGCAAATGGCAAAAACTTCTGCTAAACTTTCGGTATTGGCTAAAGCTAAAATTCCATATATTTCACTATTGACAGATCCAACAACGGGCGGTGTTACTGCTTCTTTTGCTATGTTAGGTGATATTAACATTGCAGAACCAGGTGCTTTAATTGCATTTGCTGGGCCTCGTGTTGTTAAAGAAACTATTGGAAAAGAATTACCAAAAGGTTTTCAAACATCAGAATTTGTGCTTGAACATGGTTTTTTAGATTACATTGTTTCAAGATGTGATTTGAAAGAACGAATAGCTATTTCCTTGAAATTTTTTAATAATTAGAGTCTGTCTGTAAAGCCCGATTTACTCATAAATATATTGTTTTTTAGATGTATTCGTGAGTTCGCTTCGCTCAGTTCATCGTTATTCTTGTTTTAAAAATCAGTCATTTACAAAAGTAAACTCCTGATTTTTAAAACTGCGAAAGCCTCGAACTCGAACTTTACAGTTCAGCCTCTCAACATTGTAAATAGTACCTAATTAATGTCTGTCCATAAAGTCGAGAGTTTGGTTCAGAATGTTCGAGATTGAGGTTTCGATGACTTGAGAATCAGGAGTGTACTAAAGTACATGACTGATTTGAAAGTCGAGAATAACGAAGATATCGGACATTATGGACAAACTCTAATTAAACTTTTTTTCTACTTAAACTTTATTCCTAATAAAGTAACATCATCTGTATAAGGAATTTCTCCTTTAAAATTTTTCAGATTATCCAATATCTGTTCTAATAGTGTGCTTATTTTATTGTCTTTGTGTTGTATAAGTATTTTGGTTAGTTTATTTATTCCAAACTCAGTATTTTTATTGTTTGTTTGTTCAGTTATTCCATCTGTATAACACAATAGAATAGATGATTCATCAATTAATATTCTCCCTTTTTTCACAATAGGAAGTTCTTCAAACATACCTAAAATTGTAGAGCCATCTTTCAATAGTTTTGTTTTATTATCGGATAAAAGAATTGGAGGATTATGTCCAGCGTTAACATATACTAACTCTTTGGTTTTACAGTTGTATCTACCAATAAAAGCAGTTATAAATTTTTCAGTTTTTGCTGTTGCTAAAATAGAGCTATTTAATTCATTAACTAACGTAATTAAAGAAGATGTTCTTTTAACTAAAACTCTTAATGTAGCTTGGAAATTAGACATGAGAAGTGCAGCAGAAACACCTTTTCCAGAAACATCTGCAATGCAAAAAACAACTTCTTCTTTGTTTAAAGGAATAAAATCATAATAATCTCCCCCAACCAATTGATTGGAAATATAATTTGCGGCAACTTCTATGTGTTTATTATTGGGTAAGTTGTTAGGAAACAGTAAAGCCTGCATTTCCGAAGCCAATTCCATTTCTTTTTTAATTGTTACTTGTTGTATATTTTCCTTGTACAATCTTTTGTTTTCAATGGCAACTACTATAACATTTGTGAGTGTTTGAATAAATGCTAAGTGTTTAATTATGGGACTAACCTCAATACTCTCTCCATCAAAATCAGCTAATAATAAATATGCAATAGGGCTTTGTTTATGAAAAACCGGAACAACTACATCAAAATCCTTTAAACGCTCATTGCTGCTTGAATTAATAAAAGTAATTTCTTGAATGGGAAGTAAATCCTGTTCAACATTAATAAAATCATAAGCAGCTCCTTCACTCAACTCTTGATACCATTTCTCTCCGTCAAAACTATAAAGCAGAATTTTTCCGATGTTTAACTGATTAATTAAAACATCTTTATAAATAGCTGTTAATTCTTGCTTTGGTAAATTATTATTAATGCTTTTGGTAACTTGCAAAAGTGTGTTCAGCTTAAACTTTCCTTGCTGAATACGTTTGTTTTTATTTTGTATATTGTTTGGCACAAATTAATTTTAAACCGCTAAGGTAATTTTTTTTTGCATAAAAAAAAACATCCGACTTTTGACGAATGTTTTTTTTATGTTTATTTGTTTTTTAAAACCTTGTCGAAAAGCCTAACCCAATATAAAAATTTACTCCTTTAATTTTATACTCCATATCTTTAGAATCATCATAAGAACCTGACAAACTACTACCAGCAAAGCCTAAATCAGCAGACATACCGTACTTACTACTGCTGCCAAAATACAAATTAATTTCAGCTATAAGTCCGTAATTTAATCCTGAGGCATCTCCCTTTGCATTTGGACTTAAGTCAATAGTCTCAGTACTACCCGTTGTGTATCCAAAACTAGGTGCTATGTTAAAATTGAGTTTATCTTTATTAATTAAATAAATTTTGCCTTCTAATCCAATGGCGAAAGTAGAAACAGACATTTCAAAACTGTCTTCAAAATCGTTGTCGGAAACACTAAAAGCTCCCCATTCTTTTCGAAGTAAAATACCGGCACTGAATGACTTACTTATTCCATATTGACCTCTAAAGTTAAAATTACCTGTTACTCCAACTCCATTTTTAGTATCTGATTTAGTTAAATTAGTGTTAGTAAGTTCAAAAGAAGTCCAACCTATAGCCATTCCCCCGCCAATTCCAGCTTGTATTATACCAGCTCTGTTGGATTGTCCAAATGCAAATGTAGTTGCAAATAATGTTAAACCTATAAGTAATTTTTTCATGTTTTTACAATTTTTGTTAATATAATTTTTAGCAATAATAACAATAAATAAAATTAAAACCAACTTATCTTACCAACGTCATTTCATTAATAAGATGCTTTGCACCAGCATATTTATCAATAATAAACAAGGTATAACGAATATCAACTGAAATGGTGCGTTGCAAATCGGGTTCAAAATAAATATCTCCACTCATTGCTTCCCAATTGCCATCAAAAGCTGTTCCGATAAGCTCTCCTTTGGCGTTAATCACTGGGCTTCCTGAGTTTCCTCCGGTTATATCATTGTTTGATAAAAACCCAACTGGAAGTTTACCATCTTTGGTGGCATATTGTCCATAATCTTTTTTATCATAGAGTTCTTTTAACCTTGCAGGAATATAAAATTCATGATTTTTATTTTCGGTTTTTACTTCCTTTGCCATAACGCCTTCAAGCGTTGTTAAATAATGGTAGGTAACTGCGTCTTGAGGATTGTAAGGCAACACATTTCCATAGGTTAAACGCATAGTAGAATTTGCATCTGAGGCAAATATTTTATCGTTTTTTAGTTGTCTCAATCCATCTACAAACAAACGCATACCTTTGTTATAATCGGTATTTGTGGCACGTTGTGGCGTAATAATTTCTTTAATATAAATATCAATTAATTCATTCATTATATTATAGATAGGATCTTTTTTTATTGATTTTACACTAAATTTAGCTAAATAAGTTTTTAATTTTTCTTCCGATGTAAATGGAGATTTAGCCATATAATTTGCTGCAAATTTTTTAAAATCATTTTTGTTTTTACTTGCTATTGTTTTTAAGGTTGCAGGATGAAATTTAGCATCTACATTGTGGTAAAACATACTGAGCATTTCTGCTAAAAGATTTTCATCAATTTCTGCGTTGTAATCTTTAAAATATTCGGGAGCTTCTTCTAAAATTCCTTTTTTAGCTTCTTCAATTTTTGCAGCATCGTTGGCTAAAATTGCAGCTTGCATATCCGAACGGAAGGCAAAATTTCCTAATACAAAAGTAAAAATTTCTGGACCTTGAAAAACAGCTTCCTGAAAATAAACATTTGGTAATGTATAACTTGTATTCTCTTTATAGGAATTTTCTATTAATTCTAATGCGTTACCATATTTTTCTTTTCTTGTTTCATCAACATTCGCCCAAGCTAAAAATTCGCTTTCTAATTTTTCTTTTTTCTGTTGCACATTGTTTTTTACCAATTGTTGGCTTTGCCCTTGAAAATATTTCCAATAGTTACTAATTCTAGCATATTTAGAAGCATATTGAATACGCACTTTTTGGTCTTTTTCCATTCCTTTGTCCATGATATCCAACTTTGCTCTTCTAATCATAACTCGGGTTGGTTGTTCAACTTTCACGGCTTCTTCTACACCAAATGAAGTTAAATACCTATCTGTACTTCCTGGATAGCCCATTATCATTGCATAATCGCCATTTTCAACACCTTTTAATGAAATAGGTAAATGATGTTTTGGTTGATAAGGTTTGTTATCTTTCGAATAATCAGTAGGTTCGTTATTCGCATTGGCATACACTCTAAACATTGAAAAATCGCCTGTATGTCGAGGCCACATCCAGTTATCGGTATCGCCTCCAAATTTTCCTATTGAACTTGGTGGAGCTCCTACCAAACGTACATCATTAAAAATGTTGTATTTAAACATATAATATTCATTTCCATGGTAAAATGATTTAATTTGAACTTTATAAAATTTTTCATCTTTTCCTTCCATTTCCTTATCTGAAAGGGTTTTTATGGCTTTTCTAATTGCTACACTTCTTTCTGCTTCGCTCATTTCGTCAGTAACCTCAGCTAAAATGGTTTTTGTTACATCGTCCATTCTATCTAAAAACCAAACGCTAAAATCGGCAGGGAGTTCATCTTCTTTTGTTTTTGCCCAAAATCCATCGGTTAAATAATCGTGTTCGGTGGAGCTGTTTCGTTGTATTTCACCATATCCACAATGATGGTTGGTGAGCATTAAACCTTGGTTTGAGATAATTTCTCCTGTGCAAAATCCGCCTCCTAAGGCAACAATAGCATCTTTTAACGATGAATTATTTACCGAATAAATTTCTTCGGCAGTAAGTTGTAATCCATGTTTTTGCATATCAACATAGTTTAAGCGTTGAATTAACATTGGAAGCCACATTCCCTCATCGGCTCTTGCTTGAAAAGTTGTAATAAATACGAATAAAATTAAAATTGTTTTTTTCATAATAAATAATTTTTTACCTTGCCAATAATTAAAATTGGTGTTACTACTCAGTCGCTTATTTTTTTTCTCTTTGCCACTGATTACGCAGATTCACACAGATTTTTTTTTACAGATTTTTCAAAGAAAAATCAAATCTGTGTATGTAATCTGTGAAAATTTATCAACAGTTTATCTATTTTTTCAAGATGTGTTGATGCTACTTCGTGGTGTGTAATCAGTGGCATTTTTTGTTTTTTATTGTCTTTAGACAAGAATTTAGCGACTGAGTAGTACAAATTGGTTAGTTTTTTTAAGTTGTTAATATAGTGATTTTTAGACTTTAACTCTTTCCGAATAAGCACCATCAACAGTGCTTACTTTAATGTGGTCGCCAATATTTATAAATAAAGGCACTCTAACTTCTGCACCAGTTTCAACAGTTGCTGGTTTAAAAGCATTGGTTGCTGTGTTTCCTTTTTCGCCTGGTTCGGTATAAGTTACTTCCAATATAAGTGATGCGGGCAATTCACATAAAAGTGGTTTTTCTTCGTCTGCATCAAAAACAATTTCTGCAAAATCACCTTCTTTTAAAAATTGGGGAGCATTAATAATTGCTTCATCGATAAAGGTTTGTTCGTATGTTTCTTGATTCATAAAATGATACACATTTCCTTCTTTATAAAGATATTGGTATTTTCTGCGTTCTACCCGAACTACGTCAATTCGATGTCCTGCCGAAAAAGTGTTATCTATCACTTTTCCATTAGTTAAGTTTTTTAATTTTGTTCTTACAAATGCTGGTCCTTTACCAGGTTTTACGTGTAAAAATTCAACAACAGTATAAATACCATTATTAAATTTCATACATAATCCGTTTTTAATGTCGTTTGATGTTGCCATGTTGTTTGTTTTGTGTTTGAAGTTGGAGGTTGGAAGTACGAAAGCCTTACTCCTAACTCCTTACGCCTATCTCCTATACCAAAGGTCCTCTAATAATTCCCTTTGTAGATTCCTTGATAAAATTTAATATAATTTCTTTTTCTTTCGATTTTGGAGCTTCTTGTTCTATTACTTGCACTGCATTTGTTACATTTAATCCTCTTACGTATAATGAGCGATAAATGTCTTCAATTTGAAGGATTGTTTCCGTTGAGAAACCTCTTCTTCTTAACCCGACTGAGTTAACACCGGCATAAGTAAGTGGGTCTCTGGCTGCTTTAACGTAAGGAGGCACATTTTTACGTGCATTAACTCCAGATGCAATAAAAGCATGTTCTCCAATATGGACGAATTGTTGAACTCCAGCAACCCCTTCTATAATTACGAAATCACCTAAAACAACGTGCCCAGCCAGGTTAACACAGTTAGCTAAAATACAGTTGTTTCCAACGATACAATCATGAGCAATATGCACATAAGCCATTAATAAACAATCTTTACCTACAACTGTTTTATTTCTATCTTTAGTGCCTCTGTTTATTGTAACACATTCTCTAATAATAGTACCATCACCAATTTCGGCAGTGGTATCTTCATTATCAAATTTCAAATCTTGTGGAATGGCCGAAATTACGGCTCCAGGGAATATTTTGCAGTTTTTTCCAATTCTTGCTCCATTAAAAATAGTAACATTGGGTCCTATCCAGGTTCCTTCTCCAATTTCAACATCCTCGTGAATGGTTGTAAAAGATTCTATGATTACATTATCTGCTATTTTAGCGTTAGGATGAATGTTTGTTAACGGATATTTTTCCATTTATTAATTTATCAATCGTTTCTATAAAATTTCTGCGAAGATAATATTTTTTTATTGATGTAGGGATTGTGGGATTTTTTCTTCCTCAACTTCTCTTACCAACTGAGCCATCATTTCTGCTTCTATAACCAATTGTCCATTAACATACCCTTTGCCTTGCATGTGTACGATTCCTCTTCGTATTGGTGTAATTAATTCTAGTTTAAACACTAACGTATCTCCTGGTATTACTTTTCGTTTAAATTTAACTTTATCTATTTTCATAAAATAAGTTATATAATTTTCAGGATCAGGAAGATAGCTTAAAGCAAGTATTCCTCCTACTTGAGCCATCGCCTCAACTTGTAATACTCCTGGCATGATAGGATTGTTGGGGAAATGACCTGTGAATTGTGGTTCGTTTAAGGTAATATTTTTTACTCCTACAATACTTGTTTCATCCATTTCTATAATCTTATCTACCAATAAGAATGGATATCGATGAGGTAATAATTTACTTATTTGATTGATGTCATATAAGGGTTCTTTTGTTAAATCAAAAGTCATCCCGCCCTTCTGTTGCTTTTTAATTTCTTGCTTAATCATTTTCGCAAAATCTGTATTTCCTTTATGACCTGGTCGAGCTGCTAAAATATGTCCTTTTATTGGTCTTCCAACTAATGCTAAATCACCTATAATGTCTAATAATTTATGTCGAGCTGGTTCGTTTTGAAAATGTAGAGTCAAGTTATTTAATACACCTGCTTTATCCACTTTTATGTGTGGTTTTCCGAGTAAATCGGCTATTTCATTTAATTTTTCCTGTGGCAATGGAGTGTCCACCAAAACAATGGCATTATCTAAATCGCCACCTTTTATTAATCCATTTCTGGCTAATACTTCTAATTCTCTTAAAAAAACAAATGTTCTACATTTTGAAATTTGAGCCACAAATTCTCCAGAGTGATACATGTGCGCATGCTGTGTCCCTAAAATCACAGAATTATAATCAACCATTACCGTTAAACGAAACTCATCTTGAGGAACGAGAAGCATTTCTGTTTGTCTTTCAGCATCTTCATAAGTCAAATTATTTGTTACTACAAAATATTCCTTATCTGCATTTTGCTCCACGATTCCTACTTGTTGAATTGCAGCTACAAAAGAATAAGCACTTCCATCCATAATAGGAACTTCTGGACCGTCTAAATCAATAAGTGCATTATCTATTTCTAAACCAAAAAGTGCTGCTAATATATGTTCTGTGGTGTGTACTTTAACTCCATTTATTCCTAAAGTGGTACTTCTTGATGTTTCAACTACCAAATTTGCATCTGCATTTATTACTGGTTGTCCTTCCACATCAACTCTTCTAAATTTAAACCCATGATTCTCTGGTGCTGGATGCACCGTTAATGTTGCTTTTGCTCCTGTATGTAATCCTACTCCAACAACAGAAAATGAGTTTTTTAATGTTTGTTGTTTTGCCATATTTTTATTATTGAGTTTGTAAGTTTTTAAGGTGGGTGTTTGAGGTTGGAAATTTACTAACTACCAACAACAGTGGGACATATCCCATTGCTAACTACTAATCTCTATTTTCCCTTTTCTATTTTATCTAATCGTTCAAGTATTTCGGGCAATTTTTTGAATCCTACATAAGCCCGTTTATAATCTCCTATATAAAAAGCTGGAGAGCCTTGCACCACTAATCCTTCTTTTTTAATATTTGCACCTATTCCTGATTGAGCTGCTATTTTCACTCCATCAGCTATTGTTAAATGTCCTGCAACTCCTACTTGACCTCCCATCATACAATTTTTGCCAATTTTTGCTGATCCAGCTATTCCAACCTGACCTGCAATTGCCGAATTTTCTCCAATTACTACATTATGTGCTATTTGTACTAAGTTATCAATTTTAACACCTTTTTTAATAACTGTTGAGCCCATTGTAGCTCTATCTATTACTGTGTTCCCTCCTATTTCGACATCATCTTCAATAACTACATTACCTATTTGAGGAACTTTGTTATATACATTATTTTCGTCTGGCACAAAACCAAAACCATCCGAACCGATTACTACGCCAGCATGAAAAATACAATTTTTACCTACAACAGTTTCATCCATCAATTTAACACCTGAAAAAAAAGTACTATTATCTCCTATTGTTGTATTATCTCCAACATACGTATTTGGGTAAATTTTCACATTATCCCCAATTTTTACATTTTCTCCAATATAAGCAAATGCTCCTACATAACAATCCTTTCCTAATTTTGCTGATTCAGCAATAAATGAAGGTTGTTCTATTCCTGTTTTGTTGTTTTTATATTGATTATACGTTTTTAATAACTTTGCAAAACACTCATAAGCATTTTCTACTTTAATAAGTGTGCAGGTTGCTTTAACAGGTTTATCTGGAATAAAATCTTTATTAATAATTACTATTGAGGCATCGGTTGAGTAAAGATGAGACTCATAGGCTAAATTTGCTAAAAATGAAACTGCATTTGCTTCTCCATCTTCAATTTTACATACCTTATTTACGGTAACATCTGGATTACCCACTATTTCTCCGTTAAGTATGCCTGCTATTTGTTGTGCTGAAAATTCCATAAAAACCAAAAGTAAGGGTTTCATCAGAATTTTACTAATTTTTATTTATAAGATTTAAAAAAAAATAGTAATGACTCTGTGATTCGTGTTTTATTAATTTTTTTTAATCAATGGATTGGTACTCCATTTATATCTGTGGTAAGTGCCAAGCTCATAAAATCAAAAAAAGGACGCATATTTTTATATGATGCATTCATTTTGTTTATTATGTCTGAATCTAACACTTCTTCATCTGTAAATTTTTGAATAAGAATAAACTGTTTATAACGCAATAAATCAACCGCACTGTGTTCTTTATCAAATCCTTTCGGACACGTTTTTAGTTGCTCTCCTTCAAAACTTAGATTTCCAATTTTGTTTTTTATGATGTTCCTAAATTCATCTTCGTAATTGGCAATTTCTTGTCGAATACGCAGCAAATCTTCTTTTTCTGGATTCCAAAAACCACCTGCAACAAAGCTATTACCTTGCTCTAAATGAAAATAATAACCACCTCTGAGTTGCTTGGTTGCTCTTGTAAAACTTCCCGACCACCACGTTTTGTAAGGTAATTTTTCTTTAGAAAACCGCACATCTCTGTAAATTCTAAAAAGGCTTTTTTTTCCTGAAAGTGTTTCAATGTTGTCGTGTTTCTTGGTTTCTTCCAACAATTTATCTGCAAAAGCAACAACAGTAGCAAGAGCCGTTTCATAGTCGGGTTTATTGACTTGAAACCAATCTCTGTTGTTGTTTTCTTTTAAATTAGTTAAAAAGTGGAAAACTGAGGAATTAAGTTGCATACTAATAATTTTAAGAAAGTTTAGCCAACGCTTTTTCTAATTGTACAAACAATTCACTTATTTGGTTGGTATGAGCTGTTCCAACGGATAATCTGTACCAAGGCGAGTTTGTTGTTGTTCCGAAAGCATAAAATGGAACAATGGCTAATTTTGCTTCATTGAGTAAATAAGCAGTTACATCGGCAGTGGTTGCTAATAAATTGCCTTCGGCTGTAGTTTTTCCAATTAAATCAAATTTAACTGTTAAATAAATAGCTGCTTGTGGCGGAATGGCATCAACATTATATCCGTTGGCTTTTAGGTTTTTCATCCCCTCATAAAAACCAACTAATCGTTTGTTTATTCTGTTTTTAAAAGTTGTGATGTATGCATCTACTGCTTTATCGTTTTTTAAGAATTTTGCTGTTGCTTCTTGCTCGGCTTTTGGCGACCAAGCACCAACATGACTTAATATTGCCCGCATTTTATCAATTACTTTTTGTGGACCAAATGCCCAACCCACTCTAACGCCTGTTGCTGCAAACGATTTTGAAATTCCATCAACATAAATTGTATAATCTCGCATTTCAGGGAATAAAGAAACCGGATCAAAATGTTTTGTCTCTCCATGCGTTAACACCCAATATATTTGATCAAACAACAAATAAAGCGGTTTTTCACTTACTCCTCTTTTTTTATTTTCCTCTAAAATAAGTTCACAAATTTCGCTCAATTTTTCTTTAGTAAAAGTTGTTCCTGTTGGATTTAACGGAGAGCAAAGTGCAATTAAATTGGCTTCCGAAATAAATGGCTTCAACTCTTCTGCTGTGGGCATAAAATCATTTTCGGGTTTGGTTTCTACAATAATTTGCTGAGCCGCAGCTAAATGACAATAATGATTGTTGTTCCATGATGGAACTGGAAAAAGTACTTTATCGTTTGCATCAATAATTGTTTGGTACAACGCATAAATTAATGGACGTGCTCCACCCGAAATTAAAATAGCATTAGCATCATAAACTAACTTTTGTTTTCGTTGTAAAAATCGGGCTACTTCTTTTCGTAGTGCTTCTACTCCATTTGCTGTTGGGTAGGTTGTTTCGCCATCATGGTAGGCTTGTATAATTTCATTTTTCAATTCTTCTGGGATAGGAAAGATAGCAGAATCAAAATCGCCTATGGTAAGGTTATAAATTTTTTCACCTTGAGCTATTTTAGCCTTTACTTCAGTGGCTAATTTTATAATTTCCGAACCTATTAAGTTTTCTGCCATCACAGATACTTGTTGGTTAGTTGGTTGTTTCAATGTTTGTTCCATTTTTATTACAGATTACATATTCTCACATCAATTTGTTTCCCACAGATTTTCATTCTCGCATTTACACATTTCTTTTCCCGCAAACAACACAGATTACCGCAGATTTTTATTTTCAAAATTCTACATTTCCATATTCTCACATCCACACATTTAAACATTCACACATTTTAAAAACCATTAAGAAGTTAAGGAACATTAAGGATTTACATATAACTCTTAACTTCCCAACTTCTAACTACGTTTTTTCTCTACCACAGAGAGGACACAGGAACACGGAGTTTTTATACCTAACTTCTTATGCCTTATGCATAATTCCTAACTTTTATATCGCGCAACTTTTCTAAATTTATTTCTTACTTTGTTTAAATCCTATTGGTTCTCTTGGTGTTTCCTGTTGTTTAATAAAGCGTTTTAAATAGTTAAAAATAAGTTCAATTTTTTCGTCTTGTCCTGTAACTTTTTTTCGTATTTCTTCCATTTCAAATAATAAATCTTTATGCATTTGAAACATTTCACGCATTTTAACAAAAACCTCTATTATTTTAATACTCATTTGTATTGCTCTTCCACTCTTTAAAACATTAGCTAATTGTAAAACCCCATGTTCCGTAAATACGTAAGGTAAAGCACCACCTAAATGTTGTTTTGATGGTATCGCATTTTGCGATACCATTCTATCTGCTTCATTTTCTGTTAATTGAAACATAAAATGTTGAGGAAATTTTTCTGAGTTTCTTTTTACTTGTTCGCGTAATCGGATAGCTTTAACATCATACAGTTCTGCTAAATCTCTATCTAACATTACTTTTTCGCCTCTAATTTCATAAATTTTACTCATCACCGTTTCTTGTGGCAAGTTTATTTCTTCACTCATATTATTTTTCTTTTCTCCAATTTTATCCTGAAGATTTAACTTCGTTGAGCTCGCAAGCTCGGTTCACGGATTTTTTAATTTACACATTCTCACATCTACACATTCTCACATTTCTTTTCCCGCAGATTACGCAGATTATCGCAGATTTTTATTTTCAAAATTCTACATTTCCATATTCTCACATCCACACATTTACACATTCACACATTCTCACATTTCTTTTCCCGCAGATTACGCAGATTATCGCAGATTTTTATTTTCAAAATTCTACATTTCCATATTCTCACATCCACACATTTACACATCTACATATTTGCTAAACTAATATCAAACTGAACCAAATTTATGAATTTATGAACTCTATCTTCCAACTCTGTATTTGTTAAATGAACTAATCTTTCTGTTCCAAATTTTTCCACACAAAAAGAAGCCATGGCAGAACCATAAATTACTGCACGTTTCATGTTTGCAAAAGAAATATCACCTGTTTCGGCTAAATAGCCAATAAAACCGCCTGCAAAGGTATCTCCTGCTCCGGTTGGATCAAAAACATCTTCTAAAGGTAAGGCTGGTGCGAAAAATACATTTTCTCTATCAAACAATAATGCTCCATGTTCCCCCTTTTTTATGATTAAATATTGAGGTCCTAAAGCTAATATTTTTTGAGCTGCTTTTACTAATGAATATTCACCTGAAAGTTGTCGGGCTTCTTCATCGTTAATCGAAAGTACATCAACCATAGAAATGGCACTTTTTAATTCATCTAATGCAATGTCCATCCAAAAATTCATGGTATCCATCACAATTAATTTAGGACGTTTATGCAACCCATTTATTACTTTCTTTTGAATAGATGGAGCTAAGTTTCCCAACATCAAAAAATCACAATCTTGATAATTAGCTGGAATTTTTGGGTCGAAAGTTTCTAATACATTCAGCTCTGTGGCTAAGGTGTCTCTGGTATTCATATCATTGTGATATTTTCCTGACCAAAAAAATGTTTTTTCATTTTCTTTAATTTCCAATCCTTCTAAATCAACATTATGATTTTCGAGCATTTGCATTGCTTCTTTGGGAAAATCTCCTCCTACAACAGAAACGATATTGGTTTTTTTAACAAAATTTGAAGCAGAAAGGCTAATAAATGTTGCTGCTCCTCCAACTATTTTATCTGTTTTCCCGAAAGGGGTTTCAATTGCATCAAAAGCAACTGTTCCTATAACTAATAAACTCATTTTTTTATATTTTATAATTTGGTTGGTAAAATTAATGTATTAAAGTTGAAGTTGTTTAAAGAAAAACCTATAAATTAAAAAATAATTTAGTTGTATCTATATCTTGTTTTATTTTTTTCTCCAATTTTTTCAATTATACCATTTTCTAATGCAAATTTCAAATCACGACTTGCAGTCGCTGATGATATTTCTCTGAAATTTTTTAAGTATTCTTTTCGAGTAAAATAATCGTCTTTCACACATGGTTTAAATAAATCAATCCTATCGATATTTGTTAAGCTAACATTCTGAATAGTTAGTAATTCCTCCAGTGATTCAAGCATAATTTCAAGCATAAACTCGATGAATACCGTTGATTCCCCTGTGTTATCAGATTTGCCAAGTGATTCATAATAGTGTTCTTGTCTATTTTTTATTAAAGCCTCTATTGGTAAATATTCGAAAACAGGATATGCATTTTTTAAAATTAATGTTTGCCACAACCTTCCCATTCTGCCATTCCCATCAATAAAAGGATGGATAAATTCCATTTCATAATGAAATACACAACTTTTTATTAAAATTAAATCATCGTCATTTTTTAAATAGTTAAACAAATCATTCATTAATGGTTTAAGCATTTCACTTGGAGGGGCAATATGTGCAATTTCAGTACCTTTAACAATTCCCACGGATTTACTTCTAAGTTTGCCCGCTGATTCTATAAGTCCGTTCATTAATATTTTATGTGCTTCACAAAACGAATTTAACTTATATGGATTCAATTTATCTATATAGTTATACACGGCAATTGCATTTTTAGCTTCCAAAATGTCTTTTTTAGGTCCAACTACTTTTTTATTTTCAATGATTGCCGTTATTTGCTCAATTGTTAAGGTATTTCCTTCAATTTCAAGCGATGAATGAATCGTCTTTATTCTGTTTTTTTTTCTTAATTCTGTCGGGGGTTTATTTAAATGGGCAGCGTTTACCGCTCCAATTTTCTCCGAAATCGAAGCAATTAGTTTTAAAATCTTTCCTGTTATTTTGTATGGTGGTTTCATGTGTTTATATTTATTAGCCCCCTCTTTCACACTTGCTCGCTCCAAAGTCCACTGGACTTTGTCCGCCCCCGAAGGGGGAGAATTTCCATCACACAGAGCCAATAATCATCCGCCTGTGTGTCAATTTTGCCTTAACATGGATGTTTCATCTGTTTGTTAAATTATTTAACATGGCTCGTTTCATTCTATTAGTTAATGATAGTATCATTTGATAGTATCAAAGGTAAAGAATTATTTTAATATATAGATCGTTTTTATTGATATTGTCAATATATTCAACACACATAGGTATCCAGAAAATAAGATGTAAAATAAAAATTATCAAGTTGTTCTTCTAAAAATCCACTTCGCCAATTCCTTGTCTTATAATTTCTGGTGTTTCGCCTGTACAATCTATTACTGTTGATGCTTCGTTGTTGCCAAAACCTCCATCTATTACTAAATCTACTTTGTTTTCATAGCGTTCGTGAATTAACTCTGGGTCGGTAGTGTATTCCAAAATTTCATCATCATCGTGCACCGATGTTGACAATAAAGGATTACCTAATTGATTAACAATTGTTCGGGCAATGTTATTATCTGGCACACGAATACCAATGGTTTGTTTTTTAGATTGAAATAACTTTGGAATGTTTTTATTGGCATTTAAAATAAAGGTAAAAGGACCTGGCAAGGCTCTTTTCATCATTTTATAAAGATTAGTTCCAAACTGAACGGTATATTCTGAAATGTTACTCAAATCATAGCATATCAACGAAAAATTGGCTTCTTCTAATTTTATTCCTTTGAGTTGTGCCATTTTTTCTACTGCTCTTCTGTTTGTCATATCGCAACCAATGGCATAAACCGAATCGGTAGGATACACAATTAAGCCGCCTTTTTTGAGTACTTCAACGGCTTGTTGTATTCTTTTTTCGTCAGGGTTTTCGGGGTATATTTTTATAAGCATTTATTTTATAGATTACAGATTCTTCTCATTATTTTTTCCGCATATTTTGCAGATTAACGCAGATTTTAAATTAGTACATTTTCACATTGCTAAATTGCTACATTATTTATTCCCTTTTGCGTGATCGGCTAAAAACTGAGCCAATCCGCTGTCGGTTAATGGGTGTTTTAATAATCCCATAATCGCACTTAATGGGCTGGTAACAACATCTGCTCCTATTTGAGCACATTGTAAAATATGCATGGTATGACGAACAGATGCTGCTAATATTTGAGTTTCGTAGCCATAATTATCATAAATCATTCTTATCTCGGCAATTAAGTGAACTCCGTTGGTAGAAATATCATCTAATCGCCCAATAAATGGCGAAACATAGGTTGCTCCAGCTTTTGCTGCTAACAGTGCTTGTCCTGCCGAAAATATAAGCGTACAATTTGTCCTAATTCCTTTTGATGAGAAATATTTAATTGCTTTTATGCCTTCTTTGGTTACAGGTACTTTTACCACAATTTGAGGATGAAGTGAAGCTAAGAACTCACCTTCTTTAATCATTCCTTCTAAATCGGTAGCGATTACTTCTGCACTCACATCTCCATCAACAATATCGCAAATGAATTTGTAATGTTTCATTATGTTGTCATAGCCCGATATTCCTTCTTTTGCCATTAACGATGGGTTGGTGGTTACACCATCTAAAATTCCCAAGTCTTGGGCTTCTTTAATTTGATCTAAGTTTGCTGTGTCTATAAAAAATTTCATATTATTTAGTTAAAAGTTTGTATTATTTTTTGATTTTTTGATTTTGGATTATATGGAATTATTTTTCTTGTCATTTTTATATATTTTATCCCCGCTACCCCCGACCCCTAAAGGGGAGGTCTTACGCTACAACCACTACCACGTGAGTAGGTTCCCTTTAGGGATTAAGGGTGTGTGCGAAGGTTTTCAAATTTTTAAAAGGTTTTTACATTCTACCTCAATTATATTTTTTACATCAACACTATTTTCTAAAACTTCTTCATTACTAAACCTAATAACTGTAATTCCATAGTTTTTTAATTCGTCAGTTCGGTTTTGGTCGTAATCTTTATTGTCTTCGGTATCATGTATTCCTCCATCTACTTCTATAACCAATTTAATAGCATGACAATAAAAGTCAGCAATAAAAATATTAATTGGATGCTGCTGTTTAAAACGCAAGCCCAGTATTTGATTCTTTTTTAAAATATCCCATAAAGCTATCTCTGCTATTGTTGGATTTTCCCTCAACACTTTTGCTCTCTCAAAAATAATCGGTTTTGCTCCGTAAAACATTGTCCTTTCTACTGTATTGCTATATTTTATCATCGTTTATTTAATTAACTTATACTATTGTTGTTTGCCCTCACTACTTTTCGCTACTCTCCGCTACCCCCGACCCCTAAAGGGGAGGTCTTACGCTACAACCACTACCACGTGAGTAGGTTCCCTTTAGGGATTAAGGGTGTGCGTGGGCTTTCAACTTTTCACATCAACACCAATTCTTTTAATGCTATTTTAAACCGTTCTTTAGGCATAAAATTTTGTTCTAATTCTCCTATAAAAGGAACAGGTGTATCGATACTTGCTACTCTTTTAACAGGAGCATCTAAATATTGAAAACAATTTTCAGTAATTAAGGCACTCAACTCCCCTCCTATTCCGTTAAACATTGTTGCTTCGTGCAGTATAATTACTTTGTTGGTTTTCTTTACAGAGTTATATATCGTTTCCGTATCTAACGGAACTAAGGTTCTTAAATCAATTAAATCGGCTGAAATTTGCGGGTTTTCTGCTAAGGTTTCTAATGCCCAATGCACGCCCATTCCATAGGTAACTATGGTAACTTGGTTGCCTTCTTTTAGTAAATTTGCCTTTCCAAAAGGCAAGGTATAATAATCGTCTGGAATTTCTTGATTTATGCTTCTGTATAAGCCTTTGTGTTCAAAATACATTACTGGATTTGGGTCTTCAAAAGCTGTATTTAACAAGCCTTTAGCATCATAAGGAAATGCTGGATAAACAATTTTTAATCCTGGCACTTGTGTAAACCATGCTTCGTTACTTTGAGAGTGAAAGGGACCCGCTGCCATTCCTCCTCCTGTGGGCATACGCACCACCACATCGGCATTTTGTTGCCAACGATAATGTGTTTTTGCTAAATTGTTGCAAATTTGAGTCATTCCTTCGCTCACAAAATCAGCAAATTGCATTTCAACCATTGCTTTTTGCCCATTTATGGAAAGTCCTAAACCTGCTCCTAAAATTGCCGATTCGCAAAGTGGTGTATTTCTAACTCTATCTTTTCCAAAAAGAGCTACAAAACCATCGGTAATTTTAAAAACGCCTCCATAATCAGCAATATCTTGTCCCATCAACACCAAGTTTTGATGTTTTTCCATGCTTTGACGCAATCCGTCAGAAATTGCATCAATTAAGCGTTTTTCCGATTTTTTTTCTGATGCAGGTTTTGTTTCAGAAAAAGCAAAAGGAGCATACACATCATCTAATTCTGTTTGTAAATTTGCTTCAATTTTAGGTTCGTTAAAAGCTTGTTCCCAATCGGTATTTATTTCGGCTTTAATTTCGGTTTTAATTGCTTCGATATTAACATCATCTAACACCTTTTCGGCTAGTAAATAGTTTTCGTAATTAACAACTGGGTCTTTTTGCTGCCACTCGTCCATTAATTCTTTAGGCACATATTTAGTTCCTGATGCTTCTTCGTGCCCACGCATTCTGAACGTAATTGCTTCAACCAACACAGGTCTGGGTTTTTTACGGATAGATTCGGCAATCTGACTTATTTTATGATGTACTTCTAAAATGTTGTTCCCATCAATTAATTCTGTTTCAACTCCATAGCCAATGCCTTTATCCACAAAGTTTTTACAAATAAATTGTTCGCTTGATGGTGTTGAAAGTCCATATCCATTGTTTTCAACTAAAAAAATTACAGGTAATTGCCAAACGGCTGCGGTGTTAATTGCCTCATGAAAATCGCCTTCACTAGCACCTCCATCGCCTGTAAACACTAAGGTTGCTTTTTCTTCGTTATTTAACTTTTTTCCCAATGCAATTCCATCAGCAACGCCCATTTGTGGACCAAGATGCGAAATCATACCAACAATTTTATAGTCTTGCGTTCCAAAATGAAAAGAACGGTCTCTACCTTTAGTAAAACCATTCATTTTACCTTGAAATTGCGAAAACAAGCGATGCAAAGGAATACCTCTGCTGGTAAAAACACCCAAATTTCGGTGCATGGGCAAAATATATTCTTCTTTATCCAACGCCATTGCAGCACCAACAGAAATTGCTTCTTGCCCTATCCCTGAAAACCATTTTGAAACTCTGCCTTGACGAAGTAGAATCAACATTTTTTCTTCTATTAAGCGAGGTGTTAAAAGTGCTTTATAAAGCGATATTAATTGCTCATCAGTATATTTTCTTCGGTTAAATTTCATCTGTTCGAAGCCTTTTTTTAAACGTGTCAAAATTAATTGAATTTGTGTAACTTCGCAGCATAATTATTGAATAATAATTTGTTTTATTTCTAACTCAAAAAAATGAATTTGCAAGATATTATTGTTGTTTTTATTGTTTGTGTTGCTGTATTTTATTTAATTTATAGGTACATAATTAAGAGAAAAAAACACGATTGTGACGATTGTGGTTTTAACAACTAAAGATTTAATTTGCTATAAATTCATAAAATCGTAAATCGTAAATCAAAAAAATGCCTAACTATCTTTCACACATAATTCCATTTTTTAAACGAATTGGATTGGCGTTTTTGGTTTTTACGTTATGTCGAATTTCGTTTTATATTGTTAATGCGGCACACTTTTCAAATGTATCCATAACCGATTTCATTTATGGGATTCGATTTGATGCTGTGGCAATTTCTTATTTATACTTGCCTTTTATTGTTATGTCTGTTATTCCTTTTTCATTTAGGAGTTTTAGAAGATACCAACGCACATTAGCCATTCTATTTTACATTCCCAATACTATTTCTATTATTTTAAACTTAGTTGATGTAGCTTATTTTGATTTCACACTAAAGCGAACCACTACTGATTTATTTAGCATGATAGGTGTTGGTGGAGGTGCAGATTTCATTAAATTGTTACCCAATTATATTATTGATTTTTGGTACGACTATATTTTGTTGGCATTTTTAATTTGGTTTTCATGGTACATCTATAAAAAATATTGTCGGTATAAAGGAATGTTTTATCCCTATGTAAGAAAAAACTACCTTATCCAGTCCAGTATTTTTGTTCTAACAATAGGTTTGTTAATCATTGGAATAAGAGGAGGTATTCAACTTCGTCCGTTAAGTATAGTTAGTGCAGGTCAATTCACTATTGCTCAAAATACACCTATTTTACTGAGTACACCCTTTACCGTTTTAAAAACATTAGTAAAAAAAAAAGCTAAGGTAATACATTATTTTTCAGATGAAGAAATCGCTGATATATTTAATCCTGAAGTTACTATTAAAGGAAATGGCATTTTAAAAGATAAAAATGTGGTTTTTATCATTATTGAAAGTTTAGCAAAGGAATATGTTGGTTTTTTAAATGATGGAAATGGATACACTCCTTTTTTAGATTCCCTCATGAAAAATAGTTTTGTTTTTACCAATGCTTATGCCAATGGGCAAAAATCAATAGAATCATTACCTTCCATTTTAACAGGAATTCCTCAACTGATGGCAACTCCATTTGTTGTTTCCAACTATGCTGGAAATACAATTAGAGGATTACCCCAATTGTTAAAAGAAAAAGGTTACAACACTTCTTTTTATCATGCTGGATCAAATGGAACTATGGGTTTTGATGCTTTTTCAAAGATAGCTGGTGTTTCTGATTATTATGGATTAAACGAATATCCTGAAAAAAACAAAGAAAAAGATTATGATGGGCTTTGGGGTATTTTTGACGAGCCGTATCTACAGTATTATGCAAATGAGCTGAACGCAAAAAAAGAGCCTTTTTTTAGCACCATTTTCACGATTTCATCGCATCATCCTTATACTATTCCCAAACAACATATTGGAAAATTCCCAAAGGGCTTAATGGGTATGCACAGCGTAATTGGTTATACGGATTATGCATTGAAAAAATTTTTTGAAACTGCACAAAAAATGCCTTGGTTCAACAATACATTATTTGTTGTTGTCGCTGATCATTCCACACATTCAATTGCACCAAAATATAACACTCCATTAGGACGATTTGCAATACCTATCTTTTTTTATGATCCTTCCCAACAATTAAAAGGAACATATAATGAAATATACAATCAAATAGACCTTACTCCTTCCGTTTTGGGTTTGTTAGGTATTAACACCAAATTAATAACATTTGGCAAGAACATTTTCAATTCATCCAACAACGAATCGTTTTCAATCAATTACATCAATGAAGTTTACCAAATCTATTCAGAAAATTACTTATTATTTTTTGATGGAGAAACGGTTACTGATTTTTATAGTATTGAAAAAGATGTTTTACTGCAAACGAATTTAATACTCCAACCTTCTAAGTTAACAAAAGAAGAAATTATTTTAAAAAACAAGTTAGAACAAAAAATAAAAGGTATTGTTCAACAATACAATAACCGCCTAATTTTTAACCAACTGAGTACGACTAATTTTCCAAAGAAATAAGATTTTTTGAACCTATTTTTTGAACCTCAATATGATTAATAAATCCAACATACTTTTTATCATTAACCCAATTTCTGGAACAGGAAAGCAAAAAATTGTAGAAAAACTTATTGAACAACACCTTAATAAAGAAATTTTCGATTACACTATAATTTATACCCGAAAAGCAAAACACGCCATTGAAATATCAAAAAATGAAGTGCAAAATTTTGACGTAATAGTTGCCGTTGGTGGCGATGGAACAGTAAACGAAACTGCTACAGCAATTATAGGTACAGAAAAAATATTAGCAATTATTCCAACAGGTTCTGGAAATGGGTTAGCAAGGCATTTGAAAATATCTACCAACATAAAAAATGCTATTGAAATCATTAACAACAAAAAAATTAAACGCATAGACACAGCAACAGTAAATGATATTCATTTTTTGGGAACGGCTGGTACTGGCTTTGATGCCCATATAGGTTGGAAATTTGCTACTGCCGAAAAAAGAGGTTTTTGGTCTTATGTAAAAATTACCATAAAAGAATATTTTAATTATGATGAGGCAAATTATACGCTTATCGTAGATGGAGCAAAATCACAACAAAAATCACTTCTAATTACATTTGCAAATTCAAATCAATATGGCAATAATGCTTGCGTATCACCAAACTCTGTTATTGATGATGGATTTTTACGTATTATAATTTTAAAGAAATTTCCTTTAACCTACTCCTTTGCTTTTGCGTATAAAATGTTTACTAAAAAATTCAATACATTTAAGTATGTAACAGAAATGAAAGGTAAAAATATTACCATTCATTCCCCTAAAAAAGAATTACATATAGATGGAGAACCCTATTTGCTCGACACCAATTTAACATTAAAAATAAACCCTAAATCATTAAATATTTTTGTGCCATGAGTAAAAACAACATTGTTTATTCAACCAATCCAAATTTTGAATTTGAAGATGAAAATGAAGAAATAGAAACACTTCCCAAAGAAAAACAGCAACTAAAAGTAACTATTGACCGTAAACAACGAAAGGGAAAGTCTGTAACATTAATTACGGGTTTTGTAGGAGAAAAAGAGGATTTAGATAAAATAGCCAAAGAACTGAAATCGAAATGTGGTGTTGGAGGAAGTGCAAAAAACAACGAAATTATCATACAAGGTGAATTTAAGGAGAAAATAGTTAATCTTTTAATAAAAAACGGTTACCTAAAAACAAAATAGAGTCTGTCTGTAAAGTCCAACTTCTTCGTTATTCTTGTTTTAAAAATCAGTCATTTACGAAAGTAAACTCCTGATTTACAAAACTTCGAATGCCTCGAATTTAAACTTTACAGTTCAGCCTCTCGACTTAATAGATAGACATTATTTGATAATTATCAATTTTTAACAATCATTTTCAGTTTTTTATCATTATTATTGTAACAAAACAAACTCAATTGAAAATTAACATCATTAAATATCTTTTTTTAGCTTTATTTTACCTGAGTTGTTTCAGTAATTACCTCATTGCCCAATCTTTTAATTTTTCTTACTTTAATGTTCCAGAAGGCCTTCCTCAATCTTCTGTTAATGCTATTTATAATGATTCCAGAGGCTATTTATGGATAGCAACAACTGGGGGAGGTGTTGCTCAATTTGATGGTAAAGAATTTATTTGTTATTCCGAAAAAAATGGTTTAGCAGGCAATGTTGTAACAGGAATTGCCGAAGACAATGAAGGTAATATGTGGTTTACTTCTACTTGGGGTGGAATTTCAAAGTTTAATGGTCGGAAAATGATTACTTTAACAGAAAATGATGGATTAAACTCAGCGAATAATCATAGCATTTTTGTTGATACAAAAAATAGAATTTGGATAGGAAATAGTAAAGGTATTACTATTTATGAAAATGGCTTTTTTAAAGCGTCAACCAACAAGCATTTCTCTCAGTCAGTAAATTTTATTAATTCCGATAAAAAAGGAAACATTTGGGTAGGTTCAACCGAAGGACTTATTAAAATTAATGAAAAAGACACCTTGTTTTTTAGTACAAGAAACAATTTGCCATCTAACAATGTTACCGCATTTCTTGCTGATAATGATGGCGATTATTACATTGGTTTTAAAAATAAAGGTATTTATAAAATTATAAGCGGAAGTATTTCAAAAAATGCACAATTAGAAATAGAACCCATTCATGAAAATTTATCTATTACCTCCATTATTAAAGATAACGATAAAAATAGTTGGTTTTCGACAAAAAAAAATGGAATATTTCGCCTTAATTCCTTAAATCAGCTCGTTCATGTATCAAAAGAAAATGGATTAGAAACCAATGAAATTAATTTGTTGTATAAAGACAGGAATGGCAATTTATGGTTAGGATCTAATGGAGCTGGATTAATTAAATTAAACCTTTCTGCATTTACCTCTTATGACAATATAAACGGATTAAATAAAAACAATATTTTTGGAATCAGCGATGATAATGATGGCAACTTATGGGTGGTTACTTCAGATGATGGTGTTTTTAAATATGACGGAAAAAATTCCTTTCACTACAAAGAAAAAGATGGTTTAGGCAGCAACAATGTTAAAGCAGTTATCAAAGATAATAAAGGAAACCTATGGTTTGCAACAAATAACGGGCTTACAAAATATACCAATGGAATTTTTAAAAATTATACAACTAGTGATGGGATACCCTCTAACCAAACAAAATCATTATTGATAGATGTTAAAGGAAACTTATGGATAGGCACTAACGGAGGTGGTTTAGTAAAATATAATTACCAAACATTCAAAACCTTTACTGAAAAAAACGGTCTATCTCATAATTACATTCACTCACTCTTTGAAGACTCTAAAGGAAATATATGGATAGGAACTGGAAATGGTATTAATAAATTAACTAATGAAACATTTATTTCATTTTCCACTTCAAAACTCTGTAACCCATATATTAGTAGTATAACCGAAGATAAATATGGAATTATTTGGTTTGGTTCGGATAGATGTTTGACAAAATATGATGGTATTGATTTTCGATCATTTACAACAAAAAATGGACTATCCTCTGAAGTAATCTATTTGGTTCATTTTAACAAACGAGGCAATTTGTGGGTGGGAACAAACAACGGAATTGATAAAATCGGCTTCAATAGTTATGGACAAATTGAAAATATAAAAAATTATGGCTTTAAAGAAGGTTTTAAAGGTGTTGAGTGCAATAGTAGAGCTATTTATGAAGATAAAAAAAGTAATTTATGGATAGGTACTGTGAAAGGACTAATAAAATACAGTCCTACTGATGACAGGGAAAATGTATTTGAATCAAAAACACACATAACCAATGTAAAACTTTTTTTTGAGCCTATAGACTGGTTAAAATTTACCACAAATCTTACTAAATGGGATAATTTACCTATCAATATAGAATTAAATCACAACCAAAACCACCTTTCATTCGAGTTTAATTCAATAAATCTTACCCAACCAAAAGGAATTATGTATAGTTTTATATTAGAAGGGTTTGATAAAGATTGGGGACCAACTACAACAAAAGATGTTGCTACATATTCTAACCTTCCTCCAGGAAATTATACATTTAAGGTAAAATCGAGAAACAATGATGGTGTTTGGAACCAAGAGCCTGCCACATTTTCTTTTTCAATAACACCTCCTTTTTGGAAAACATGGTGGTTTTATATTCTTGCAGCTATACTCACTTTTTATACTGTTTTTAAAATATCTTCCATAAAGGAAAAAAGGCAATTAGAAATAAGTAGGGAACTGGAGTTCAAAGTAAAAGAACGAACTCTAGTTATTGAAAAACAACGTGATGAAAAAGAAGTTTTGCTCAAAGAAATTCATCACAGAGTAAAAAACAATATGCAAGTCATTAATAGTCTATTAAGCATACAATCTAGTTATACGAAAGACAAAAATGCGTTAGCCCTTTTTAGTGAAGCACAAAATAGGATTAGATCTATGGCATTAATTCACGAAAAAATGTATCAGTCGGGCGATTTATCTAAAATTGATTTTGAAGATTATATTGTTGCTTTAACCAACGACTTAATTTCAACCTATTCCATAAATAAAGAAATAAAATTAGATTTAAAAATTACACCTATAAAATTTGGAATTGACACACTAATTCCCATAGGACTTTTGCTTAATGAAATTATTTCAAACACACTCAAATACGCTTTTGTTAATGCTCCATCAGGTACTATTTCTATTTATTTAAATCAAAAAGACCCTGATGAATATGAATTAATTATTGGAGACAACGGCATTGGAATGCAACATGGATTATTGCAAAAAGAGGATGAAACGCTTGGCATAGAACTCATAAAAGTATTTGTAACTCAAGTTGATGGAGAAATAACACACCTTGACAAAAAAGGAACTTACTATAAAATCATTTTCAAAAAAAGAGAAAAAAAGTAGTGTTATGATTATTTACGATTTTTGATTTACTATTGACCATTGACCATTGACCATTAACCATTGACTATTGACCATTGACTATTGACCATTGACTATTGACCATTGACCATTGACCATTGACTATTGACTATTGACCATTGACCATTGACTATTGACTATTGACCATTGACCATTGACCATTGACTATTGACCATTGACTATTGACTATTGACTATTGACCATTGACCATTGACCATTGACTATTGACCATTGACTATTGACTATTGACCATTGACCATTGACCATTGACCATTGACCATTGAAGATTTTACAAACTTTTCAACTTTATGAATTTCAAATACTTAAAATTCCTATTTTTTATTTTATCCTTTCACTATTCCTTACAATCCAATGCTCAACTTAAAGAAATATTCAGCGGAGTTGTTTTAAATTTATCAGATTCAACACCTATTTCGAGTGTTCATGTGATTAACAAAACAACCAATTATGGTGTTGTTTCTAAAGAAAATGGAAGTTTTATTATTGCTGCAAAAACAAATGACACTTTAGTTATTTCTTCTATCGGATACCTTCCGTACAAACATATTGTTAAAAATTCCTATTTTATAATTCTATTAAAAAAAGCTACTTACGAATTAGAAAGTTTTAATGTATTACCCTATAAAGATTACGAAGCCTTCAAAGAAGCATTTATTAATTTAAGAGTTGAAGATCCTGCCGCAATTAATCAAAGTATTTATCTCTCAAAGGAAGAAATGTTGGCTTATTACTATAGTGCCAATCAGGGAATAATAATTTCAGGAGCTATTTCTTCGTTGATTGGTATGTTTAACAAATATATGATTGATAAAAAAAAATACTTAGAACTACTTGAAAAAGATAAAAAAGAGGAAAAAATCAACGAACGATTTAGTCCAGCAATAGTTCAAAAAATAACTTCTATTGAAACAAAAGAAGAAGCCATTGATTTTATTAACTATTGTGAGTTTTCTGTCTATTTTATTTTAAATGCTTCAGAATTTGAGCTACACAAAAAAATTCATGAACGCTTTGATGCGTATAAAAATGCCAAAAACAACACTAAATAAATTCATATAAATGTCTTCTTTTTTAACAAAAACAGCCGAATACTTACTTCAAAATTACAACAATGAGTTAGAACAAATAGCTATTGTTTTACCTAATAAACGTGCTGGTTTGTTTTTAAAGCAAGAACTAAGTAAACTTATTGATGCTCCTATTTGGCTACCCGAAATTATGGGAGCTGAAGATTTTATTGAAACACTATCAAAAACAGAAATTATTGATAATACATTTCAATTGTTTGAACTTTTTGAATGTTACAAGCAAATCACAAAAGAACCTGAACCTTTTGAAGAATTTAGTAAGTGGGGACAAATTCTAATCCATGATTTTAATGAAATTGATAGATATTTAATTCCAACCGACCCATTTTTTAAACACATCAACGAGATAAGAGCCTTAGAGGTATGGAATTTAGGTGAGAAAGAAATTACTGAATTACAATCTCAATACATCAAGTTTTGGAAACAAATAGGATCAATTTATACCCAATTTCATGCTCATCTCGAATCAAAAAAATGTTCTTATCAGGGAATGGCATTCAGAAAAGTAGCTGATGAAATTGCTACTCATCCTGAAAAATTTATTAAAGAAAATATTAAATGGAAGAAAATACTCTTTATTGGGTTTAATGCACTAAACAAAGCTGAAGAAACAATAATTACCACTTTAATCAATCAAGAAAAAGCAGAAATTCTTTGGGATGCCGATGTCTATTATTTGAACGATGAACTTCAAGAAAGTGGTATGTTTTTAAGACAATTTCAACAAAAAGAAGTCTATACACCTTTTAAATGGATTAGTGATAAATTTAACACTACTGAAAAAGAAATCTCAATAATTGGTATTCCTCAACATATTGGACAAGCCAAGTATATCCCTACACTCTTAAAAAAAATTAATAGTACTACTAATTATAAAGATACGGCTATTGTACTAGCAGACGAAAATATGTTAGTTCCTGTTATGCAATCTATTCCTGAAAATATAACAGATGTTAATGTTACTATGGGTTATCCATTAAAAAACACCACCCTTGCCAATTTTTTTGATATTTATTTTACAGCATTAGTTAATGGAGATAGGTATGGTAAAAAAGATAAATTAACTTATCATTATACAGATTTACTTAAAATAGTGCAGCACCCTTTTGCCAAAAATATTTTTGGAAAAACTACTTGCGAAACTATTTCACAACACATAATTAAACACAATTGGGTTTTTATTAATAATGATAAATTACAGTTTATTAATTCGCTTACACATCAATTATTTTCAGAAAGTATTGATCCAAAAACAACAATAACTAACTGTCAACAATTTATAACTCACGGAAAAAATTATTTTCAACAGGTTAATAAAAACAATACCAGTGATAATTTTAAATTAGAATTAGAATACCTTTTTCAATTTTCCAAATTATTTAATCAATTAGAATTATTATTAATCAACTATCCTGTCATATCAAGCATTAAAGGATTTTATTCCATATTTAAGCAATTGATGAACAATTATTCCATAGAACTCTATGGTGAACCACTCCAAGGATTGCAAGTTATGGGAATGTTGGAAACAAGAAACATTGATTTTAAAAATGTAATTATTATTGGAGCTAATGAAGATATATTACCTAAAGGAAAATCTTTTAACTCATTCATTCCTTACGATTTAAAGAAAATATATGAATTACCCACGCATCAAGAAAAAGATGCTATTTATGCATATCATTTTTATCGATTAATTCAAAATGCTTCTTCAATATCTATCTTATATAATACTGAAACTAATGAGTTTGGAAGTGGAGAACAAAGCAGATTTGTTACTCAAATAGAGCATGAATTATCAAAAAAAGAGAACATAAACATTTCAAAAAAACTAATAAATTATTCTACTATAAAAACAGAACTGAAAACAGAGGTTATTGAAAAAACACCCGAAATAATTAATGGCATTAAAATGCTTTTAGAAAAGGGAATATCTCCTTCGGCTCTGAATACATACTTGGCTTGTCCGCTTGATTTTTATTATAAATATATTTTACAAATATATGAAAGTGAACAAGTTGAAGAAACAATAGAACACACAACTTTTGGTAGTTATATACACAAAATACTAGAGTTACTGTATAAAGAGACTATTGGTATTACACTTAAAGTTGAACATATTGAACAAATGCTTCTTAATTTACCTGAAACAGCAAAAAAAGTATTTTCCGAAGGATTTAGTGATGCAGAACTCAACAACGGTAAAAATTTAATCATTTTTTCTGTAGCAGAGAATTACATTAAAACTTTTCTAACTAACGAAATTGATTTTATTAAAAATACTTCATACCCCATAACAATAATAGCTTTGGAGAAAAAAATGGATTTTGTCCTTTCTTTGCCATTAGAAAATGAGACCCTTATTGTTAATTTAAAAGGTATTGCTGATAGAATAGATTTTGGTGAGCATACTACACGAATTATTGATTATAAAACGGGGTTGGTTGAGCCAAAAAATTTAGCAATAAAAGAATTAAATGAATTAATGGATGGATCTTCTTCAAGTAAAGCCTTCCAGGTGTTATTTTATTCCTATTTATACTCCAAAACTATTACCTTAGAAAATAGCAACCAATCAAACTTAGAAACAGGTATAATTTCATTCCGAAAATTAAGTGCGGGCTTCATGCCTTTTAACCTTGATAAAAACAATGAAATTTCAACAGAAATTTTAACTGATTTTGAACTGATTTTGCAACATATTTTTATAGAAATGTTAGATGTTTCGATACCCTTTACACACTCAATTGAATCAAATTATTGTAAATTCTGTGAATAAAAAATTTAATCTTCCTTTAATATTTCTACTATTTTTTCTAATTGGATTCCTCTTGAGCCTTTAATTAAAATATTGAAATTAGAAATGTTTTCATTTTTAATCCACTCCGCTGCTTGTTTATAATTTTCATAAAATAAAATTAAATTGGTTTGATAATTAGTTCCTAATGCTCCAAAATTTTTACCTACAAACAATGTTTTTATTTTTGAACGTAAAACTTTATCAATAATTTGCTGGTGTTCTGTTTCGCTAATAGCTCCAAGCTCCAACATATCGCCTAAAATCATTAACTTATTTTGCTCTTTAATTTCAATAAAAGTATCAATCGCAACATGCATACTTGATGGGTTTGCATTGTAAGCATCTAAATAAAATAAATTAGCCCTCCATTTAACCAATTGCGAACGGTTATTGGTAGAAGTATATTCAGAAATTGCTTCAATTATTTTATAGTCATCAACTTTAAAATAAGTACCTATGCAAATAGCTGCAACAATATTCGTAAAATTATAAGTCCCATAAAGTTGCGTTTTTATTCGGCTTCCTTTCCATTCCAATTCCAAGACAGGTGTACTTGCAGGTGTACTGGAAAGAAGTGTTGCATTACAAAAATCCGATGAAGTTCCATAAAACACGGTATTAATACCTTTTGATAACCCGACCAATAATTCATCATCCTTATTAACAAACAAAGTTCCCTTGTTTAGCTTTATAAAATTATATAACTCTGATTTTGTTTTAATTACACCTTCAAAACTTCCAAAACCTTCAATATGAGCTTTTCCAATATTGGTAATTATTCCAAAATTAGGTTCGGCAATGGTGCATAAAAACTCAATTTCTTTAGGGTGATTAGCTCCCATTTCTATAATTGCAAACTCACAATGGTTAGTAATGGATAAAATTGTTAATGGAACTCCTATGTGATTATTTAAATTTCCAACAGTTGCTACAGTTTTATACTTTTTTGATAAAACAGCATAAATTAATTCTTTTGTAGTCGTTTTTCCATTACTACCTGTTATTGCAACTAAAGGAATGTTAAATTGTTTACGATGGTAGTTGGCTAATTCTTGCAATGCAACTAAAACATCTTTAACATAGATTATGTTAGGTTGTGTTGCAACTTCTACTTCATCAACTATTGCGTAGGCAGCTCCTAAATCTAATGCACTTTTGGCAAAAAGATTACCATTAAAGTTATCTCCTTTTAAGGCAAAAAAAATACTATTCTTAGTTATTTTTCTAGTGTCTGTACAAACAACAGGATGTTCTTTAAACAGTTTATAAAGTTCACTTATTTCCATAATTCAAACATAAGGTGGTTTCTATAAATTAGTTTTATTATTATTTTAAATTTTTCCGATGTTCTTTTTGTTTTATTTCGGTATCTTTTCCCTTAATTTTATATCAAATAGTGTACTATTTGATATAAAATTAAGGGAAAATCTATTCAAAATAATTACAAAAATAACAATCGGCTAATTTAAAGATCCCACCATAAAAAAAAACCTTCATTTGTAAGAATGAAGGTTTTTTATTTGTTAAACAGTTACTGTTAATATCCTAATCCAATTGGACTACCAACTCTAGTCATGGCACATCTAAAACCAATATAAGAAGTAGATTGCTCTTCTGTTAAATACCTTCTAGTTCCTGGTACCATCCAATAAGCCCTATCCCTCCAAGAAGCACCTTTATAAACCCTAGCTCTATCATTAACTAATGAAGTAGCACCAAATTGATACATTTGCTTTTGTCCATTGGTTTGATCAAAGTCAGAATCAATAGCTCCAGCCTCAACTTCAGAAAAATAGATACTAGATTCCCAATGTCCATCTAAATAATCAATGTTATCAGCTTGTCTGTAATTTCTTCTATCTAATAAATTATCATCTTTTTCATTCACATCTCTGTATTTGATTCTTCCAGGCAATCCTATAATCTGCCCAGTAATAGAATCTTTTACAACCTCATCATATTTTTCATCAATCAAACCATCATCATCCAATTTTTTAGTTTGATACACATTACCTCTAAAAGGTCTAAAATCATCATTGTCTTCCAATGATAATGGTCTGTAAACATCCATTACCCATTCGCTAACATTTCCAGCCATATTATATAAGCCATAATCATTTGGCCAATACGCATAAACAGGAGCGGTTACATCAGCATTATCATTTAGCTTACCAGCAACCCCCATATTATCACCTCTACCTCTTTTAAAGTTTGCTAATATTTGACCGATATATTTTTCATTAGAATTTCTAACGGCATGACCATTCCATGGATACAATTTTTTATCTGGAATTAATTCATCTATCGTGTTTCCAATTAAACCATAAGCAGCAAATTCCCACTCAGCTTCTGTTGGTAGCCTATATTTAGGTAACAAAATACCATCTTCCTTAATTACATTTCTAAATTCTTTGTTTGGGTCTAAATCAGGAATTCCATCAACTCTTTTTCCACTTTCATATTGACCAAGCAAATATGCTTCGGTGTTGAAGTTGTCCTCATTAATTTGGTTAGGATAATGCTCAAAAAGTCCTTCTCTTATCAATATAATTTCATTTACTCTATCCGTTCTCCATGCACAAAAATCATTAGCTTGTAGCCAATTAACCCCAACAACAGGATAATCTCTATAAGCAGGATGTCTTAAATAATATTCCACATAAGGCTCATTATAAGCTAATTTACTTCTCCAAACTAAAGTGTCTGGCACTGCTTTTCTGTAAACCTCAGGATAATCTAGACTATAAACACGGTTCAACCAGTATAAATATTCTAAATAAGCAAAATTAGACACTTCCGTTTCATCCATATAAAATGAAGAAATAGAAACAGTTCTTGGAATATTATTCCAATCGTAATTTACCTCTTGTTCCACTCTACCCATTGTAAAACGACCACCTTCAATCAATACTAGTCCCGGACCAGTTTCTTGTTCTAAGTAAGGAACTTTTTGAAATCCACCATTTTTAGGGTCATTATAATTCCATCCTGTTGAACTGGATTGTTCATACTTACATGATGAAAAAAATAAGGGTGCAGCAAAAAGCACCAGTAAAAGAAATTTAAAATTAGTTGTTTTCATATCTATATATTTTTAAAACAAATTTTTATTATTAACTAAAAAGAAGGGCAACTTATTGTTCTAAAGCGTTTCTTTTTAGGTTTACAGTCAAATTGAATACCTGTTGAAAATTCATGAGAACCAGCTGTTTGATTCGTTAATTTTGAAACAGTGATGTCATAACTATACCCAAATTTAAGAATTCCTGCTTTAAAACCAAGAGAAGCAATGAAAGAATCTTTATTTCTGTACCATAATCCACCATAAATAGGGCCTTTATTGTAATACATTCCAAAATTAATTTGTAAGAAATCTTCTTGTAATTGAACCAATACGTTTGGAGACAATGTAGCTGGTTCGCCTTTACTTTCAAGAGGAATTAAATAACCTGCATGAAAAGTGTATTTTCTTGGAAGTGGGCTTACTCCTTCAATTACAGATTCATTGGGTTGAGTTAAATGATGTACAGCAAAACCAACAAATATTTTGTCGGTATAACCTAAAATACCTGCAGAAAAATCTACATAATTTCTCGGTTCATCTCGTTGAACTTCATTTGTTTTATAAATAAATCCTCTTCTTGGGTCAATTTGATCGCCAAAAGTCAGTTTATCCCAATCTACTTTCTTTTGAGCCCAAGTTCCTTGAATACCAGCTCTCATTGTGAATTTTCTTGTAACTTGAAGTTCATAAGAATAAATTCCACTAACGGATACTGTATTTAAGGTGCCTTCACCTGCTCTGTCATTTACCACTAATAATCCAATACCTCCTGAAAGTGCATCAATGTGCTGATCATAAGAAGCACTAGAAGTAACAAACGACCCACTAATTCCAGGCCATTGATTCCTATGATTTAAAGAAAGTTTTGGACAATACGAAGAACCCGCAAAAGCAGGATTCAAATACAACTGGTTTGCATAAAATTGAGTGAACTCAGGATCCTGTCCATATAAATTTATAGATAGGAAAAGAGAGTACATCGCAATAAAAACATATTTAATGTTCATATTGTTTTTTAATTTGTTACCTTTTATCATGCAGTTTCTTAACGCAAAATCTTTTATCAAGTTTCAAATGTAGTTATTTTTTTTACATTAACTCTCAAACAATAAAGATTTTTTAATTTCGTTTACTTCAAATATTTTGTAAAAATATATTTTTTAATGATACTTTTAAAAAAAAAATAAAAAAATGCTTCATTTTAGATTTTATATTCCATTCTTTTTATCGTTCTTTCCATTGTTTTTGTTGGCTTCCAACATAATTGTTGAACACAAAATAAATTGGTCATCTCCCGTAGATTTTACAAATGAACAAGGAGTAACTAAAAAATTATCCGTCTTTAATAATATAAATTACAATGAAAATGAAGATTTTCTTCCTTATTATTCCAATAAAATAAAAACAAATCAAGAAATTATTTCAGCAATCAACATCTTAGATGTAGAATTTATTGCAATATCTGAAAGTGACGCTCAAAAATTATTTGGATTTAATCAACTTAAAAACAATGTTGATTTATCTTTTTTTAATGGAATTGATAAAAAAATAAATTATGCATATTATAATTTTTCTCCTATTATATATGATAAAAAAAATGGTTCTTATAAAAAGGTAGTTAGCTATAAATTTGAAATTATCACTCAAAAACCAACTTCTCACCTTCCTAAAAGTAAAAGTTTTACTGCTAATTCTGTTTTAGAAACGGGAGAATGGTATAAAATTGCTGTTGTTAATGATGGTGTTTTTAAAATTACGCATGATTTTTTAAAAGATTTAGGTATGGATGTGAACAACATTAATCCTTTATCAATTAAAATTTATGGGAATAGCGGTAAAATGCTTCCTCGCTTAAATTCAGATTATAGACCTGATGATCTTCAGCAAAATGCTATCTATGTTGAAGGAGAAGCAGACGGAGTTTTTAATAAGAGTGATTTTATACTGTTTTATGGTCAATCGCCTCATAGTTGGGAATTAAATTCTTCCACCAATAGATTTTCTCACAAAATCAATGAATATAGTGATACTTCTTTCTATTTCATAACAGCAAGTAATACTGGACAAGCTTCAAAAAGAATTGCAACATTATCCTCACTTCCAAATTCCAATATTAATGTAACAACATTCTCCGACTATGATTTTCATGAAAAAGACATATTAAATTTATTAAAATCGGGCAGTGAATGGTATGGAGAAACTTTTGATGTTATAACCAATTATAATTTTCGTTTTAGCTTTCCTAATATAGTAATGTCATCTCCTGTTTTTGTTGAAGTTTCAGCGGCAGCTCGATCAAACACTTCAACGCTATTTACAGTATCTACGGGAGTAAATTCATTTACCATTCCTATTTCAAGTGCAGACCTAAATAATCATAATTCTCCTTTCGCACATAAAAATTCAAATGGCATTTCTTTTAATCCCATTAATAGTATTATTGATATTAATATTGATTATAACAAACCTAACTCTCTTTCTACTGGCTGGCTTAATAAAATTGAGCTAAATGCAAGAAGAAACTTAATTATGAATGGAAATCAACTTTTTTTTAGAGATTTGAATTCTGTTGGTGTTGGAAATGTTGCTCAATTTTCTATTGGAAATGCTACATTCGTTAAAAAAATATGGGATGTTTCAGATCCATTCAATGTGAAAGAACAAAACTTTTCTTTCTCAAATGGAACTATCTCTTTTTCAACAGCCACTGATTCATTAAAACATTTTGTTGCCCTTACCGATAATTTTGAAGCTCCAATTCCTAAAGGTAGTGTTGAAAACCAAAACTTACATGGAATTACTCAGGCAGATATGATAATTGTGAGTCATCCTATGTTTTTAAATCATGCTGATCAATTATTAAATTTCCACGCAGACGAAGGATTAAATGTTATTATAGTTACTCCTCAACAAATTTATAATGAATTTTCTTCTGGCTCTTCGGACATTGTTGCGATTCGAGATTTTATTCGTATGTTGTATGAAAGAGCTACTAATCCAACCGAATTACCAAGATATTTATTGTTATTGGGTGATGGTTCTTACGATAATAAAAATAGGATTGCAAATAATACTAATTTCATTCCCACCTTTCAATCATTAGAATCGCTAAATCCATTAGGAACTCAATCTTATGTTTCAGATGATTATTATGGATTGTTAGACCCTAGTGAAGGAATTTGGAGCAGTCCAGAGGTAATGGATATTGCAATTGGAAGACTACCTATAAAAAGTCAACAGGAAGCCAATAATGTAATCAATAAAATATTAACTTATAATACCTCCTACTCCATGAACGATTGGCGTAATCAAATTGTTTTTGTAGGTGATGATGAAGACGGAAACATTCACATGAGTCAAGCCAATGAGCTTGCAGATACTGTTATGAGTAGAAACAGAGAATTTAATGTTGATAAACTATTAATTGATGCTTTTAAACAAATAGCAACACCAGGAGGAAATCGGTATCCAGAAGTAAATGAAAAAATTGACAAAGCCTTTAATGATGGAACTTTAATTGTTAATTACACAGGTCATGGAGGCGAAGTTGGTTGGGCAACCGAACGAATTTTATCTGTACCCATGATTAATAGTTGGGAGAACACACAAGGTTTTCCTTTAGTAGTTACCGCAACATGTGAATTTAGCCGATTTGATGATCCTTCCCGAACTTCTGCTGGTGAATTAGTTTTACTCAACAAACATGGTGGAATAGCTCTTTTAACCACAGTAAGAACAGTTTTTTCATCACCTAATTTTGCCTTAAACAAAGTATTGTATGATACCATTTTCGAACAATTTAATAATAATGATCCAACACTGGGAGAAGTTTTTAGAAATGTAAAAAACTCCCCATTTAATTTACAACAATCAAACAATAGAAACAATAGAAATTTTACTTTGCTAGGCGATCCAGCATTAAAATTGGCTATTCCAAAACAAGATGTTGTAACCACAAAATTAAATGGAAATAGTATATCCTCAACAGACACTATTAAAGCACTTAGTAAAGTAAATATTGAAGGAATCGTTACAGACAGAAATGGTGTAAAACTCACAAATTTTAATGGTATTATTTCTCCTACGGTTTATGATAAAGCCAAACAAATAACTACACTGCAAAACGATGGAGGTGCTGCCATGCAATTTAATTTACAAACCAGCAAACTTTTTAAAGGTAAAGTAAGTGTTACCAACGGAGATTTTTCCTTCAGCTTTGTTGTTCCAAAAGACATTTCTTTTAGTTATGGAAAAGGAAAATTGAGCTATTATGCCGAAAATCAATTGGAAGATGCCAATGGATTTTTTGATGATTTTTATATTGGTGGAATGGCTGATAGCGTTCCAAGTGACAAGGAAGGTCCTAAAATTGAACTTTATATGAATGATGATAGTTTTATTTCGGGTGGAATGACTGATGATAAACCAATTTTGTTAGCTTATGTTGAAGATGAATTTGGAATTAATATGGTTGGAAACGGTATTGGTCATGACATTGTAGCTGTATTAGACGATAAAACAAGTGAATCTTTTATTTTAAATGATTTCTACGAAGCCAATTTAAACAGCTATCAAAAAGGGAGTATCCGATTTCCATTTAAAGATTTATCAGAAGGACGTCATAAATTGAACTTGAAAGTTTGGGATGTGTATAATAATTCTTCTGAAGCAACTATTGATTTTGTTGTTGTAAAATCGAATGATTTAGTTTTAGATAAGGTTTATAACTATCCAAATCCATTCACAACCTACACCGAATTTTGGTTCGAACACAACCAACCCGGAAAGCAACTTTTTGCTCAAGTTCAAATCTTTACCATTACAGGCAAACTAGTTCAAACTTTAGAACAACATATTTTTAATGAAGGTTTTCGCTCATCTTCCATCACTTGGAATGGATTAGATAAATATGGAGATCAAATAGGAAGAGGCGTTTATGTTTACAAATTAAGAGTAAGAGCAGAAAACTTATCTGTTGCAGAAAAAATTCAAAAATTAGTTATTCTGAGGTAATAGTGAATGGTGAATAGTGAATGGTGAATGGCGAATAGGAAAATCAAATGACAAATGACAAATGACAAATGACAAATGACAAATGACAAATGACAAATGACAAATGACAAATGACAAATAACTAATAACTAATAACAAATGACAAATAACAAATAACAAATGACAAATGACAAATGACAAATGACAAATGACAAATGACAAATGACAAATGACAAATGACTAATAACTAATAACTAATAACCAAACATACTAAACCAATTTTTTTAGCGTTAGCTTGTCTAAAAATTCAATAATCAAACATTAATATTTATATTTGCTACCCCTATTTTAAAAGCCATAAATGAAAAAAATATTTTTAGTTGCTATCATTACATATTCAGCAACACAAGTCAATGCTCAGGAAAAAAGAAGTATCCTTCAGCTAAATACAATTACCACAGCCGTTCCTTTTTTATTAATTGCTCCCGATTCTCGGCATGGTGCGTTGGGTGATGCGGGTGTTGCATCTTCACCAGACGCAAACTCCATGCATTGGAATGCTGCTAAAATGGTTTTTAATGAAAAAGAAATGGGAATTTCCATTTCCTATTCCCCTTGGCTAAGAGAATTAGTGAAAGATATTAATTTGTCTTACGTTGGATTTTATAAAAAATTAGGTAAAAACGATGACCAAGCAATTGGAGCATCTCTTCGATATTTTTCTTTAGGAGATATAAAATTTACCAATGAAGTTGGTGATCCTATTGGAGATTTTAACCCTGCTGAATGGGCTTTTGACTTAGGATACAGCAGGAAATTAGGAGACCGTTTTTCTATGGCATTAAGTGGAAGATATATTTATTCTAACTTAACAGGTGGTATTGATGTGGCAGGACAAAATACAAAAGCGGGTACTTCTTTTGCTGCCGATGTTTCAGCATTTTATACTAACCCTGAAGCTAATTTATTTGGTGAGGATGTTATCTTTAATCTTGGTTTAAATATTTCAAACATTGGAGCTAAAATATCCTACACAGATGATGCTATTAAAGACTTCATCCCTATTAATCTAAAAATTGGACAAGCATTAACATTTGAATTAGATGATTATAACTCTCTTACTTTATTAACCGATTTTAATAAATTATTGGTTCCAACTCCTCCTGTTTATGCTACCGATGACTCAGGATTACCAATTTTTGACCCTGTAACAGGTGAAAGAGAAATAGAATCGGGAAAAGACCCAGATGTGCCTATTGTAACAGGAATGTTTCAATCTTTTGGAGATGCACCGGGTGGTTTTTCTGAAGAACTAAGAGAAATTAATATTTCAGCAGGATTAGAATACTGGTACAACAAACAATTTGCAGCTCGTTTTGGATATTTTCACGAACACGCTACCAAAGGAAACAGAAAATTCTTTACTGTTGGAGCTGGACTTAAACTAAGTGTATTTAGCATAGATTTTTCATACTTGTTTTCAACAGTTGCTAGAAATCCATTAGCAAACACGCTTCGGTTTTCATTGAAATTTGATTTTGATGACTTTAAAAAACAAAACAATCAACCAACTAATTAGAGTTTGAATGAAAATTAAAGTAGGTTTTGGGTTTGATGTGCATCAACTGGAAGAAGGAAAAGATTTTTGGCTGGGCGGAATAAAAATTCCTCACACCAAAGGTGCTGTGGGACATTCCGATGCTGATGTTTTAATCCATACCATTTGCGATGCCCTTTTAGGTGCTGCCAACTTAAGAGATATTGGTTTTCATTTTTCTCCAACTGACAACAAATACAAAGGAATTGATAGCAAAATTCTATTAAAAGATGTGGTAAAATTAATTACCGATAAAGGGTTTTCTATTGGTAACATTGATGCTACTATAGCCTTGCAACAACCTAAGATTAATCCATACATTCCTGAAATTAAAAACACCCTTTGTCCTATTCTTGGTATTGATGAAGAAGATTTATCCATAAAAGCAACAACTACTGAAAAATTAGGCTTTGAGGGCAGAGAAGAAGGTGTTTCTGCCTATGCTGTTGTGCTGATTCAAAAATCATAATATATTTATGTCTTTACAAGAAAATATTTCATTACTACCCCACAATACTTTTGGTATAGATGTAAAAACAAAAAAACTTGCTATTGTTAACCATATTGATGAGCTAAAAAACATTTTATCCAACAACCTTTTGCCCATTTATATTCTTGGTGGAGGAAGCAATATTCTCTTTACCAAAGATTTTGATGGACTAATCCTAAAAAACGAACTGAAAGGCATACAACTTATCAATGAAAATGATAACGAAGTTTATTTAAAAGTAGCTTCAGGCGAAATATGGCACGAGTTTGTTTGCTATTGCATTAAAAACAACTATTGTGGCATTGAAAACCTATCCTTGATTCCGGGAAGTGTTGGAGCATCTCCCATGCAAAATATTGGAGCTTATGGCGTGGAAGTAAAAGATTTTATTACCGAAGTGGAAGCATTGCATTTAAAATCTTTAAAAACCACTCATTTTTCTACTAACGATTGTGAATTTGATTACCGAAGCAGCATTTTTAAAACCAAAGAAAAAGGCAATTATTTTATTACTGCTGTAACCTTTAGATTAAATAAAAAACCTAATATCAATACTAGTTACGGAGCTATCCAATCAGAATTGAAAGCAATGGGAATTAGCAATCCAACCATAAAAGATGTAAGCAACGCTGTTATCAACATCCGGCAACGTAAATTGCCCGACCCTAAAGAAATTGGTAATGCTGGAAGTTTTTTTAAAAATCCTTCTGTAAGCAATGAAAAAGCCTTTTCTTTAAAAACAGATTTTCCTGATATCCCAAATTATCCTCAAAGCAATGGTACTACCAAAATAGCTGCAGGTTGGTTAATAGAACAATGTGGATTTAAAGGAAAAATTTTTGGAAATTATGGCGTACATAAAAATCAAGCATTAGTATTAGTAAATTATAGCAATGCCACAGGACAAGAAATTTACGATTTGTCTTCAGAAATTATTAATGCCGTAAACAATAAATTTGGTATTGAACTGGAAAGAGAAGTGAATGTATTATAAAGAGAGGAAATATTAATATTTCCTCTCTTTTACTTATTATTACTACCTAACAACACTAACCTTACCAGTTAATCTTTCTCCATTTTCTGAAATAATTTCATAAAAATAGATACCATTTTCTAATAAAGAAACATCAATATTACTTAACGATTTATTGAGTTTTTCTTCTATTATCAGCTTGCCTGAAATTTGATATATATTTAGCAAATAAATTCCACTAACATCTTCTATTGATATCGTTAACTCACTATTAACAGGATTTGGATAAACCTGAACTTTTGAATTTAATGCATTAGCATTTTGTGTTATGCCTGCAAAAATATCTTTTGGAGCCGTATTTACCCTCATATTACTATTGGTAGCTTTTGCTTTAATGGCTTTTGCTACTTGTATATGATGCACACTTTTATTGGTCAATGCAAATGCCTGATTGTTTACAGAAATCCCTGTCCAAGTATTAGTTACAGTATCTTTTATCAAATCTATGGATGATAAATCTAAAAATTCATTTCTTGTTGTTGCATTATCTTGCCCAATAAACGGCAAATTAGCTTCTGTAAACGATTCCTGAACAACCGATTCAACTGATGGAGTTTCTTGGCTTACCAACATACTACTCGATGAGCCAGAACTACAATCCATACATGTTGTTGATGAATAACAGGTTGAATAATTACTTGAAATCAAAGATAAGTTTTGCGGTGTACTCTGATCTCCTGGGCAATAATTCGCTACAATTGTATATTCGCTTGATTGAATTGGTGGATTTGTACCCCAATAATTTCCCTTTGCATTAATTTGTGCTGATCTTACCACATTACTATAACAAATATCAAACATGTATCCGTTACCATAAAATTGGTTGGGAATGGTATCATTATCCTGTCTGTTGATGGAATGTTGAACAGCATCTATGTTTAATAAGGTGTTTTTTGTTTTTATTCCTGTTGAAGCATTATCATAAACGGAACCACAGCCTTCATCTCCAATGGTTAGCATGGTTGAAAAACTCTTTGTTTGCGTATCGTAAACTCCATACATGTCAATACCGTAATCTTGATTTTCATACACTTTTGCTCCATTTCTCAAAAACACCAACGAATTTGTGGAATAAATACCATTCATGTTTGTATGAATTTTTGTGTTTGAAAAATAAGCTCCATAAACTTCTTCTAGGTTTGCTCCTGATGTTTGCATATTTTTTATTTCGGTATTGGTTACTTTTAATACTTTCGTATTTAACGCAAAAACACCATAAACGCCTTCATCTAATACTCCTCCTGTAATGCTTATTACATCCAGACCATCTAAATAATAATTGTAGTGTCCAACCCCTGTCATCTTGGTTGCCTGAACAATAACTGTTGGAGATGCCTGCTCTATTTTTATTCCTGTATCTAAATAATTAAAATCGCATCCATTTAAAAAGAATGATACTGGGTTAGTTACATCTAATCCTGTTCCTGTTTGATGGATGTTATAAGAGGGATTATACGTTGTTAATACTGAGGTGTAATCTACTCCGTTTAGTTGAATCGTTGAGTTATCATCATAATAAATCATACCTGTAAAAAATACAACTTTTATGTTTTCTAATAAAAGTGTTGTGTTTTGTGCTAAATATATCATCAAATGATTTTTTCCTTTTCCTGTAAAATTCATTTCTACCGTATTAGGCATGGTTAATTGATGGGTAGGGAAAAAAGAATATACCCCATCTCTATTGTGTACCCACTTAGCATTGGCATCAAACACCATGTTTCCTTTCACATCTACTCTTGCTGCTGTTGGATGTCCTGAAATAGATGTTGCTCCTACTAATAACCCTTTGCCTGCTTGGTTGTTGTTGTAATACACAGTAGCACCTTCTTCTATTATTAATATGGCTCCTGGTTTAAGGTTTAGTTCTGCTCCATCTTCTATGATTAAACTACTGTTTTCATGGATAAACAGCCTCGCTCCACTTTCTAATTCCATTTTTGAACCATTGGTTAATTTTAGGGTGCTTCCGTTTTGTACATTTACAGTAGCATTTGGTTCTACATGGAAGTAGGAGCCTGAATTACAAGTAAAAACTGTTGGGTTGATAAAATCGTAGTTAATAGTTTGTGTATGTCTATTTGGTGTGCCGCTTTTATCAATGTCTAATGTTTTTGAAGCTTTTAGGTTTAAGGAATAATTAGCCGAAGAAACCACATTGGGAGATAGTGCAATTTCTCCTGTATAATGCGTATCATTGTTCACATCATAATCGTCCATTCGTATTTTTATGGTAACACTACTATCAGGGTTATAACTCAATACTTCAAACGAAATGCCATTGAGGTAAATGGGTGATAATTGCTTAGCAAAAGAATTATAGGCTTGTAAATTCGTAATCACAGGATTTGAACCCAAATCTACTTTGGCTCCTTGCGGAAAACTCATGCCCATTCCAAAAGAGCCATACGTAAATATTCCATTCTCCTTATTAAACATTCTATTTTCATTTAGGGATCCTCCTCCATTAAAATAAGAATCATAATCTATTGTATCTGTTGATGCAGCGTTAGAAAAGTTATTTCTAATGTTTACTAATTGATTATGTGCACCTAAAGGATTTGCCATACCTTTTGTAAAATCGTACGTAATAAGCCAAAACATTTCGGGAGCTGTGGGTTCTGGGTTTAAAAATGGGTTGGTGTAATCAAAATTACCTAATGCGTTTAGATGTTTAATTGCATTCACTCCTGTGCCTGCACCTCCTGTAAATGTTCTCGCATACCTGACTCCTTCCACATATCCAACAAGCCCTCTTGGTTCAGCAGGAAAAGGATTACCAACTCCATTAATTGCCCATCCAGATCTTTTATCAAAATTATTTTTTCCTGTATGATTTTCTAACCACAGATATTGATTGCTAACATGAGGTAGCTTAACTCTTATAACATCGTCTGTTGTAATAAAATCTCTTAGGGTATAAATCCCTCCATTTTGTAGGTCTGTGATAGTATCAATTTGGCTATTAACCTGATTAGCACTAGTGGTCAACTCAATCCAACCGTTGTACCAGCGTTCCCAACCACTGGCACAATCAAACACATTAGGTCCTCCACCTTTCATCATTCCCCAACCAAAGTCGTTGTAAAAGTATGAGCCAACCGCATTGTTGGCAGCATTAATATGAGGTGATCCATAATTGTTATGTGCCACTTCATGGAGAAATGTGGTTTTGTTAATACCAAAAAAACCGGGATGTGTTCTATAGCCCCCGCTTATAGCAAATGTTGGGTTGCCTAAGGTATCTGATTAGTTTCACTACGTTGTTCCCTATTTTCATTCTTTTTCTTACGAAATGGAGCGTAGCGAAATGAAGTAAGAAAAAGAATGAAACCTTGTTTATATTTGTTAATCTAAAAAACAAAAATATGCAACAAAGGTATCATTCAAATTCTACGACAAATGTACGATTACGTAGCGAAATAAACAACAGTACAAAAACAACCAAGGACATACTTTTGCTTTCTTGGTTGTTTTTTTATGTACAAACAAGTATGCGAATAAAACCTTTCATACCTGCTCTAATTTGGTTAATCATTATTTTGGTTCTTAGCGGTTATCCTGGTAAAAACTTGCCCAAAGCTCCTTTTGATGAGTTTGATAAATTAGTGCATTTGATAATCTATGCAATACTTAGCTTTTTAAGTATGTTGGGGTTTTCGATGCAACCAAAATCTCTTTTGTTGAGCAAAAATTTACAGTATGTTAGTAGTGTTCTGTTTAGTGTACTTGCCGGAGGATTAATTGAACTTTTGCAACACTATGTTTTTATCAATCGTTATGGCGATTGGCTTGATTTTATTGCTAATTCTCTTGGTGCTCTTGCAGGGGTGGTTGGGTTTTGGCTTATTAGCAAGAAGCTCAATGTATAGAAATTACGAACTTTTATTCCTAATAAATTTGAAGAAATATTTTTTATCTGTTGGCTAAAATCAAACTATAATGAAAGGGGTCAGGTTAAAAATTATGGAGAGAACATTATGTTTTAATACAATTTATCACATCGAAATTTTATTAGGACACAGCACACGCTCTCACTATTGGAAAAGAAGTTACACTCTTACTGCAATAAATAACATCAAAGCGATAAAAAGCCCTTTTGATGATTTGTGATTTCAATTTATTTGTTACATTCGCATAAAATAAGTAACACTAAGAAGGTGTACATATCTACCCAAATAGGCTGAATATCCACCACAAAGGTGTGCGTATATATAAGTTAGCACCAATAACAAAAGACGACAACGACATGAGTATTATTAAAGATTTTAAAGGTTTACACATCGGTATAAGGACAAGTCTTTTGACGATTCTTTGCCAAATGCCATTCTTTTTTATTGCAATATTTTTATTTAAACATAATCTCATTGACAACATTTCTATTTATCCATTGACAGATATGGACTTTTGGTTTTTAATTTCAATGTGTTTTTGCTTTTCATTGACTTGGTTTTTAATGAATATTTCTTTAACATTTTTGGTTATAGCATTTGCTGAAAAAGTAAGCAAAGCTGATTCAGAACCACACGAACTTTATGTTGCATCAATAATTTATTCAATAGTTTATTTAAGCGGTGCTATTATTTTAAATTACAATTTGCATTATGACTTCAATCATTTTTTGCTTTACTCATACTCGTTTATATTAGTAAGAATCGTATGGATTACTTTTTGGACTTTTATACTCCGAAAAAATTTGTAATCCAAACTATAAACAACAACCAAAGACCGCAAGCAATAATTCCGATAAGTAAATGCAATGGGTCAAACATTCTACGTGTAAACTTCATAAAGACAAATTATAAAGGTTAGACCATCTTTTATCAGTTTGTAAATCTACCCACGGCTTTTTCTTTAAACCAGCGTTTCGCAATTTATTGACTATTGCACCAACACCAAAAGAAGAAATTTCGTTGTTAAAATTTATACCTGCATAAACACCATCGGACAATTTAAACACCCCATTAAGACCTTTATAGGTAAATCCATCAATATTGTAATTAGGAATTTCGTCTGACTTTAATTCAATTACACCTTTAGTTTCGTGCAGAACATAAACTTGACTTCTTGCATCATTAGACGACAAACGCCCCCCTTTAAATATATCAAATGCTTGTAGAAAGCCTGCTATTCCAATTCCAACACCAACTAAGCGTAAAATAGGATTTTGACTTAGCAACATTCCTGCACCAACTGTAATTCCTATTGCAATTCTTGTATAAGGGTCAATTTTTGACTGGGGCAATTTCAGCAGACCATAACCAAGTATGATACTTGCCGACAATGCTGAAATCTGACTTTTTTCATTTTCCATTTTTTTCATTTTTTATTTAACGTATTTATTTATAATTTATTTAACTTGACGACAATTAATTACTGGTGCTAACATTGGCTAAAATCAAATGGGGTTTAAGTGGTTTATTTATATTCATTTCTTTTAATTAATTTTGGCATTGGCTTGACAGTTTTGAGTTTCAAAATCCCCATCTGCTCTTAGCCAAAAACCGTTAGGGCACATGCTAAAAACCCACCGCACAAATGGCACATTTGGTTTTGCCCGACACTCAAGCCGACCCTTCGCAATACCAAAAGAGCCATTTTTTTGCCAACGCACGGACGGACAGAGCGACAATAAATCAAACACTTTTTATCTTGAAAAACGATACATTCAAAATATAAAACCTATTTTAGCAGCCTGACTTTTGTCGACATGAACAGAATAAAAGAAGTATTGGAAGAAAAGGGAATCAAGCAGACTTGGCTGGCTGAAAAACTTGGCAAGAGTTACAATATGGTCAATGGCTATGTGCAAAACCGACAACAACCAAGACTTGAAGTACTTTTTGAAATTGCCAAGATTTTGGAAGTCGACCCAAAGGAATTAATTAAAACTGATAAGCCTGCATAATGATATTAGATAACGAAAATGAAAATTTAAAAGTCCACGAGTGGATTGCTTCCTACACCGAACAAGGAAAACTGGACATTGTAACTGGGTACTTTACTATTGGTGCTCTTGCTTGGCTTTCAAAAAATGTAAATGATAAAATTTCAGACTTTAGACTTGTACTCGGTGACATCGTAAATTTTGACTCAATAGACCAGCGACCTTTAGACTTGCTTAATGAAAACATTAGCATTGAAGCCTCACTAAAACTAAGCTCGCTTTCAAAAGAAGCTGTTGCTTTTCTAAAACAGGACAAAGTCTTAGCAAAAACATTAGAGCCGAATTTTTGCCACGCTAAGAGCTACTTATTCAATCCTGACAAAAAAGACGATAGAAATAAATATTTCATTTCCGGAAGCTCAAACCTCACAGAAGCAGGAATTGGTTTAAAGCAAACCAACAACATAGAATTAAACATTGCTGAAACAGGCAACAACAACCAATACAAAGAACTGGTAGTTTGGTTTGATGCTTTGTGGGTAAGACCACAAGCACATAAAGAAAAAACTTTGGTTGCTCCTGATGGTACAAAATCCAAAATCGACTTCAAACAATATTTGATTAATGAAATTGAGCGGATTTTTATTAAGTACACACCGAGAGAACTCTACTATAAAGTATTATTTGAATTATTCGGAAATCAATTATTGGAGACTGAAAATGACCCAGATTTTAATCGTCAAATCGGGCGGTTAGAAAATTCCGTTGTTTACAACACGCTTTATGATTTCCAGAAAAAAGGCGTATTGAGTTTAATTAGAATGCTTCAAAAATATAACGGAGCAATTCTGGCTGATGCCGTTGGTTTGGGTAAAACATGGAGTGCTTTAGCCGTAATGAAATTTTTTCAACTCCAAGGACGTGAAGTATTATTGCTTTGCCCAAAGAAGCTTGAACATAACTGGAGAAGATATTTAAAGCATCAAGATTCTCGCTTCGAAAAGGATCAATTTGATTTTTTCTTACGATTCCACACCGATATGCACGAAGACAGGGTTGAGAAATACGTTGACCGTGCTGACAAATACTTTACCAACGACAAACCAAAATTGATTGTCATTGACGAAAGCCACAACCTTAGAAATGATAAATCAAACCGATATAAATTTTTGCTTGAGCAGATTCTGAAAGAAAATGAAGATGTAAAAGTATTGTTGCTATCAGCAACACCCATCAACAATTCATTAAATGACATCCGAAACCAATTTAAATTAATGGTTCAAGGTGATGTTGGTGGTTACGAAGAAACTTTAGGCATTAGAAATTTGGATTACACTTTCCGAACAGCACAGAAGGTTTTTAATGAATGGCGAGAAGAACCAAGCCCAAGTATAAGTGACTTTATCAAAAAGCTTCCGGCAAATTTCTTTACACTTACCGATTCATTAATCGTTGCCCGAACACGGAAAATGATTGAAGGGCAGCAGACAGGACTAACCTTTCCCTCAAAGACAAAACCTTTAAATCTTTTTGTTACACCTAGTCAACTAGGAAACTTTGAGTCCTTCGAAGAACTGTTCGACCATTTTCCACCGATGCTTTCGGGTTACCAACCTTCTTTTTACTTGGAAGAAGAAGACGAAGAAGAAAAAGACGTACTGCATGACGAAAGGCAAAGAGATCGCTTTTTGGTGAAGATGATGTATATCTTGATGGTTAAGCGATTAGAATCTTCATGGTATTCCTTCTACTCCACCGTTGAAAAAATAAAAGATCATCACCAAAATGCTTTAGACAAAATAAAAGCCTATCAGGAAGGTAAAGCCAATAGCAAACTAAATGAAAAGGATGAAAACCTTTTTGATGATGATGATTTGCAGGACGATTACGAAGAACTCACTTTAGGAAAAAAACGGAAGATTAATCTTTCTGATATTGACGTCTCAGGTAACTTGGAGTACTTCAAAAGAGATTTAAAGAAAGATTTGGATGCTCTAGACAATCTTTTCATCAATCTCCAAAAGTTTGAAAACAAAATCGACAAGGAAACTGTACGACCCGGAAACCTTGTTTCAGTAGACGATAAACTGCAAACGCTGATAGCTGAAATCAACAAGAAGAGAGCTTCTGGAAATAACAGTGGAAACGCAAAAGTAGTCATCTTTACTGTTTACCGTGATACTGCTCAATATCTTTTTGACCAACTGAAAAGTCGTGGCTTTGACAAGCTTGCAATGGTTTCAGGTTCCGGCTCACAGACCAGTGATTCAGATGAAGAAACGAAAAATTTTGAACCTATTCTAGAACGCTTTGCCCCATACACCAAACTGTACATGGAGAAGGAATGGGACTTCCAAACGCCTAAAAAAGGATTGGAAGCCTACCATGATTGGATTTCCTGGGTGGCACAAAACCATCCGAAAACCTATGCTAAAGTGCAACAGCCGATTGATATTCTGATTGCCACTGATGCATTGAGCGAAGGGCAAAACTTGCAAGATGCCGATATGGTCATCAATTACGATATTCATTGGAATCCCGTAAGAATCATTCAGCGATTAGGGCGTATTGACCGTTTGGGAAGTCCTAACAAGAAAATTTTTGGCATCAATTTCTGGCCATCCAATAATATCAATTCTTACTTAAATCTTCAGGGAAGAATTGAACAACGTATGGCAGCCATGAAGCTGGCAGGTGCAGAGGTAGATGAAAAATTCTCAGAAACTTTCCAAGAAATGATTCATGATGAATCTCTTGACCAACGCATAAAAAACCGCATGATGGAGCAAATGCAGGTAACTTTTGATGACTTGGATGGAAATGAAACTTTTGGCTTTGATGACCTCTCTCTGGAGCGTTACAGACAAGATTTACTGGAAGAATTCAATAAAGACAAGGCCAAATACCTGCGGATGCCAAAAGGAGTTTACACTGGTTTTAAAGCAGAAACTACTGTTTGTGCAGAAAACGGCTTGATTGCATTGCTTGGATATCCGGCACGACCTGCAAAAGCTACTCAACACGAATACAAAGTTTTTGACATTATCTACATCAATAAGCAAGGCAGGTTGGTTTTGCTCAATCAAAAAGATGTGTTGGATGCTTTGACTCATCACAAGGACAAAGACCGTTTTGTGCCTGATGCGATAGATAAAGGAGAAGATGCTGCTATTCAGGGTTTAGAAAACGCACTGAAAGCTTGGTTGGATAGCCAAGCCGCAGAAGAACAAGTTCAGGAAGACGGTACTACTAAAAAAGTAATGGGTACAGAAGCAAAAGACCTTTTGTCAAAATTGCGAAAAGGCGACAAGGACGCTTTATCAAGAGTAAAGCAAAACGTCAAGGTGGATGAAAAATTCCAATTGAATAATTTTGATTTGATTGCGTGGTTTTTGGTTTCAGTTTAATTACACCGAAATCGGTACAATTAAAAGCCATCGAATTTGACCACTTTAAACACATCGAATTCGATGCGTTTAAAAAACAGAAATGAATGAATTTTATATATGGCAAAGAAAAAGAAACTCAGTGTTAAGGGAACAGAAGTAACTATTTCTGTTGAAAAAGAAGGCGAGTATATCTCGCTTACGGATATGTTGAAGGCCAAAGACGGTGATTTTTTCATCTCAGACTGGCTTAGAAACCGTAATACTGTTGAATTTCTTGGCATTTGGGAGTCTGTCAATAATCCGGATTTTAATTATGGCGAATTCGCCACAATTAGAAGTCAGGCAGGCTTGAACAATTATAAAATCAGCGTCAAAGAGTGGAATGAAAAAACCAACGCCATTGGATTAAAAGCTACTACAGGTAGATATGGCGGTACTTACGCCCACATTGATATCGCATTTGAGTTTGGGATGTGGATCAGTGCTGAATTCAAGGTTTATCTCATTCAGGAATACAAACGCCTCAAAGAAGACGAAAACAACCGCCAAAAGCTGGATTGGAACCTGCAACGCACCCTTGCCAAAGTCAATTATACCATTCACACTGATGCCATCAAGGAACGACTGATTCCCGAAAAACTAACCGGAAAGCAAATTTCCTTGGTGTATGCATCAGAAGCCGACTTGCTGAATATGGCACTATTTGGAAAAACAGCTGCAAATTGGAGAGCTGAAAATCCGGATGCCAAAGGTAATGTGAGGGATGATGCCACACTTGAACAACTGGTTGTTCTTTCCAATCTGGAAAGTATCAATGCCGTGCTTATTCGCCAAGGACTCAGCCAATCGGAGCGACTCACCCAACTGAACCAAATTGCCATTACTCAAATGACCTCTTTAGTCAATAATGCGAACTTGAAAAAATTGAAATAGATGAATTTACATAGCTTTTCTGACCCTAATAATTTCCTACAAGCACTCAAAGAACTTTTCAAAGATTTGAAAGTGCCTGTGAATTATGTGGCTGATGAACCCACTTCTGCAAAGGAAATACTGAAAGACACTTACAAGGATAATGACACTTTCCAACTCATGGATGATGTCTATTTCGTGGGAATGGTGGACGATGCAGCTTTTGAAGGCAACAAATCCTTAGAAGCCGATAAAATCAAATCTGATTATGACGGCATTCTGATTTTTGGAGTTACTCTTAAAAGCAGACCCAACGGACTGCTTCCAACCCGTTCTCAATTAGCAGAAATTTCAAGAGCCTTTAACCGAGAGTTTTACTACACACCTGTGGTGGTAGTTTTCAAATATGGCAACTACTTGGCTTTTGCCAATACCGAGCGATTAAAATACAAACAGGAATGGCGGGAAGGCGAAAAGGCTGGCAAAGTAAGCTTGTTGCGTGATATCCATATTGAGAAACCACATTCAGGACATGAACGCATTTTAGCCGAATTGCAAATACCCACCACAGGAACAAAGAAAGTGGATTCCTTCGCCAAACTTTATGCCTACTGGCAGGAAGTATTTAGCGTAAGCCTGCTCAACAAGAAATTCTACCAAGAACTTTCCAACTGGTATTTCTGGGCAACACAGCATGTTACTTTTCCCGGAGAACCAACCATTGCAGATGCCCACCACAAAAACGCCAAACCGGAAGACCTGCTTCAAGAGCATCGAGCCACCAATGTAATTCGGATGCTTACCCGATTACTTTTTGTTTGGTTTATCAAAGAGAAAAAACTGATTCCCGAAGAACTTTTTGAACTGGATGCTTTGCAAAAAGATATTCTGAATGAAATTTCTCCTTATCACGAAAGGGGCATGTTTAAAGAGCGTAACAAAGAAAGCGTTTACTACAAAGCTATTTTGCAAAACCTGTTTTTTGCTACCCTCAACTGCCCAATTAAACCTGATGGTTTAGATAAAAGAACTCGAGATTTTAGAAGAGACAAGAATTATGGCGATGATTTTGGAAATGATTGGTTGTATCGCTACAAAAAGCACTTTAAAAATCCTGAGAAGTTTTTAACCCTTATGAATTCTGTAGTTCCCTTTTTGAACGGGGGGTTATTTGAATGTTTAGATGAAAAGCATTTAAAAAAATATGTTGATGGTTTTTCCGATCACATGGCTAAAGGTGAACAACTCATTGTACCCGATTACCTCTTTTTTGGTGTGGAAGAAGAAACCGACCTGAGCGACATTGTTGGTATTAAGGATAAAAAGTACAAACAAGCTGCCGTAAAAGGACTGATTAACATCCTGAAATCCTATAAGTTTACCATTACTGAAAATACCCCGATTGAAGAAGACGTAGCCCTCGACCCGGAACTATTAGGTAAGGTATTTGAAAACCTATTGGCGAGTTATAATCCCGAAACCAAAACAACAGCACGAAAGCAAACCGGCTCCTTTTACACACCACGGGAGATTGTAAACTACATGGTGGATGAAAGCTTGATTGCATATCTCAAAAACGCAATTAATCCCGATAGATTCTGTGTTGATTTCCAATAAAAAATATTAATTTTTAATAATTTTATTTTTTTTAATAATTTTGTCTTTTTAAGACGGTCCTTGAACCAGTCTGTATAGCGTGTTAGACCATTTGTG